>NZ_JBFUCO010000053.1:0-346 GCF_056405215.1 Arthrobacter sp. P1_H7 | reverse complement strand
CCGAACCGGCCCGGCTCCCCGGCTACGGCACCGTCCCCGCCGGCTGGGCCCGCACCCTCATCAACGGCGCTAAGGCTCACGACAGCGCATTCGGCGTCGGTTCACCCGGACAAAGGCAAAGTGGTCCACGGGAATCCGGCGAGTCAACCGTCAGTCCCCCTCACCCGGGCGGCAGCGCCGGAAGGGCCGATGACCGCGCGTTCCGGCTCTGGCTCCGCCGGCTCTACACCCACCCGCGCACCGGAGAGCTCATCGCCATGGACGCCCGCGCCCGGCTCTTCCCGCCCGGCCTCCGCCGCTTCATCCAAACCAGGGACGACACCTGCCGCACCCCCTACTGCGACGC
>NZ_JBFUCO010000052.1:0-365 GCF_056405215.1 Arthrobacter sp. P1_H7 | reverse complement strand
GGGCTGCTGCCCGGCGGGCTCAAGGTCCGCCGCCGCGCCCCGGACTGGCACAAACGGCTCATGAAGGAAACCCTCGGCCAGGACCCCGACTACCGGGACCCGAAGTACTGGCAGGAATGGGTCAACCTGATCGCCCTGGCCGTGAACGAGGAAAACGCCTCGGGCGGGCGCGTGGTCACCGCCCCCACCAACGGCGCCGCCGGCATCATCCCGGCCGTGCTCTACTACGCCCTGCACTTCGCCCCCGGCATGGACAAGGCCACCCAGGCCGACCGCGACGACGTGGTGGTCAAGTTCCTGCTGACCGCCGGCGCCATCGGGGTGCTGTACAAGGAGCAGGCCTCGATCTCCGGCGCCGAGGTCGG
>NZ_JBFUCO010000051.1:0-378 GCF_056405215.1 Arthrobacter sp. P1_H7 | reverse complement strand
ACCTGAATGGTGTTCCGGCGGTGACCTACTCTCCCACACCCTCCCGGGTGCAGTACCATCGGCGCTGTGGGTCTTAGCTTCCGGGTTCGGGATGGGACCGGGCGTTTCCCCCACGCTATGACCGCCGTAACCCTGTGTCCCGCACCGCGTCCTTTGGGGGTGGGTGGGGAAAACTGTGGTTACAACATCTGTGGTGTTGTTATTTTGTTGTGGTTTTGTTCCTCAAGCAACGGGTTTGTTGTCTGGGAACCACATAGTGGACGCAAGCAGTCTTGTTTCTTTGTACCACCCCTGGGTGCAAACCCCTTTTGAAGTTGGGTTTGCGGGGTGGTGTGTGGTGTAAGTTATCGGCCTATTAGTACCGGTCAGCTTCACGAG
>NZ_JBFUCO010000050.1:0-399 GCF_056405215.1 Arthrobacter sp. P1_H7 | reverse complement strand
GTTTCCTTGTACTTGGAGCTCATGTCCTTGCCGGTTTCGCGCATGGTCACGATGACCTCGTCCAGGGAGACCCGGTGCGTGCCGTCGCCCCACAGCGCCATCTTGGCGGCGTTGATGGCCTTGGCGGCGGCGATCGCGTTGCGTTCGATACACGGGACCTGGACGAGCCCGCCGATCGGATCGCAGGTCAGGCCCAGGTTGTGCTCCATCGCGATTTCCGCGGCGTTCTCCACCTGCTGGGGCGTGCCACCCATGACCTCGGCCAGGCCGGCGGCCGCCATCGAGGACGCCGAGCCCACCTCGCCCTGGCAGCCGACCTCGGCGCCGGAGATCGAGGCCTGCTCCTTGTACAGCACCCCGATGGCGCCGGCGGTCAGCAGGAACTTGACCACCACGTCG
>NZ_JBFUCO010000049.1:0-409 GCF_056405215.1 Arthrobacter sp. P1_H7 | reverse complement strand
CTGAATGGTGTTCCGGCGGTGACCTACTCTCCCACACCCTCCCGGGTGCAGTACCATCGGCGCTGTGGGTCTTAGCTTCCGGGTTCGGGATGGGACCGGGCGTTTCCCCCACGCTATGACCGCCGTAACCCTGTGTCCCGCACCGCGCCTTTTGGGGGTGGGTGGGGAAATCTGTGGTTACAACATGTTCGCTGCGGTGTTTGGCCGCAGGTGTGGTGTTGTTATTTTGTTGTCGGTTCTCAAGCAACGGGTTTGTTGTTTGGGAACCACATAGTGGACGCAAGCAGTCTTGTTTCTTTGTACCACCCCTGGGTGCAAACCCCTTTTGAAGTTGGGTTTGCGGGGTGGTGTGTGGTGTAAGTTATCGGCCTATTAGTACCGGTCAGCTTCACGAGTCGTTAGTCCTCGC
>NZ_JBFUCO010000048.1:0-411 GCF_056405215.1 Arthrobacter sp. P1_H7 | reverse complement strand
CTGAATGGTGTTCCGGCGGTGACCTACTCTCCCACACCCTCCCGGGTGCAGTACCATCGGCGCTGTGGGTCTTAGCTTCCGGGTTCGGGATGGGACCGGGCGTTTCCCCCACGCTATGACCGCCGTAACCCTGTGTCCCGCACCGCGCCCTTTTGGGGGTGGGTGGGGAAATCTGTGGTTACAACATGTTCGCTGCGGTGTTTGGCCGCAGGTGTGGTGTTGTTATTTTGTTGTCGGTTCCTGTGCAACAGTGCCGTCGGTGACGGGTTTGTTGTCTGGGAACCACATAGTGGACGCAAGCAGTCTTGTTTCTTTGTACCACCCCTGGGTGCAAACCCCTTTTGAAGTTGGGTTTGCGGGGTGGTGTGTGGTGTAAGTTATCGGCCTATTAGTACCGGTCAGCTTCACGAG
>NZ_JBFUCO010000047.1:0-415 GCF_056405215.1 Arthrobacter sp. P1_H7 | reverse complement strand
GGCGTGCCCGTAGGCGCGCAGCCCGTTCCGGGACGCCCCGCCCAGGAGCTGGTAGACCGGCATCCCGGCGAGCTTGCCCTTGATGTCCCACAACGCCATGTCCACCGCGGCGATCGCGGCCATCGTGACCGGGCCGCGGCGCCAGTACGAGGACCGGTACAGGAACTGCCAGGTGTCCTCGATCCGGTGCGGGTCCTTGCCGATCAGCAGCTGCGCGACGTGCTCCTTCAAATACGCGGCCACGGCCAGCTCACGCCCGTTCAGGGTCGCGTCCCCGATCCCGGTCACCCCGTCCTCGGTGGTGATCCGCAGGGTCACGAAGTTCCGGGAGGGGCTGGTGACGAACACTTCAGCGGCAATGATTTTCACAACAGGTCCTTATCTGCTCTAACGGGGATGTCTAACGGGGATGTCT
>NZ_JBFUCO010000046.1:0-524 GCF_056405215.1 Arthrobacter sp. P1_H7 | reverse complement strand
GGCAGGTCCGGGTCCGGATCCGTGGGCAGGTCTGGGTCCGGGTCCTCGGGCGGGGCTTGATCGGAGCCTGTGCCGGTGTCGGGTTCCGGGCGTGTGTCCGTGGCCGGGATGTGGGGCAGCCAGTCCTCGGGCCAGCGGGGTGGTTCCCAGTCCTGGTGTTCGCTGGGGTAGTGCCGCCCGGCCGGGGAGGTCCAGCCCGGCGGGTGGTCTTTGCTGGCCCCGGCCGGTGTCCAGGCGGAGGCGTGTTTGAGCCGGTGGTGTTTCGGGCAGGGCTGGCCCAGGTTCGCGATTCCGGTGGTGCCGCCGTCGGCCCAGGCCAGCAGGTGGTCTGCCTCGTTGTCCAGGGAGTGGTTGCCGCAGCCGGGGAAGGGGCATCTGCCGTCGCGGAGCCGGAGCCACTGGCGCTGGGCCGTCGTGAGGCGGTAGCTGGTCCGGCCGATTTCCAGCGGTGCCCCGTCCCGGGGGTCGGTCAGGACCCGGTGGAAGGAGCCGGCGCCGTCTATGAGGAGGCGGCGGGCCATCGA
>NZ_JBFUCO010000045.1:0-542 GCF_056405215.1 Arthrobacter sp. P1_H7 | reverse complement strand
CATCACCGCTGCCGCACCCGGATCACTCCAAAATCAGATTTTCGCCGTGAAGGACATCCTCGCGACCCGGGCCGACCTGGCCGAAAAAGGCGTCGACGTCTCCGAGGTATTCCACTACGCGAAGGGATTCATCTTCAACCTCGACAACCAGCACCGCATTGCCGGCCCGCACCCGGAACGCGCCGACTACCAGTCCTTTGCCTCCTTCAGCGATCCGGACGGCAACAGCTGGCTTCTCCAGGAAATCAACACCCGGGCGCCCGGACGTTGAGCACTCAACTAACCCACTCAGCAAACTCAACACAAAAAGGACTTATCACCATGGATTTGAAGCTTGAAGTACTGTTCGTTCCCGTTTCCGACGTCGACCGGGCCAAGGCCTTCTACGAATCACTCGGCTTCCGCGTCGATATCGACTACATCGCCAGCGAGGACTTCCGGGTGGCGCAGCTGACCCCTCCCGGGTCGGAAGCATCCATCATGATCGGCAAGAGCATCACCGCTGCCGCACCCGGATCACTCCAAAATCAGATTTTCGCCGT
>NZ_JBFUCO010000044.1:0-672 GCF_056405215.1 Arthrobacter sp. P1_H7 | reverse complement strand
CGCGCCCAACGCGGCCCGCGGCTGCCCGGCCGGGGACCTCGTTCCGGCCCGGTTCCGGGCCAAGGCACGCACCTGGCGCGAACGCCACCACCCGGCCAGCATCGAGACACGCCACGCCACGAGCGCCGCGGACCGGCGGGTCGAGTTCGTCCCGGACCGGGACGGCATGGCCTGGCTCTCCGCGCACCTTCCGGCCGATACCGCCGCGGGGATCTGGGAACGGACCACCGCCGCGGCCCGCGCCCTGCAGGGCCCGGACGAGCCCCGGACCCTGGCCCAGCTCCGCGCCGACATCACCGCCACCTGGCTCCTCACCACCGGCACCGGAGACACCGGCACGGGAACGGGCGGCGGAACGGCCGACGGCGGCATGGGCACCACCGGCCGAACGTCAGACGGCGGCACGGGTGCGGGCTTGGCAGGGGGTGGTGTTCCGTCGCCGCGGGCGCAGGTCCTGGTCACCGTCCCGGTCCTGTCCCTGCTCGGCGCCACGGACGAACCCGCCACCCTGGACGGGTACGGGCCGATCCCGCCGTCGATGGCCCGCCGCCTCCTCATAGACGGCGCCGGCTCCTTCCACCGGGTCCTGACCGACCCCCGGGACGGGGCACCGCTGGAAATCGGCCGGACCAGCTACCGCCTCACGACGGCCCAGCGCCAGTGGCTCCGGCT
>NZ_JBFUCO010000043.1:0-732 GCF_056405215.1 Arthrobacter sp. P1_H7 | reverse complement strand
GCCGGAGCCACTGGCGCTGGGCCGTCGTGAGGCGGTAGCTGGTCCGGCCGATTTCCAGCGGTGCCCCGTCCCGGGGGTCGGTCAGGACCCGGTGGAAGGAGCCGGCGCCGTCTATGAGGAGGCGGCGGGCCATCGACGGCGGGATCGGACCGTACCCGTCCAGGGTGGCCGGTTCGTCCGTGGCGCCGAGCAGGGCCAGGACCGGGACGGTGACCAGGACCTGCGCCCGCGGGACCGGAACACCGCCCCCTGCCAAGCCCGCACCCGCCCCCGCACCCGTGCCGCCGGTGGTCCCGGTGCCCATGCCGCCGTCGGCCGTTCCGCCGTCTATTCCGGTGCTTTGGGTGCCGGTGGTGAGGAGCCAGGTGGCGGTGATGTCGGCGCGGAGCTGGGCCAGGGTCCGGAGCTCGTCCGGGCCCTGGAGGGCGCGGGCCGCGGCGGTGGTCCGTTCCCAGATCCCGGCGGCGGTATCGGCCGGAAGGTGCGCGGAGAGCCAGGCCATGCCGTCCCGGTCCGGGACGAACTCGACCCGCCGGTCCGCGGCGCTTGTGGCGTGGCGTGTCTCGATGCTGGCCGGGTGGTGGCGTTCGCGCCAGGTGCGTGCCTTGGCCCGGAACCGGGCCGGAACGAGGTCCCCGGCCGGGCAGCCGCGGGCCGCGTTGGGCGCGGCGGGGTCCAGGAAGTGCGCTTCGAGCCCGGCCGCGCCGGCCCGGTCCAGGCCGGCGGTTTCCC
>NZ_JBFUCO010000042.1:0-1121 GCF_056405215.1 Arthrobacter sp. P1_H7 | reverse complement strand
GTCATGGATTGTTCGAAGACCTCGTTGGTCGCATCCGAGTGCTGCATGTATTCCTGGATGCCGTAGTTGTGGATCGCCAGGCCCACGTGCAGCTGCGCGGCGAACCCGACCGGSGAGATGTCGGTGGGGCCGTGGAAGCCGGACTTGATCTGGTACTGCGCGGCGTAGTCCATGACCTTCTTCAGCGGGCTGATCCCGCCGAAGTGSGTGGACGCGGCCCGCACGTAGTCGATCAGCTGTTCCTTGATCAGGGCCTGGTAGTCGTAGACGGTGTTGAARATYTCCCCGATGGCCAGCGGGGTGGTGGTGTGCGCCCGGACCAGGCGGAGCGCTTCCTGGTTTTCGGCCGGGGTGCAGTCCTCGAGCCAGAACAGGTCGTAGGGTTCGAGYGCCTTGCCCAGCTTCGCGGCCTGGATCGGGGTCATCCGGTGGTGCCCGTCGTGCAGCAACGGGATTTCCGGGCCGAACTCGTTGCGCACCGCCTCGAACACGGTCGGCAGGTGGCGGAGGTAGGCGCGGGTGTCCCAGTCCTCTTCCTGCGGGAACGCSCCGCGCCCGGCCGGTTCGTAGTCGTASCGCTCCCCGGAGGCCTGGGCCTGGGCCGCGACGCCGTAGACGGCCTTGATCCCGGGGACCGCGGTCTGGATCCGGATCGACTTGTACCCGAGCTCSAGGTGTTCGCGGACCGAGTCGAAGAGCGAGGGCAGGTCCGCGCCGGAGGCGTGCCCGTAGGCGCGCAGCCCGTTCCGGGACGCCCCGCCCAGGAGCTGGTAGACCGGCATCCCGGCGAGCTTGCCCTTGATGTCCCACAACGCCATGTCCACCGCGGCGATCGCGGCCATCGTGACCGGSCCGCGGCGCCAGTACGAGGACCGGTACAGGAACTGCCAGGTGTCCTCGATCCGGTGCGGGTCCTTGCCGATCAGCAGCTGCGCGACGTGCTCCTTCAAATACGCGGCCACGGCCAGCTCGCGCCCGTTCAGGGTCGCGTCCCCGATCCCGGTCACCCCGTCCTCGGTGGTGATCCGCAGGGTCACGAAGTTCCGGGAGGGGCTGGTGACGAACACTTCAGCGGCAATGATTTTCACAACAGGTCCTTATCTGCTCTAACGGGGATGTCT
>NZ_JBFUCO010000041.1:0-1369 GCF_056405215.1 Arthrobacter sp. P1_H7 | reverse complement strand
CTGTGGAGTCTCATGACTTAATGGACGTTTCTGTCTCAAGACATCGTGGACAGTGTGTCTCAGGACATCGTGGACACTCGGACCGGTTTTGCTCGGGTCATGAGCAAAATGCACCCCGATATCAAGATCCGGCATTTGGTGGCGACATGGCCTGACGACGCTGAGAGGGGTGCGGTTACACAGTTCTGCGAACGTCACAAGGTGTCCCGGGCATGGTTTTACAAGATCCGGGCCGCGGCTGCCGCCGGGGGGACGATCAAAGCCTTGGAAACTGCCTCGACCAAGCCGGCGACCAGCCCGGCSAAGGTCGATGCCTCTTTGGCGCGGCTGGCTCTCGCGACCCGGGAGTCCCTGAAGAGCCTCGGCTATGACTRCGGGCCGCTGAGCGTCGCCGCCAAACTCCGACGCCAAGGGGTCCAACCGCCATCACGTGCCACCTTGGCCCGGATCTTCACCCGGGCCGGAGTCGTGGTCCCGGAACCGAGGAAGAAACCGCGCAGCGCCTACCAAAGATTCGTCTATCCAGAACCCAACGGCTGCTGGCAGATCGACTCGACGGAGTGGCTGCTGGCCGGCGGAGCCAAGGTGGCCATTTTCCAGCTCATCGACGATCATTCCCGCCTGGCACTGGCATCGCTGGTCGCAGACKCAGAGACATCCGAAGCGGCCATCCGGGTGGTGCGAATAGCTATCGATCGCCACGGAGTGCCCCAAAAGTTCCTATCGGACAACGGGGCGGCGTTCAATCCCACACGGAGGGGCCGCACCGGGGCCCTGGTGGAATACCTCAAGGCTCTCGGCGTCGTGCCGATCACCGGAAAACCCTACAAACCCACCACCCAGGGCAAGAACGAACGCTTCCACCGGACCCTGCACACCTACCTGAACCGCCATCCCCAGGCCGCGACCGTCGCCGAACTACAGGCCCGTGTCGATGTCTTCGACACSTACTACAACACCGAGCGTGAACACCAGGCGCTGCCGCCGGGCACGACCCCGGCCGAGGCGTGGAACGCCACCGCGACAGCCCTGCCGCCAGAGCCCCCGACCCTCGAAACCCGCAAACCCACACCACGCCAGAGCGTGCAACGAAAGGTGGGGCGTCAGGGCGAAGTCACCGTCATCGGCATGCACTTCTACATCGGCACGAACCACGCAGGAGAACAGATCCACGTCCTCTACGACGACGAAACCATCATGTTCTTCGACGCACGGGGAACCGAAATCATCAGCCACCCGCGCCCGCCCAAAGGAACCGTCTACATCGGCCTCAACGGCACGGGCAAGCAACCGTCCACGAAGTCCTGAGACATGAACCGTCCACGATCAGTTGAGACATGAAGTGTCAACGATGAGGTGAGACAGCACA
>NZ_JBFUCO010000040.1:0-1566 GCF_056405215.1 Arthrobacter sp. P1_H7 | reverse complement strand
CGGTGTCTACTAAGAAAACGAAGGTGACGTTCCTGCGGAAATTGGGGTGAGGTTGGGCTCGAATCCGAGCGAGACCATTCGGCGTTGGAGCCGTCTTCTGGCACGTTCGGGGTTCGTTTTGTCGAAATGATCGACGCCGAGTTCGTCGTAAGCGACTCCGTCGTGGAGCATGTTCCAGACGATGACGAGCAGCGTGTGTTGGAGAGCGACTACGGCACGCAGGGCACCGGCATGGGATTGAATGCGACGGTATTTCACGGCGAGATAGGTCGTTTTTGATCGGGACACGGACAGCGCCGCGATTCCCAGTGCGGCTTTGAGGTAATGGTCGCCGGGCCGGGTTTGGGTGGATTTGATTCGCCCAGCGGACTCGTTCTGGCCCGGACACACTCCCGCCCACGATGCCAGATGGCCTGCGGTGTCAAACACGTTCATGTCGACGCCAGCTTCGGCGATGATGACGTTGGCGACATTCTTCGATATCCCGGGGACGGTCATCAGCAGCTCCCGGGCTAGGGAAAAAGGTTCCATCACCGTGTCGATGCGGGCGTCGAGGGCCGCGAGGGTCGCCTCGATCTGGTCGATGCGGTCCAGGTGCAGCTGCACCATGAATGCGTGGTGGTCGGTGAAGCGGCCCGTGAGGGCTTCGACCAGCGCCGCGGATTTGCGGCGCATCGAGGCGTGCGCCAGCGAAGCCAAGGTCTTCGGGTCACGTTCTCCGGATATGAGAGCATCGAGGATGCTGCGGGCGGATTGGGTGCTCAGCGTGCTGGCGACTGAGGACAATTTGATGTTGGAGTCCTCCAGCCCTTTTTCCAGTCGTGAGTATTCGCGGGTGCGTTCATGAGTCAGGTTCGACCGCGTGCGGGTCAAATCCCGCAACTGGCGGATCGGCTCGGGCGGCACGAAACTGGCCCGCAGCAGGTTGTGGGCGGCGAGCTCCGCAAGCCATGTCGCGTCTGAAACATCACTCTTCCGCCCCGGGATATTCCGCGCAGCTTTAGCATTGACCAGTTGCACATTCAGCGACTCCGCCAGCAGGAAGTAGAACGGTTTCCAGTAGTCGCCGGTGGCCTCCATCACCACCACGGTCACCGCGGCTGCCTCCAGATCACGGCGCAGGCGCACGATCTCATTCGTCGTCGCCCCATATGTGGTCACCGTCCTACTGGACGTTCCTGCCCGCGCTCCCGATATCCGGATGCAGACCTTCGCATCGCGTTTGGAGATATCCATTCCCGCGGCACGCTCGTGCACGATGTCCATCATCTACTCCTCGCATCTGGTCCAACAACACCACCGGCTGGTGGTGCCAGGTGCCGCGGGAAGGGCGGGGAAATGATTCAGGAATCTACTAACCGGGCTCATCAAACCCGATGCTGCCGGGCTTGCGGCACCAATCCACGGTTCCCGTGGAAGCCCTCCACACCACGCTCGAAAACAGGCTCTAAGCACTAAGACACACCGGCGTCGACCGCGGCACCGCCATCATCCGCCGCTACCCAACCCAGCCACAAGGCCGTTTTCTCAAACCACAACGCCGCGAAGCGGCTCCACAGCTCGAAA
>NZ_JBFUCO010000039.1:0-1741 GCF_056405215.1 Arthrobacter sp. P1_H7 | reverse complement strand
ACAGCTGATATGAGTTGAGTCTGTCCTTCACAAACACCTCCGGAGATGCCAGGACGGGATGTATCAGATTCCCTTGAGGACCCGGGGCTGATCCGCGGGATCCTCCCGACGCCTTCGGAGGTGTTTGTTATGTCTGTTCAGGCCGCGGCGGGCGGTGATTCACCCGTTGTTGTTGCTGTCGATGTTGGCAAGAGGATGGTCGCGTTGTCGGTCACCGATGCCGCCCGGCACCGCCTGTTGGGTCCGCTGGACTTTGAGATGTCGGGGCGGGGACTGGACGGGGTMCTGGCCTTGATCAGGACCAGGCTGGCCGGCATCGATGCCCCCGTGAGAGTCGGGATCGAAGCTGCCGGGCATTACCACCGGCCGCTGCTCACCCCGTCCGTGTGGCCCGCAGGCTGGCAGGTGCTGGAACTGAATCCCGCGCACGTGGCCGAGCAGCGCAGGGTCCAGGGACGCCGGCGGATCAAGACCGACGCCCTGGATCTGGAAGCGATCACCGAGCTGGTCCTCAGCGGCCGCGGCGTTCCTGTGACTGCGCGCGAGGCTGTGCTCGGCGAACTCGGCGCGTGGGCGGCCCACCGGACCCGCAGGGTCCAGGCGCGAACCGCGACGAAGAACCAGCTGCTGGGCCAGCTGGACCGGGCCTTCCCCGGGCTGACCCTGGTCCTGCCGGACGTGCTCGGCACGAAAGTCGGAAGGCTCGTGGCCGCTGAATTCTCCGAGCCGAAGCGGCTCGCCGCACTGGGCACCGCCCGGTTCATCCGGTTCGCCGCCGCCCGGGGGCTCCACGTGCGCCAGCCGCTGGCCGAACGGCTCGTGGATGCTGCCCGCGACGCGCTGACCACAGTGGACGCACCGGTGGCCCGACGCGTTCTGGCCGCCGATCTGGCCCTGCTGGCCGAACTCAGCACACAGATCGACGCATCCGAGGCCGAACTCGCCCGGCTGCTGCCGCTGAGCCCCTTTGCGACCCTCACCACCACCCCGGGCTGGGGCGTGGTCCGCGCCGGCAACTACGGCGGCGCCCTGGGCGACCCGCACCGCTGGCCCGGACCGTCACAGATCTACCGGGCATCGGGTCTGTCACCCACCCAGTACGAATCGGCAGGCAAACGACGCGACGGATCCATCAGCAGGGAAGGCAGCGTGGCACTGCGCCGGGCCCTGGTCGATCTCGGCATGGGGCTCTGGTTCAATGACGCGCCCAGCCGGACCTACGCCGCGGCGCTCAGGACCAGAGGCAAGCACGGCGGCGTCATCGCCTGCGCGATGGCGCACCGCGCATCCCGGATCGCCTACGCCATGGTCCGGGACCAGACCAGCTACGACCCCGGCCGCTGGAAATGACAAACCGCGGCACACCATGAGGCCAACCAGACATCCCCCTCCCCGGGCCAAAGGAGGTGCACGCAGCATCCCTTCACAACCCCGGCCCGCGGTGAGACGCTGGAACCGACGAAGGGCCGGACCAGACGCCGATACAGCTATGGCGGACGCTTCCCGCGTTACGCCGTCTCTAGCTTGGCGCCCGGCCCTTCGCCCCGCGGGCAACCCGAACGACGCCAGATGACCCGGGTGAAATAGCCGAAGTCGCATAAGTCAGCGTGGGCGCCCCCGGAACCACACCGGCCCAGCCACCAAACCGCCGCCTCCACAAACACCTCAGAACGCCCGCCAGACACACGGGGCGAACCGTCATGCCCGGGGCATGCACTTGACACGACCTATAGCCAGCTAG
>NZ_JBFUCO010000038.1:0-2431 GCF_056405215.1 Arthrobacter sp. P1_H7 | reverse complement strand
GTCCCATCCCGAACCCGGAAGCTAAGACCCACAGCGCCGATGGTACTGCACCCGGGAGGGTGTGGGAGAGTAGGTCACCGCCGGAACACCATTCAGGTCGAGGACCCCAACCACCAGGTTGGGGTCCTCCCGCATTTAAACGGCTCTTTCCGGGCTTGACCTGTGCCTTCCGGCGGCCCGGCCTCGAGGGATCGGCCGCCCGCCAGACCCGGGCCACGTGCCGCCGGCACCGTCTCTCGAAAACTTGGCCAGCGGCAATTCGCCCTTGACCACGCTGTTGCCTCCGGCTTCATTCGGCGTCGGGCACGCCGTCCCCTGGCCCTTCCGCTGACTTGAGCTTCCGGCGTCTGCGCCGGCGCCAGACGATCAGCAGGCCAAGCACGACGAAGGGGACCAGCACCCAACCGCCGATGTCGAGAGCGTCGCCGATGGCATTGGCCAGTGCCCCGGCCAAATAGGCGAGAACGCTGAGGCTCGCGACCCAGGCAATGGACCCTGTGATAGTCCAGAGCAGAAAATTGGGCCACGGCATCTTGGCAGCCCCTGCGGCAATGGCGCCCCAGAGCCGAACGACAATGACCCAGCGGCCGAAGAACAAGGCCTTGCCGCCGTGCCGATCGAAGAACGACTCCAGCTGGATGATGCGATTCTCATCGGCGTGGAAGCGCTGTGCAAGTCGCAGCATCAATGGACGACCTCCCACCCGCCCAAGTACGTAGCCAATAGTGCTCCCGAGCATGGCGCCCAGGCTGCCGACGGCGATAACGGCGGCAAGGTTCAGATCTCCATGGCGCGCCGAGGCGTAGGCTCCAAGCAATACGGCCACGGCGGGAAGCGGTACGCCGGCACACTGGGCCAGCACAATCACAAAGACGCCGAAGTAGTACGCCCAATCGTCCGCATTCCCTGCTTCCGTAGCGACATAGCCTGCCCAGCCGAGCGCCACGAAGCGGAGGGCAGCCAATCCGGTCATCGCTCACACCTCACTCCCGCTCCGCCGTGGTTCATCATGGCGGTCCCCGCGCTGCCCGCGTTTGTTCTGCGGTCGCGACCCCCGCGACGACACCGGGATGGCCCTTGTATACGCTTGTGCCCCGGGCCGCGTCAAGAGCACGCTGCGGACACAGCGCGGCCCGGCTCGCCCTGGTTCGGCGACGACTCAACTTCCTCTGGACCATGCCTCGCTACAGCACTCCCCATGCTCCGGTACCCGCATGGCACTACCAGTGGCCGCCTGACTAGCCAGCGATGGGTCGCGGCGCATCCGACTGGGGTTAATCGCTCGGGGGCGTCGGGTCCTTCGAAGCGGACACGGTCTTGCGTGAATTCAACGCTGGCCGCCTCCGGATGGACTGGGAGCCCAAGAGCAGATGATCTTGGTGCGTCACGGAGTGGCTTGCCATATATGTGATTCCATAGCGGCATGTTGATACTTCCAAGCACAGAGGACTCCCTCCTGGTGCGCACGACCTTCGGCAACGAAGACGCTTGGGTGGATGCGCTTTCCACTGTGCTTAACGAGAATGACGATGGATTCCGCGCCTACGTGAGGGTCGTTGATGACATTGCCTGGGATCAGGTCGGCTGGGAACAAGTTCGCCAGGCGGCGCTGGCCGGCAGTGAACACGCATCGGTCCTGTTCATTGTGGACAGTGTCGCTCTTGAATCGGGGTATCCGATACAGGTCATTGATCTGAGCACGGAATCGCGCCGGCCGTTCCGATGCATTGCGCGCGAACTTTGGGGAGTCGATAACAACCTAAACATCGCGAACATGGACTGGCAAGAGTTCGCAGATAGGACAGACAGAGACGGTGTCTTCAGGGGTTTTGCCTGACGGTTCTTGCTGCTTCGATGTATTGGGAATAGGGCGGGAGCCCGGCGATGACCGCGGCGGATCCAGAGCCGGCGAGGGGTCAGGCAACCGGCAGGCGTCCGGGAACCCGGCTGCGCCACCCCTCGAACGACACCTCGAAGGCCGCGCCCGTGCTTCGAGGCTGCGCGACCACAGCCGGCATCGGCGGATTCAAATGTTCCCAACCCTGTAGTGCCCGTGCCCCAAGTGGATACAACGTGCGAAAGTCGCTGCAGAGCTCATAACCTGCTGGGCGGGAGTGTTGGATCGCAGTCTGGACCAGACGGCATCGGGAGTATTCCGCCAGCGTCACGGCCCCTTTGCAGCCGGCGTCCGACAACACGATGGTTGCTTGGCTGCCGTTGCCTGGGGACGGGATGCCGGGGCTGTGTTGCTGCCGGCGGGGTTGGGCCGTGATCGTCAATGCCCGGTTGCGTGTCGTGGTGATGCACCGCACAGTGCTGGTTTGCGGCGGTGGTGGGTCTGGTGGGGTGGTTTTGGGTTGTGGTGGCAGGGTTTTTGGGTGGTGGGGTGGGTGTGGGGGGTGGAGTTGCGGTGGGGGCGTGGTGGGTGTAT
>NZ_JBFUCO010000037.1:0-4365 GCF_056405215.1 Arthrobacter sp. P1_H7 | reverse complement strand
ACGACGAACTCGGCGTCGATCATTTCGACAAAACGAACCCCGAACGTGCCAGAAGACGGCTCCAACGCCGAATGGTCTCGCTCGGATTCGAGCCCAACCTCACCCCAATTTCCGCAGGAACGTCACCTTCGTTTTCTTAGTAGACACCGTCTTGAGATGGAAACCCCCTTACGGGCGATCCCTGTAGCGCTGGGCGTACCAAGCGCAGCAGTGACTGCCCATAGGGGTGACTGTGGTTCTGGCTAGTGGGTCGCGCCGAGTTCGATGAGGAGGACGCCGCCGATGATGAGGATGATGCCAAGGCTCATTAGCCACGTGAGGGGATCTTTGAAGAGGAACTTGGAAAGGACGGCGGTAAGGGCGACGCCTGCTGCGGCCCAGATTCCGTAGGCTATGCCAATGGGCATCCCATGAGCGAGGGTGAGGCCGAGCATGCTAAAGGACACCACGTATCCGACCGCAACTGCTGCGTACCAGCGTGTGTTGTCGATGGCTAGGCGGAGGCTGATCGTGCCGGAGACCTCAAACAGGATGGCGCCGATGAGGAGAAGATAGGACATCAGGCAATCTCTGCCTTCTTGTGGGCGGCCTGGGCTCCGAGCTCCACACACAGGACGCCGGCGATGATGACGATGATTCCTATGCCCATGAGGGCGGTAATCGGTTCTCCGAAGAGCAGGAGGGAGCCAACGGCAGTGAGGGCGACACCGGTAGCTCCCCAGATACCGTAGGCAACCCCGAGGGCCATACCCGTGCGGAGTATCTCGGCGAGCAAGACGAATCCGCTGAGGTAGCCGATGACAACGACGACGTAGAGGGCCGGGTGCTCGAGTGCGCCCTTGAGGGCGAGTGAGGCCGTCACTTCGACCAGGATGGCGGGAATTAAGAGTAGCCAGGCCTTAGTGGTGCTGGTCATGGGGTTGGTTCCTTGCGTGATGAGCTACTGGGTGATCTGGAGGACGAGGTGGCTCTCGTAGCCACGAACGAGGGAAAGAGTGTGTCTGCAAAAGTCAGGCGATGATCCCGTCCTTCACGCTGCGGCAGGAAGCTAACGGTGGCGTAGATGCTTATTCAAGATGATTTGGGCCTAGAGGGAGGTTCTGTAAGTGATGCGTTTCCTTTCAGAATGCATCGTTGAGGTATGCCCACACGCCTGATTCGGCTGCCCGCCGACGGTGGTACGCCGGCGGGCTCAGTGCCCACTGAGCGATCGGATGCGGCCGGTCCTAGCTCAAGATGTATAGTCCGGGCATGCTGAGTGCATGATGGCCACCGTCGCGGTACTTCTACCGGGTACTGCGGCCCCGTGCGGCGGAGGTGATGAGGTCACTCTTGGTCAGCGCCGCGCTCGTATGCAGTGCTGCGGTCCAGGTCGCGGTGTCGGCTACCGCCGCCCAGTTCGAATGCAGCAGCGCCATGAGGGTCTCGTGGACCTGGCGTGCGGACGCGGTGCCGGCGTCGTTGGCGAGGTCGATTGCTCCCGTCGCGTCTCTGAGGACTTCGACGGCGAAGCCAAGAGGCTCGGCGGCCGCGGCGGAGGCGATCACACAGTTGTTTGTCATGTAGCCAACGAGCGTGATCGTGTCGATGCCCTGTTCACGCAACCAGGCTTCGAGGTCGGTGTCAGCGAAGATGCTGGAGAACCGCTTGCCGACTCGCTTGGCTGCCGCGTCCTCGTGGGCAACTACTTCGGGGTGGTTTTGCCAGGTCGCCGCCCCGGACCCGAACACCGGGGCGTCTGCGGGAAGCTCGTGCTGGACGAGCACGACCGGCGTTCCGGTCTGCTCGGCGGCCTTGATCGCGGTCTGAATGCGGGTGATGGATTGGTCACGGTCCGGGTACTGGATCGGAAGCAGTCCGTCGAAGTATTCCTGTTGGGCGTCAATGACGATCAGGGCTCTGCGGGGTGCGGTCATGGGGTTCTCCTTTATGGGGTGTGTTGTGAACGTCGGAGTGTTGAAATGGGTGCTACCGCGCGGTGGCCGGTAGCGGTGCGTTCAAGTACGGGAGTTCGTAGTGATCGGCGATCAGGGTGATCCCGTGCTGGTCGAGGGTTGTTGAGTGGCCGCCGACGACGAGCATCACCTCGTCGACGCCGGTGCGTTCGTGCAGGGCTTCGAGACGGTCGGCGACAGTAGCGGCGGTGCCATGGAAACTGCGGCTGGTGTAGGCGTCGAGGATCTGCCGCTCCTGCAGTGTTGCTTGGTGGGCCTCAACTTCGTCGGGGGGAAGGAGCAGGTAGCCTTCGCTTTTGAACATGCGCAGCATCGCCATCGCCGATGTTGCCGCCTGCCGTTTTGCCTCAGCCGGGTCGTCGCTGATCGCCGCGGGTACGCTGACGAGGGTGTGCGGTTCGGCAAGTACGTCGGAGGGCTGGAAGCTCTCACGGTAGAGACGCATGGCCGTATCGATGTCAGCGTCGCCGAACTGCAAGGCGAACGCATACGGCCGGCCGAGCTGCCCGGCCAGTTGTGCTGAGTACGGAGAGGAACCCAGCACCCACACCTCCGGGAAGGTCGGGGGCGCAGGTACCCGGTTTTCCCTTGCCTGCCAGGGGCCGGGAACCGCGTGGACACGCCGGTAGGGGTGTCCGGGAGGGAACTCGTCACCCAGGAACCCGAGCAACTCGAGCACCTGCTGTGGGAATCCGTCGTTGGCATCCGCGCCCCGCCGCAGAGCCGCAGCAGTCGCCCCATCAGTGCCAGGGGCGCGTCCCAGCCCAAGATCGATCCGGCCCGGGGCGAGAGCCTCCAGCATCCCGAACTGCTCGGCGATCAGCAACGGTGCGTGGTTGGGCAGCATCACCCCTCCGGCGCCAAGGCGGATGCTCGTCGTCTCAGCGATGAGGCGGGCGACCATCAACGGAGGTGAAGACACCGAGGTCGCTCCCATCGCATGATGCTCAGACATCCAGAACCGGTGATAACCGCGCTGGTCCGCCGTCCGCGCCAGCGAGATCGTGGCCGCGAGCCCCTCCCCAGCGGTCATCCCCACTCCTGTACCGCCCGCGGAAAGCACGGACAGTGTGAATGGGGCCGTGCCGGCTGCTTGACCGAACGTCATAAGAACTCCTCATGGAAAAACGTGCTTTTTGGCGTGATTGGAGCGTAGCAGCTACCTCACGCTTAAATGAAACTGATACCATGAGAATCATGTCGGAAACACTGCCAGCAGCCGTACCAGGCGCCGAAGAGCATCCCAGCCTCGCACTGGTCAACAGCGCAAGCGAACTGCCCGGAGGCAAACGCTACGACGAATTGGACGGTCCTGACGACGCCGCGGATTGGCTGAGAGCACACGATCTCATCGCATCGGACACTGTGCTGCACGAGTACTGCCGGGGCAGGCTCGCAGACCTGCGCGCAGACCTGCGCGATCTATTCACCGCGCACACCACAGGGGACGTCCCCACGACAGCGGCCGTGCAAGCTCTAAATCGTGCGCTGACTTGTGCACCCGGGGCGCTCCTGCTTCAGTTCGACCCGGAGTCAGGGTTTACCCGCAGCGCCAACCACCCCGTGACACAAGTCGTCGAGCACGTCATGGCCGTCATCGCCGACGACGCTGCCTCGCTGCTAAGCGGCGACCAAGCATCGGTGCTCGCGTCCTGCGAAGCGGACGGGTGCCAGCGATTCTTCCTCCGCACCCACGCGCGACGGCAATGGTGCTCAACCCGCTGCGGCGACCGAGTCCGCGCCGCACGGGCCTACGCGCGCAAACGCACGCTACACAGCGCATGAAATCATGTGCCGCCGAAGCCAACCTTCGGCCCGATGGGACAAGCACGCAAGCTGATTAGCTACCGAGGCCGAGCAACGCAATCCGCATGTCGCGCCTGCCTCGCGTTACTCATTCCCCTTCAGCGATGCTTCTCATCGCCTTCCACCCGTGGGTCACCCCACCGCCGGCACGCAGCGCGGGTGGAGAAGCCGCGGAAGCAAAGTTCAAGGAAGTCTCCGACGCCATCGCTCGTTTCGTCCGCTCCTAGTTCCCAGTAGTCGCGATCACCCGTGAGAAGCACCTGTGGTCAGGACGCGGTACGTTCCCTTGACGAGCTTCTTCCGAAGCCCGGTCCGGTGGAGCAAACACACTCAGGTCCAAGGTGAAACCGTGAGCCAAACCTGGCCCACATGGGCTGATGCCATTTTGGTCTGCTGGATTTTAGCTTGGGGAAGTTCCCCCAGCCGCAACCTGGGAGGGGCCGCTGCAGCCCGGCCTAGACAATATGAAGTGAGGATTGCAGATCCTTCCGTCCGGGGCGGGCATTATCGCCGGGGCGGTCCCGCAGCGCCGGCTTGGGGTGCTCGGCTGCGTCCGGATGAAGGGCGGCGCTGCCGGACCTGGAACCCGGCGGTGATGTCCTTT
>NZ_JBFUCO010000036.1:0-5231 GCF_056405215.1 Arthrobacter sp. P1_H7 | reverse complement strand
AGCGGGTGGCCCATGGCGATCGCGCCGCCGTGCCGGTTCACGATTCCCGCATCGATGCCCCAGGCGTTGATGCAGGCCAGGGACTGCGCGGCGAACGCCTCGTTCAGTTCGACGGCGCCGACCTGGTCCCAGCCGATCCCGGCCTTGGCCAGGGCCTTGTTCGCGGCCTCGACCGGGGCGTAGCCGAAGTACTGCGGATCGTTGGCGTGCGCGCCGCGCCCGGCGAGCCGGGCCAGCGGCTCCATCCCCAGGATCCCGGCCGCCTTCTCGGAGCCGAGCCACGCCGCGGACGCGCCGTCGGAGAGCGGGGAGGCATTCCCGGCCGTGACGGTCCCGCTCTCGGCCCGGAACACGGTCTTGAGCCCGGCGAGCTTCTCCGCCGAGGACCCGGCCCGGATCCCCTCGTCGCGGACCAGGTCCGTGCCCGGGACCGGGGCGACCAGGGCGTCGTAGAAGCCCTCGTCCCACGCGGCGGCGGCGAGGTTGTGGGAGGCGGCCGAGAACTCGTCCTGCGCCTCACGGCTCACGCCGTATTTTTCGGCCAGCCGTTCGGTGGCCTCGCCCAGCGAGATCGTCCACTCCGCGGGCATGGCCTGGTTCACCAGCCGCCAGCCCAGCGTGGTGGAGGCCAGGGTCAGGTCCCCGGCCGGGTAGGGCTTCTCGGTCTTCGGCAGCACCCACGGGGCCCGGGACATCGACTCGGCCCCGCCGACCAGCATCAGGTCGGCATCGCCGGTGGTGATCTGGCGGGAGGCGATGATCGCCGCGTCCAGGGAGGACCCGCAGAGCCGGTTGACCGTGGTGCCCGGGACCGAGACCGGCAGCCCGGCCAGCAGGGTGCCCATCCGGGCGATGTTGCGGTTTTCCTCCCCCGCGCCGTTCGCATTGCCGAACACCACCTCATCGATCCGCTCGACGTCGAGCTTCGGGGCGCGTTTCACGGATTCGCGGATCACGTGCGCGGCAAGGTCATCCGGGCGGACCCCGGCAAGGCCGGAACCGAACTTCCCGAACGGGGTCCGGACGGCGTCATACACAAAAGCCTGATTCATAATTTCCTCTAAGTTCGGTGGCGCCCAACCAGGTAGAGGCAGGGGTCGTTTTTTGAGGGCGCGAAACGACCCCTGCTGCTAGTTTGTTGGGCGGGCTGGCCGCCTCGGTGGCCTGGCTGTGATTCGAGCGGGTCTACGCTGCGGGGATTCGGATCAGTTTTTTGTTGGCGAATTCATTGATTCCGTACTGCGCCAGTTCACGCCCAACGCCGGAACGCTTCACCCCGCCGAACGGAAGGTCAGCGGCGCTGCGGCTGATGCTGTTGATCCAGACCATGCCGGTCTCCAGCTGTTCGGCAAGCTGCCGGGCCGCCTCAACATCCGCGGTGTAGATGGAGCTGGAGAGGCCGAAAGGCGAGTCGTTGGCCAGGTCAACAGCGGCTTCGGGAGAGTCCACCCGATAAACCACCGCGGCCGGGCCGAAGATCTCTTCCGAGTATGCCCGCATGTCCGGCGTCACACCGGTCAGTACTGTCGCGGGGTAGTAAGCGCCTGAGTCGTCGGGGGCGCCTCCACCCGTGACGGCGGTCGCACCCTTGGAGACGGCGTCCTGGACCAGCTCGGCGATGTCGTCGACGGAGGCCCGGGATGAGAGCGGGCCGAAGGTCGTCTGGGCATCAGTCGGGTCGCCCGGCGCGATCTTGGACATGGCATCTGTGTAGCGGCGCAGGAACTCGTCGTAAATATCACCGACGATGATGAAGCGCTTGGACGCCGTGCAGGCCTGACCGCCGTTGTACATGCGGCCTGCCACGGCGCCGGCTACAGCCTTGTCCAAATCGGCATCCGGCAGCACGATGAACGGATCGGAGCCGCCAAGTTCCAGCACATACTTCTTCAGATGGCGTCCGGCGATTTCTGCCACGGCGGATCCGGCCTTCTCGGAGCCTGTCAGGGAGACACCCTGCACCCGGGGGTCGGCGATCATCGTGGCGATCTGGCCGCTGGTGGCAAACGCGTTGATGTAGACATCGGCCGGCAGCCCGGCGTCGCGGAAGACCGCCTCGATAGCCAGCGCCGACTGCGGGCAGTTGCGTGAGTGCTTGAGGATCACGGTGTTGCCCAGCACTATGTTGGGCGCGGCGAAGCGGGCGACCTGGTAGTAGGGGAAGTTCCAGGGCATGATCCCGACCAGCGGTCCGACGGGTTCGGTGCGGACCACGGCCGAGCCGGGTCCCTTGATCTCCAACGGTTCATCGCGGAGGAAGCGCTCGGCGTTGTCCGCGTAGTAGGCGTAGATCGAGGCCACGAGGGCAACCTCGCCGCGCGCTTCGGCGATCGGCTTGCCCATCTCCAGGGTCAGCAGGGCGGCGAGTTCCTCGGAGCGTTCGCGGTGCAGTTCGGCGACGCGGGTCAGCACCGCGGCCCGTTCCGCCAGTGGAGTGGAGCGCCAGCTGCGGTATTCCGTGAAGGAGCGCTTGAGCGCTTCCTGCACTTCCTCGTCGGTGAGTGTCGGGAACTCGGCAACGCGCTCTCCGGTTGCCGGGTTGATGGTCGCGTAGTTGCTCATGATCCGGAACTCTTTCTGCAGGTACGTCTTTGTCTTAGCAATCACGATCCCAGCTTCCGGCTATGCAGTCCAATACTTATTAGCCTCATGATCAATGAAGATTTTGGATCAATAACGGGCGGTATCAGCAAGCTCCCCCGGCTCGCATCTATTACTTTCCGATACTAATGGTTCGCGGATTAGGTATTGGACGCCGCGTAATCAGCGGTGCCATGGTGGGCTGGTGAAGACGATCAAGATCCACGACGCCGGCGCGACCGTGCACGTCGAGCTCAACAGGCCAGATGTCCGTAACGCCATAGACCAGCTCATGGTGGACGAATTACACACCGCATGCGCGGATTTGGAACGCAATCCCAAAATTCTCATCATCTCCGGGGCGCAGCTTCCCTCCGGGGGCATCTTTGCCTCCGGAGCCGACATCGCCCAGCTCCGCGAACGCCGCCGTGATGATGCCCTGGCCGGCATCAATTCCGGTCTCTTCCAGCGAATCTCAAGGCTGCCCATGCCTGTGATCGCCGCCATTGACGGGTTCGCGCTCGGCGGCGGCGCCGAACTGGCCTACGCGGCGGACTTCCGGATTGCCACACCACGGGCAAAGATCGGCAACCCCGAAACCGGCCTGGGCATCCTCGCCGCCGCCGGCGCAGGCTGGCGCCTCGTGGAGCTCGTCGGCGAGCCTTTGGCCAAGGAAATCCTGCTCACCGGAAAAGTGCTCGACGGCGCTGAGGCAATGGCTGTTCGGCTGGTCACGGAGTTGCATGAACCAGACCAGCTGATCCCGGCGGCCTTCGCACTCGCGGCCCGGATCGCATCCCAGGATCCACTCGCGGTCCGCCTCACCAAGAGCGTCCTCCACGCCCCAAGGTCAGCACACCCGGCCATTGACGAACTCGCCCAAGGGATCCTCTTTGAATCAGAGGCAAAATTTGAGCGGATGCAGGCGTTTCTGGACCGAAAACAACGCAAAGGAACCAACTAATGACCCCTTCTACTCCCCCACTTGAAACCCCGGGCGTCCCCACGAGGGTAGGCGTCCTCGGCGGAGGCCGGATGGGCGCGGGCATCGCCCACGCCTTCCTAGTCTCCGGAGCTGCGGTGACCATCGTCGAACGGGACGAGGCCGCAGCCGCAGCGGCCAGCGACCGCGTGACAGCGACGTTGGCCAAGGCCCTTGAGAAGGCTGCCGTTCTCGAGGATCTGGATTCGCTCCTCGGCCGGTTCGCGGTCTCCACGGACGCCGTCGACTTCGGCGGCGCGGGCCTTGTTGTCGAAGCCGTGCCGGAGGACTTCAAGCTCAAGCAGGACGCCCTGCTCAACGTGGAGCGCCACCTGGGTACGGATGCCTGGATTGCCACCAACACGTCCTCGCTCTCCGTCACCGACCTGGCAGACACACTCGGCCGGCCGGAACGGCTGTGCGGGCTGCACTTCTTCAATCCGGTCCCGGCCTCAACGCTGGTGGAAATCGTTCTTGGCCCCCGGTCCGCCCCTGAACTCGCCGACGCCGCCACCGGCTGGGTCCGCGGGCTCGGTAAGACTCCCATCGTGGTCAATGACGCGCCCGGCTTCGCGAGTTCGCGCCTTGGTGTGGCAATTGCGCTGGAGGCCATGCGGATGCTGGAAGAGGGTGTGGCCAGCGCCCGGGACATCGACGCCGCCATGGAACTCGGCTACCGGCACGCAACCGGACCACTGCGCACCACGGACATCGTCGGGTTGGACGTGCGCCTCGGTATCGCCGAGTACCTGCATGAAACCCTGGGCGAACGCTTCGCCCCGCCCCGGATCCTCCGCGACATGGTGGAGCGCGGCGAGCTGGGACGGAAGTCCGGCAAAGGGTTCTACGACTACTCCTGAGCTGTCCAGGGCAAGGGCGGATGGCGGCTGGCGCTTTTCGCTGGCCGCCATTGAGGTTGAGGCGATCTGGAACCAAGCGATCAGAACGTCCGCGACGGCGTCGACCTTCGCGCGATCACTATGGCACTCGAAATGAGGACCCAAGCCCCGGTCGCTCAGACGCTGAGGAGCCCGAGGTCTTCGCGGAAGGGGTCGCCGAGGGGCGCCGGCCAGGGCGGCTCGTCCGTGTCTGCGGCGGTCAGTGGGTGCCCGGCGGTGAATTGGTGCCAGTCCGGGAAGGGGTCCGTGGGCAGGTCCGGGTCCGGATCCGTGGGCAGGTCTGGGTCCGGGTCCTCGGGCGGGGCCGGGTCGGGGCCTGTGTCGGTGTCGGGTTGGCGTGTGTCCGTGGCCGGGGTGTGGGGCAGCCAGTCCTCGGGCCAGCGGGGTGGTTCCCAGTCCTGGTGTTCGCTGGGGTAGTGCCGCCCGGCCGGGGAGGTCCAGCCGGGCGGGTGGTCTTTGCTGGCCCCGGCCGGTGTCCAGGCGGAGGCGTGTTTGAGGCGGTGGTGTTTGGGGCAGGGCTGGCCGAGGTTGGTGATGCCGGTGGTGCCGCCGTCGGCCCAGGCGAGAATATGGTCTGCTTCGTTGTCCAGGGAGTGGTTGCCGCAGCCGGGGAAGGGGCACCTGCCGTCGCGGAGCCGGAGCCACTGGCGCTGGGCCGTCGTGAGGCGGTAGCTGGTCCGGCCGATTTCCAGCGGTGCCCCGTCCCGGGGGTCGGTCAGGACCCGGTGGAAGGAGCCGGCGCCGTCTATGAGGAGGCGGCGGGCCATCGA
>NZ_JBFUCO010000035.1:0-8677 GCF_056405215.1 Arthrobacter sp. P1_H7 | reverse complement strand
AAAGGACATCACCGCCGGGTTCCAGGTCCGGCAGCGCCGCCCTTCATCCGGACGCAGCCGAGCACCCCAAGCCGGCGCTGCGGGACCGCCCCGGCGATAATGCCCGCCCCGGACGGAAGGATCTGCAATCCTCACTTCATATTGTCTAGACGGCGGCCAGGGTGCGGGCCAGGGCCTCGATGATGGCGTCGGTGACGTCCGCGGTGGTGGCGTCGCCGCCGACGTCGCGGGTCAGGTGGCCGGTGCCGGTTGCCTCTTCGATGGCGGCCTCGATGCGGCGGGCTTCCTCGTGCAGACCGAAGTGGTCCAGCATCAGGGCTGCGCTGGCGATCGCGCCGATCGGGTTGCTGATGCCCTTGCCTGCGATGTCCGGGGCCGAGCCGTGGACCGGTTCGAACATGGACGGGAAGCGGCGCTCCGGGTTCAGGTTTGCGCTGGCCGCCAGGCCGAGGCTGCCGGCCAGGGCCGAGCCGAGGTCGGAGAGGATGTCGGCGTTCAGGTTGGAGGCGACGACGACGGAGAGGTCCTCGGGGTGCAGGATGAACTTGGCGCTCATCGCGTCAACCAGGACGCTCTCGGTGGCGACATCCGGGTAGTCCAGGGCAACACGCTGGAACGTTTCGTCCCAGAGGACCATGCCGTACTGCTGGGCGTTGGACTTGGTGACCGACGAGACCTTCTTCACCGTGCGGGTCCGGGCGAGATCGAACGCGAAGCGCATGATGCGCTCGCAGCCCTTCTCGGTGAACAGCGCGGTCTGCAGGGCCACCTCGTTGCCGGGGCCACGGCCGCTGAGGTTGCGCCCGCCGAGGCCGGCGTACTCGCCTTCGCTGTTTTCGCGGACCACAATCCAGTCGAGCTCGGTGGTGTCGGCCTTGCGCAGCGGGGACTGGACGCCCGGGAGGAACTTCACCGGGCGGATGTTCGCCCACTGGTCAAAGTTCTGGGTGATCTTCAGGCGCAGGCCCCAGAGGCTGATGTGGTCCGGGACGTTTTCCCAGCCGACGGCGCCGAAGTAGATGGCGTCGAAGTCCTTGAGGGTGTCCAGTCCTTCGGGGTCCATCATCTGGCCGGTCTTGGCGTAGTACTCGCAGCCCCACGGGAACTCGGTCCATTCGAAGGCGAACTTGCCGCCGGAGTTCTGCGCCAGGGCGTCCAGAACCCGGCGTCCGGCGGAGACGACCTCCTTGCCGACCCCGTCGGCGGGGATTGAAGCGATGCTGAATTTCTGGGTGGCGCTCATGTGCCTACCTCCTCATTGAGTGTGTTAGCAGCGTCACACTGCCTTCCTCTTCAAGTAGACGGGCCGGCACCACCTGCCGTCCAAGACCAAGATCCGATCCGCTAGATAGGTTCAGCCTATTGATGAGGCGCCGGGGGAGGCGTGTCTGTCATTCCTTGCGGTGGCGGGGCCGCGTGCAGCCGCGCCACCGCCAGGAAGGACCGGGCTGCGGGGGTCAGGTCGTCCCTCCGGCTGAGAACGGCAACATCCAGGTAGGACACGGGTTCGATCAGCAGCGTCCGCAGCCCTGATTTGTGCGCCAGGGGCGCCCACGACGACGGCATCACGGCGTGGCCGACCCCGGCCAGTACCAACGGCAGGATCGAGGTCCGGTGGGCGACCTCGACGACGATTTCGGCGTCGATCCCCCGTGCCAGGGCGTCGTCCACAAGCCACCGCATCAGCGAACCGCGCTGGCTCGCGACCAGCCGGTGGCCGGCCAGCTCCTCGCGTTGGATAGTTGTTGCGGCGCCGAACGTATCGGACTGGGGATTGACGAGAAGGATCAGCGGCTGGCGATCGAGCTCCAGCACCTCAACGCCGGGAACCTTGATGGGCGTGGGGGAGCCTGCCAGCCCGATCTCCGTGCTGCCGCTTCGGACAGACTCGATGACGTCCTCCGGAGTGAAGGCGGCGCTGACATTGAGCCTGACCAGGGGATGCGCCCGGGTGAAGGCGGCGATCATCGATGACAGCGGCTCGATCCCGGGCGAGGGCATCGTGACGATGTCCAGCCGTCCGCTGCGCAGCCCACGCACCGACTGCACCGCAGATTGCGCCGCGTCGAGGTTGCGCATCACGAGCCGGGCCGGCCCGATCAGCTCCTTGCCCGCCTCCGTGAGCACCGCCCGCCGCCCGATCCGGTGGAACAGGGGCACGCCCAGTTCCTTCTCGAGGGCGGCGATGGTCTGCGAGAGGGATGGCTGGGCGATGAGCAGGTGCTCCGCCGCCCGGCTGAACCCGTCGTGGTCAACTACAGCCAGAAAATACTTCAGCTTTCGGGTGTCCACGCTGGCTCCTTCACCGGTTGGGGCGCTTGGCGGTTGCCGTGCGTCCGCCTGATCGATGAGTCCGAGCCTATTTCCTGCCGACGGTCCGGATGGGCATTTGTTCCACATCCGAGGCAAAGAACGCGATCGCCGCCCGCCGCCGGCCGCCGCCCGTCGTCGTCCGTCGTCGTCCGTCGTCGTCCGCGCCGGATCACGCAACCCGGCGCTACGGCAGCCGCGGCGCTACGGAAGCCGGGACGGGCGCAGCAGCGTGGGGATGCCGGCCTGTCCGGGGTCGAGCGGCACGGGGCTGACCAGCACGGCCGGGCCGCGGCTCAGGAGGCCGGTCGAAAGCGGCTGGGAGCGCACGCCTCCCCGGCCGCGCATGGCGGCGTGCGCGCCCGGTGCAAGCATCCGGTCCATCCACGCGCAGGGGTGTGCTGGCCGTCCGACCCGGAGCCGGACCACGTTGCCCTTCGATTCAAGCGCGAACTCTTCGCCGAGCAGGGGAGCGAGGTGGGCGCCCCGGAGAACCACATTGCGCCGGGTCAGGAGCGGGTCAAACGGGCCGGCTCCCAGCTCCTCAGCCATCGCCTCGAGGGCCTCGATCGAGAGGAGGGTGACGGCGGCGTCCATTTGCGCGGCCTTGCCGAAGAACCGGTCGCCGACAATGCCCTTGCCGGCCACCAGTTCCACTTGGTCCGCGTCCGTCGTGGGGACCTGCGCCGCACCATCGCGGGCGCGGCCGAAGTAGGCGTGCGCCGGCGAGACGAGGAGGTGCAGGATCTCGACGTCGTACCTGTAGCTTGCCGTCATGACCTAAAACTATCCTCCCATCGTGGCGTTGGGGCGCGTCGATGGTCCCGGATGCGGCGGCCGCGCGCATGTGTGCCGGCTGTGGCGCGCGAAGTCGCCGGAAACCCTCGAGGTCGCCGGAACCTTGCGGCGACCTCGCAGGCTTCCGGCGAACTCGGCGGGGCCTTACGCGTAGTGCCGCGGCGTCAGCCATGCCGGCTCAGGGTACGAGCACGATCTTCCCTTTCGCCGCGGTGCTTTCCAGCAGCTCATGGGCGCGACGAACGTCGGAAATTGGCAGGCGCTCGGCGACCACCGGGTGAATCTGGCCGCGGCGAAGCATCTCGAGCAGGGCGAAGAAGTCTGCCCTGAACCAGTCCTGGTGATGGATGCGCAACTTCTGGATCCGGTAGGACAGCACTTTTCGGCGGGGTGACAGCCAGCCCCAGAGCGCGACGCTCCCCGTTGCCGCGTACCAGGCGATCACGCCCGGCCAGTTCTTGCGCCCCTGCGCGATCGTGGCGTAGCGGCCAAACACAACGAGCCGACCGCCGGGCCGCAGCGCGCGGAAGGAGCGCAGCGACAACGGCCCACCGATCCCGTCAAGGGCAATGTCGACGCCGTCGCCGGTGAGCCCGCGCACTCGGGCCAGGAAATCCTCGTTCTGATAGTCGATCGCCACCGCGCCCAGCCGCTCCACTGCGGCGCGGTCCCCGCCGGCGGCGGTCCCATAGAGGCGGAGTCGGGCCAGTGCTCCGAGCTCGAGGATCGCGGTGCCCACCCTGCCTGCCGCGCCGTGAACCAGAACGCTCTCCCCGGGCTTCGCCTGGGCCGTCCGGTGCAGCAGCTGGTAGGCGGTCATATAGGGAAAGACGAGGCTCACGACCTCGGCCGGGTCGAGGTCCTCAGGCACCTCCACCGCGTATGCCTCCGGCACACAGACGAGCTCGGCGTTGGCGCCCCACACCGTCAGCGCGCCGATCCGGTCTCCGACCCGTACCCGCGAGCAACCGGGCCCGATCTCATCGACGATGCCGACGAGCTCGTAGCCGGGCGTGAAGGGCGGCTTCGGCCCGCCGAGGTAGGTGCCGGCGCGCAACTGTGCGTCGGTGAAAGAGACCCCCGAGGCCAGGACCCTGACGCGGACCTCGCCCGGGCCGGGCCGTGGATCCTCGACCTCCACCACCTGCAGGACCTCGGGGCCGCCGAAGCGGTCGATCACCACACGCTTCATGGGCTCACTCTACGCTCGGCACACGCTCCGCACACCGGCCTCTTGCTACCCGGCGCCGGGGGGCGTGCGGGGCCGTACGGGACCTATTGACACCCCCGAACCGCCGGACTATTCTACAACCAAATGGTTGTAGATCAGCTCCGAACCCAGCTCAACGACGACGAACTCGACCGCCTGTTCCAGGCCTTCGCCGACACGACCCGCCGGGATATCGTGCGCCGGGTGACAGTGGGCGAGTTCTCGGTCTCCGGGCTCGCTGCCCTCTACGCCATGAGTTTCGCGGCCGTCCAGAAGCATGTGGCGGTCCTGGAACGCGCTTCCCTTGTCTCCAAGGAGAAGCGGGGGAGGGAGCAGATTGTGCGGGCCAACCACGATGGGCTGCAGCGGGCCCGCCGGCTGCTCGACGAGTACGAGGTCATCTGGCGGCAGCGGGCGGAGCGGATCGCAGACCTGCTCGCCGAAACGGCCGCCCCCGAATCAGGCAACACAAACCAGCAAGGCAGCACGCAAGGCAGGAACCAGCAAGCTGAAGGTTAGGAAGGGTTCGTCATGACGGTTATCAGTTCAGTCAAGAATCTCGAGGCGCTGAGCCTCACCGTGGTCGCCGAGTTCGACGCCGGCGTGGAGCGAGTCTGGCAAATCTGGGAGGACCCGCGCCAGCTCGAGCGCTGGTGGGGCCCGCCCACCTGGCCGGCCACGTTCGAGAAGCACGAGTTCGTCCCGGGCGGCGAGGCCAGCTACTACATGACGGGACCCGAGGGGGAGAAGGCCCGCGGCTGGTGGCGGTTCGTGACCATTAACGCCCCGCACCGACTGGAGTTCGATGACGGCTTCGCGGACGACAACGGCGACCCCGTGGCCGACATGGGCACCATTCATGGTGTTGTGACGCTGGAGCCAATCGGCGGCCGCACCCGAATGACCATCCTGTCCACCTTCGAGGCCGAGGAGCAGATGGAGCAGATCGTCGCCATGGGCATGGAAGAAGGCATGAAGGGGGCACTCGGCCAGGTCGACGCGATCCTCGCCGAGTCCGTCAACGCCTGACCTGCAACGCAAGACGACGGCGGCGGGAATCTGCCGCCGTCGTCCTTTGGCCCTATTCAGCCCGCTGCGTGCGGCGTTAGGATGCCATGTGACGTTCACCCACGGTTACGCGGCCAACGGCGACCTCCGGATGTACTACGAGGTCCATGGTCACCCGCGGGTCGGCGAGCCCCCGCTGTTGCTGATTCCCGGCGGAGGCTCGAGCATCGAGACCAACTTCGCCGGCCTCATCCCCGCGCTGCTGGCCGAGAGCCTGCAGGTGATCGCCGTCGAAGAGGAGGGCCACGGCCGGACCGCGGCTACCGGCCGGCCGCTCACCGCCGAAAACTCGGCCGGGGACGTCAAAGCCGTGCTCGATGAGCTCAATGTGGACTCCGTGGATGTGCTCGGGTTCAGCGCCGGGGGCCACACTGCGCTTGCGCTGGCCATGAGGCATCCGTCCATGGTGCGTTGCCTGATTGCCGCCTCCACCTTTGTCAGCCGCGACGCTGTGGGCGACGAGTTCTGGGAGGGGATGGAGAAGGCAACCCTCGATGAGATGCCGGAGGCGTACCGGTCCGCGGACCGCCGGCTCAATCCGGAGCCCGGACACCTCGAGCGGATGTTCGAACTGGACCGCCAGCGGATCCTGACCTTCCCCGGATGGCCGGACGAGGACCTGCGCCGCATCACGGCCCGCACCCTGGTGCTGAGCGCCGACCGCGACGTCGTCAGCGCTGAACACGCCGTGCGGATGTCACGGGTCATTCCCGGGGCGCGCCTGATGATCGTGCCCGGCAGCCACGGCGACTACCTCGGCGAGCTGGCCGCCAGCGGGGGCGACCTGCGGGCCATGCGGACCACCCTCCCGTACCTGCTGCGGTTCCTGGAGGAGTAGGGGGCGGTCAGGGCGTTGCCGGCGTGGAGGTATCGTTCGGCGCGGAGCTCCAGTGCTGCCGGTGCAGCCGCTCGAAGCCGTCCAGGAGCAGATCGAGGGCGAACTCGAACTCGAACTGGTCATCGCACCCCTGTCCCACCACGGAGTCCTGGTGCGCGGAGGCGGTGGCGACCTTCAGGATGTTCGGATACCGCTCGGTCATGTCCTGGAACATGGCCGCCTGCGCTTCCGGCGGAAGGGCGGCCAGTCCCGCGGCGTTCCCGCCGCCGGAGTCGTCGAACAGTTCCTGGGTGAACCCCCACATCCGGCTCCCCAGGGCGTGCATGACGTGATGGGTCAGGTCCACGGAGAAGCCTCCGGCCAGGAACATGCCGATGAACGAGTCCATGTAGCCAAGGACCGCGGGCGTCTTATTCGTGCGCGATTCCAGCACTTGCCGGGCCCACGGATGCCGCAGCAGCGCCCCCCGCGCCGAGAGCACCCTCAGGCGCACGGCGTCCTTCCAGCCGGCATCACGGACGGGAGGATCGATCTCGCTGACAAGGGCGTCCACCATGCCGTCGAGGAGTTCCTCCTTGTTGGCCACGTGCTTGTACAGCGCCATCGGCACGACGCCGAGTTCCTGCGCCAGCCGGCGCATGCTCAGCGCCTCGATCCCCACCTGGTCGGCCAGCTCGACGGCGGCAGCCAGGACGCGGTCCCGGCTCAACGGAATCCGGCGCGTTCGCTCCGCTTGCTGGGTCATCCGGCCACCTTTCCCTAACGGTTCCCTATTGACAAGTGTACGCCGTACACCTAACGTGGCCGCATCAGGTGTACGCCGTACACCGCGCGATTCATGTACCACCGCCGCCAGCCATCCCAGCCAAGGACCACGCCGTGACAACACACGCCAGCAGCGCCCCCGTCCCCCGTGTCCGCCGCCGCCCCCAATGGCCGGTGCCCGTCGGATTGATCCTTCTCAGCCTTATCCCGGTGATCGCGGGCGCGGCGCGGCTGACGGAACTGACCGGCGGTGCCGCCATCACCGCCCAGAACGCCCGGTTCTTCGCCTCGCCCGTGCCCGTGGTGACGCACATCCTCAGTGTCACCACCTACAGCCTGCTTGGGGCGTTCCAGTTCCTCCCCGCGCTGCGGGGCCGCCGCGGCTGGCACCGCATCGCCGGCCGCATCCTCGCGCCCGCGGGCCTGCTGGCCGCCCTGTCCGGCCTGTGGATGGCCGTCTTCTATCCGCTGCCCCCCGGGGACGGCCCGGCGCTGTTGGTGCTGCGGCTGGTCTTCGGCTCGGCCATGGCGGCGAGCATCGTCCTGGGAGTCGTGGCGGTTGTGCGCCGGGACTTTGTACGGCACGGCGCGTGGATGACCCGCGGCTACGCGATCGGCGTCGCCGCGGGAACGCAGGCGCTGACGGGGCTGCCGTGGATCCTGCTGGTGGGCCCGCCCGACGAGCCGACCCGGGCGGTGCTCCTGGGGGCAGCCTGGGTGATCAACGTTGCGGTGGCCGAGTACGTCATCCACCGGCGCGCCAGGCGCACCGTGCGGGTCCCCGCCGTCGTCCCCGTCCCGGCCGTCGTCGAACCCGAACCTGCCGCCGCCGTCGTCGTCGAAGTCGCCGGAAATGTGCCGGAACGCCGTACTTTTCCGGCGAAGCGGACAGTTTCCGGCGAGGTGGAGTCCGGGCGGCTAGACTCACGCGCATGACGATTGTGGATGATCAGGGCCGCCCGGAGCCTCCCCTTGCCGCCGACGAAACCGCGACCCTCCTGGGATTCCTGGACTTCCAACGGGCCACTCTGGCGTGGAAATGCGCCGGCCTGGACGCGGCCGGCTTCGTGGCCACCACCGCTGCCTCATCGATGACACTGGGCGGGCTCCTGAAGCACATGGCCTATGTGGAGAGCGAATGGTTCTCCCGGTCCCTGCACGCCCGGGACCGCGAGGCCCCGTTCGCCGCCGTGGATTGGAAGGCAGATCCGGACTGGGAGTGGCATTCCGCCGCAGGGGACACCCCGGACCAGCTGCGCACCCTGTGGCAGGACGCCGTGGACCGGTCCCGGGCCAGCGTCGCGGAGGCCCTGGCGGCCGGTGGCCTGGACCAATTGGCCAGGCGCCCGTGGCCGGACGGTTCGGCACCGAGCCTGCGCTGGATCCTGTGCCACATGATCGAGGAGTATGCCCGGCACAACGGCCACGCCGACCTCCTCCGCGAGGCCGTGGACGGCGAAACGGGGGAGTAGGCGGCAGGCGGGTTGACGCTTCCACCCGTTGCGCTATCAGTCCTGGCGGTCATGAACGCCGAATGACGACTGTGGAGTCTCATGACTTAATGGACGTTTCTGTCTCAAGACATCGTGGACAGTGTGTCTCAGGACATCGTGGACACTCGGACCGGTTTTGCTCGGGTCATGAGCAAAATGCACCCCGATATCAAGATCCGGCATTTGGTGGCGACA
>NZ_JBFUCO010000034.1:0-18668 GCF_056405215.1 Arthrobacter sp. P1_H7 | reverse complement strand
CGAACTCGACCCGCCGGTCCGCGGCGCTTGTGGCGTGGCGTGTCTCGATGCTGGCCGGGTGGTGGCGTTCGCGCCAGGTGCGTGCCTTGGCCCGGAACCGGGCCGGAACGAGGTCCCCGGCCGGGCAGCCGCGGGCCGCGTTGGGCGCGGCGGGGTCCAGGAAGTGCGCTTCGAGCCCGGCCGCGCCGGCCCGGTCCAGGCCGGCGGTTTCCTCCACGAGGATCCGGGCGTGGGCCCAGGAGATCGTGCCGGCCCGCAGCGCGGCCAGGGTCAGTGGCAGCGCCGTCGTCAGGGCCCGGGACTCGGCCAGCAGGGCGCCGGCGCTGCGTTCGCTGACCGTCAGGACACACGCGACCTCGGCCACCAGAGCCATCTCCTGAACGGCACGGTCCCGCGCGGACGGCGCCGGCGGGGCCAGGAACCTGGCCGCCTGAGCGTAGTCGGCGGCCAACTGAACCTTCAGCGCCGCGGTCCGGGCCTCCAGCCGGGCCACCTCGGCGAGTCCGTCCAGGCACCCGTCCGCCAGACGCCGCAACGGATCCGCGTCCGGCGAAGAATCGACGGCAGGCGGATCGGATCGGTCAGCGCCCGATCCGGCCAAGGCAGCCAGCACGGCAACGGACGCGGCGACGGCCTCCACGGCCGCCCCGCTCTCCGCACTCAACATCTCCGCACTCAATGCTGTCCTGCTCTCCGCTGTCCTGCTCTCCACACGCAGATCATCTCAGGAGCCACCGACAATATTGATGCGACGGAAACGGTGCCCGCACGAAGCCGGCACGGGCGCCCCGATCCGGGTTTGTCTCCACGAGACTCGTTACCGGGGCTGAGCTTCTCCGGAACGGGGCTGAATTACCGCCTACCAAAGCTCGGTGCGAGGCCGCCCGCGAGCCCGCCACTAGGCGACCGCCCCAGCGATGGTCGCCAACGCAGAACGGCGGCTACCACTCCCCCAAGGTGTGGCAGCCGCCGTCGCTGTCGTTTGATCGTGGTTACTCCACGGGAACGAGTGCCTTCAGCTCGAAGCCTTCATAGCCCGCGTCGCGGACGTCGGCGAGCTTGTTACGGTAATTGCCGAGGCCGCCGAGGTAGAACATGACTGTCTTCTTCTTGCCCGGGATGTTGGCGCCGAAGATCCATGAGTCTGCCTTCGGGAAGAGCGTAATCTCGGCGATCGCGTGGCAGGTCTCGGTCCAGGCTTCTTCGGCCTCGGCCGTCGGCTCCACAGAAGCCACTTGGCCGGTTTCTGCGTCCTTGATCAGCTGCGAGATCCACTCAACCTGGGCTTCAATGCTCGGCGGCAGGTTGGTGAAGGGGCCGTTGGGACCGAGGATCATGAACATGTTCGGGAATCCGGCGGTGGTGATGCCGAGGTAGCTTGTGGGCCCTTCCTTCCAGTGGTCCTGGATGGTTTCGCCGCCGCGCCCACGGATGTCCATCCGGGTGTAATTGCCATCCACGGCGTCGAAGCCCGTGGCGAAAATCAGCACATCGAGCTCGTGCTCCACGCCATCGGACGTCCTGATGCCCTTAGGTGTCAGCTCGAGAATCGGCGTCTCCTTCACGGATACCAGCTCAACGTTGTCCCGGTTGAAGGTGGCGTAGTAGCCGCTGTCGCAGAGGGGGCGCTTGGCGTAAAGGTCGGTCGGGGTGAGCTTGCGGGCCGTCTCCGGGTCCTTGACGATCTCGGCGATCTTGCCGCGGACAAAGGATGCGGCAGCTTCGTTGGCTTCCCGGTCCGTAGCGATGTCGCCGAAAGTGTTGAACATGAAGCGGAATCCGCCGCCTTCTTCCCAGGCCTTCTGGAAGACTGCCTGACGGTCCGTTTCGGACACACTCATGGCTGGAACGGTGCTTTCCTCGAATCCAAAGGCGACGCCGGAGGCCCGGACCTGTTCCCAGATTTTGGGGTAGTCCTTCTTGACGGATGCGACGTACTCCGGAGTGACAGTGGTGTTGCCGACCGGGACGCTGTACTGCGGAGAGCGCTGGAAGACGGTGAGGTGACCGACCTTGGGTGCGATGGCGGTGATGATCTGCAGGCCTGTGGATCCGGTGCCGATCACGCCGACGCGCTTGCCAGTCAGGTCCACGCCTTCGGGCCAGGCGCCGGAGTGGTAGATCTTGCCCTCGAACGAGTCGATGCCCGGGATGTTGGGGATATTGGTGGCCGAGAGCAGGCCGAGGCCGTTGACGATGTACTTCGCCGTGATGGTTTCGCCGGTATCCGTGCCGATGACCCAGCGGTCGGCAGATTCGTCGTAGCGGGCCGAGATGACGCCGGTGTTGAGCTGGATGTCCTTGCGCAGCTCGTACCGGTCAACCACGTGTTCGAGGTACTTGAGGATTTCGGGCTGGGTGACGTACTTGTGCGTCCAGTCCCATTCCTTCAGCAATTCGTCGTCGAAGGAGTAGCGGTACACGAAGCTCTCGGTGTCCGACAACGCACCCGGGTAACGGTTCCAGTACCAGGTGCCGCCCACGCCCCCGGCGCGGTCGAAGGCGCGGACGTTGAGGCCCAGTTCGTTGCGCAACTTGTGCAGCATGTAGATGCCGCCAAAGCCGGCGCCAACGACGACGGCGTCGAATTCGGCGGTGGGGGTGGTGGAGGCAGTCTGCCCCTGTTCTTCGGCCATGATGAAATACTCCTTTGTGCTTCAGGTCTTGTAGTGAAGTGGCCGGGGCTTAGTACTTGTACCAGCCGGCAATTCGGGCGAGTTCGGCGTCAGCGACCTCGGAGTTGCCGGCCAGGAACGGGTACACGTGCTGCTGTCCTTCGCCGATGGAGAGCGTCACGTCGACGCCGGCGGCTTCCGCCAGCGCGTTGAGGCGGGTGGCATTGTCCAGGAGGGATTCGGACGAGCCCGCGGTGATGTAAAGGCGGGGGAACCCGGCGAAGTCGGCGTAAAGGGGGTTGGCCAGCGGATTCTGCGGGTTGACGGAGTCCCCCAGAACACCCGCGATCATGCCCTCGAGCAGCGGCGCCGTGATCAGTGCGTCCGTGGCGTCGTTGGTGATCAGCGTTTCGCCCTTGTTCTCCATGTCCAGCCAGGGTGAGAAGGCGATGACCTGGCCGGGCAGCGGCTCGCCCTGCTGCTTGAGCGCCAGGGGAATGGCAACCGCAAGGTTGCCACCGGCGGAGTCGCCAACGGTGGTGATGTCCTGCGGGTGGATGCCGCTCTCGACGAGGGCCTTGAAGGCAGCCACACCGTCTTCGACCTGGGCGGGGTGGGGGTGCTCGGGCGCCCGGCGGTAGTCCAGGACAAAGGAGACGACGCCGACTGCCTTGGCAACGTGGCCGGCAAGCTTGCGGTGGCTTGACGCGGAGCCAACGGCGAAGCCGCCGCCGTGGGTGTAAAGCAGCACCTTCGTGCGGTCGGCCCCTTCCGGGAAGGCCCAGATGCCGGGGACGCCGCCGACGACGTCCTCCTTGTACGTGACTTCTTCAGGTTCCCGCGTGGGCTGGTGCCACTCGTCGAAGATGCTGCGGAACAGGCGCATCGTCAGATCCGGGGTGGTGGCGATGATGGTGGACCAGTCCGCGTACAGGTCGCGGAGAGGATCGGTCGCCTGAGATGTTTCAGTCACTGCTGCTTCGGTCGAGATAGTCATCTCATACTCCTTCGTATGGAGAGCGCCCCCGCGTTGTCCAGGGTGCGGATGGATCGGATGTTGGCTGCGTTTGCCGCTACATATAGCGTGGGTCACATTTGCGCCGGCTCAGTGTTCCACTTTGGAACACGCACACGGCACGTGATTGTTGCGCTCAGGGCATCAAAGGGGCGTCGATTTAGTATTGGATACCCATCAGAACTGGTGTCATTCTTGAATCAATACAGTCTGCGCAACGATGCGAGGTCACCATGCACGCTTTTGCCGTTTTCCAAGACAGCCCAGAAATCCAGGACATCGAACTGCCGGACCCGATGCCGTCGGGAACCGAGGTCCTCTTGAGGGTCATCCGTTCCGGCGTGTGCCACACGGACACCCATCTTCGTGAAGGTTCGTACGATCTGGGCAGCCGCGGCGCCTTGAAGCTGGCGGACCGGGGCGTCACTTACCCGCTGGTCATGGGGCACGAAGTCGTCGGCGGCGTCGAGAAGGTCGGCGACCGTGTGCACGGGACCAAACCCGGGGACATCCGGCTGGTCTATCCCTGGATCGGCTGCGGCACATGCCGGGATTGCCTTGCCGGCCGCGACAACGTCTGTGCCAATGGACGCAACCTCGGAGTCGCGGAGCACGGAGGCTACGCAGAGCAGATCCTGGTCCGTGACGAAAAGTACCTGGTGGATATCGAGGGTTTGGACCTCAGCTGGGCTGCCACGCTGGCCTGCTCCGGGCTGACGGCCTTCAGCGCCGTGAACAAGGTCCTTCCGCTTGGACCCGATGAACCCGTCGTGGTGATCGGCGCCGGCGGGGTGGGACTCACCGCAATCGCCACTTTGAGCGCGCTGGGGCACCACGCCATTTGCGCCGTCGACATTTCCGAACGCAACCTCGAGCTCGCGCGGCAGGTTGGCGCAACCACCACCGTCCAGTCCACAGACCAGGGCCTCAGCGCAAAGATCGTTGCAGCCAGCGGCGGGCCCGTGGCGGCCGTCATTGACTTCGTGAACAACAGCCAGACGGCGCCGGTAGCCTTCGATTCCCTGCGCAAGGGCGGCCGGCTGATCCAAGTCGGGCTCTTCGGCGGCGAACTGACCGTGCCCACCGCGCTCATGGCCCTCAAGATGCTCACTATCCAAGGCAGCTTCGTGGGGACCCCGGAAGAGCTGAACCAGCTCATCGCCTTAGCCAAGCAGGACGCCATTCCCCACATCCCCATCATCGACGCCGAACTCTCAGCCGCATCTGTTGGCGAGAGCCTGGACAAGCTGACGCACGGCGGCGTCCCCGGACGCGTCGTCCTGCGTGCGGCAGTCGGAGCCCAGGGCTGACCAGCCATGCAAAACCCCAGGAAGGTGCCCGACGATGCGCTCCGCGCTGCCCGGGAACAACTCATCCGCCGTGGCCTCCTGAATGGGACCCAACTGACGGAAATCGTCTCCCCGGATATCGAGCACAGCTGGCGCCGCTCCATCGGCGTGGAGGCCTCGGCAAGGCCTGAGGCATTCCTGTTCGTCAACGACTTCGATCCGGACGGAATCCTTATCCGGGCCGCCAAGAGCGTGATGGACCATTGGCTGGAAAGCCTCAACGGCATGGGCATATCCCTGTTCCTCAGTGACCAGTCCGGTCAGATCATCGCCCGCAGGCTCGGGGACAGGGCGCACGGCAACCGGTTCGATGGGGCAAATGCGGCCGAAGGATTCAGTTTCTCGGAGCGCTCAGTCGGAACGAACGGGCTGGGCACCCCCATCGAAGGACGCCAGGCCGTTTTTGTCCGCGGAGCCGAGCATTTCAACGAGGCACTGGCGCCCCTGTCGTGTTCAGGGGCACCGATCCTGCACCCCGTCACCCGCCGGGTACTGGGGTCCATCTCCTTCGCCTGCGACACCGCCTTGGACAACCCCCTCATGCTGGCCATGGCCCGGGAAGCAGGCGGCCAGATCGAACGCCGACTGCTCGATCTCGGCAGCGCGACAGGACTGGCCCTTGGAATGTCGCAACTGCGTCTGAGCTCCTCCACGGCCCCGGTCATCATGCTCGACGCCCAGGCCGTCATGACCAACGTCTCCGGACTGGCCGTCATGAGCAGCGAACTGCACACCACCCTGTGGGAACAATTGCGTGGCCTCGAGTGGACCGGCGCCAAACAAACCATCGAAATTCCCTCCCTGAAGGTCGATGCCACGGTCCAGCGAATTGACGATTCCGGCGGGAGCTCTGCCTTCGCCCTGGAGCTCTCCCGCATTCCCGAAGCCGCGAGCAGTCCGGGGAAGGCCGAGCCTGGGGTGGCCGTCGGCGACTCTTCGGGCGTCGGGGCGGCGTTTGGGCACATCGTGCGGAATGCTTTTGATCGGGCAGGTCAGGGACCCGGGGCGATTGCTGTTTGCGGGCTGGGCGGCTCCGGCAAGCTTCACCACACACTCGCCTGGCTCAACGGGCAGGACTCCGGCCCGAATCCGCTGATCCTCGACGCCTGCCTGCTTCCCGGGGAACAGGATGCCACCTGGTTCTCTGACTGCCGCGAGGCGATCGCGGCAGGCCGGAGCGTTGTCCTGCGGCACCTGGAGGATCTTCCCCGGAGCGAGCTCAACAGGCTCAAGGCGCTGGATGTGGCGGTGCGGCAGCAGCCGGCCGGGCTGCCGGCGGGCGCCACACACGCAGGCACACCGCAGAACAGCGACACGACCGGCCCCTCCCCGGCCCGGCTGGTGTTGACGATGAATCCGGACGCATGCCCGGACTTCGTATCCGAAGTGGTGTCCCAGATCGCCGCGCGCGTGAATGTGCCGAGCCTCTCCGCCACCAAGGAACGAATCCCGGTACTGGCGGCACATTTTCTGGACGCAGCCGCTCCGGCCGACAGATCCACGCTCTCCGCAGCGGCGCTGCAGGGGCTCATGCGCTGGCACTGGCCGGGCAATGTCGCCGAGCTGCGCGCCACCCTCGAATCACTCGGGTGGGCGCATCCCGGACGAGTAGTGCAGGCCAATGACCTCCCGGAACATCTCAGAAGCACTGGCAGGCGGAAACTCTCCAAACTCGAATCCCTCGAGCGCGATGCGATCGTGGCCGCACTCGAACAGAGCGGCGGGAACCGTTCGGTCGCCGCGGAATCCTTAGGCATGGGCCGGACCACGCTCTACCGGAAGCTGCGCGCACTGGGGATCGAAACACCCGAGTCCATGGCGACCTGACCAGTCATCCGGCATTTGTCATCCGGCGCCGGGCAAGATCCTCTCAGCCAACTCCAGGACCGCCCGCAAGGCGGGGCTGGAGTTGTCCCGCCGCCAGGCCATGCGCAGCTCCACCGGAATGGTCTTGTCCACCAGGCGCACAAAACGCACATGGGGATCCGTGACCGACTCGGCCACCGAGGACAGCGTGAGCGTGCAGCCGACCTCCGCTGCCACCAGCGACAGGGCCGTCCAGGAATCCGGGACGATCTGGACGACGTCGAGCTCGAACCCGGCGGCGTGAGTGAGCCGGCGGAGCCGGTCGTTCAATACGGCCCCTGCATGGGGCGGCAGCGAAACAAAAACGTCGCCCTGGAAGTCAGCCATCCGGGCCTCCGCGGCATTGGCCAGGCGGTGGCTTGCCGGTACGGCCACGACGAGGTCCTCCGCCGCAAGCAGCCGCGTTTCGATACCGGCGGCAATGTAGTCCCAGCGACCGAGGGCGATGTCCATGTCGCCGCTGAGGACACGGTCCATGGCAGGTTGCGCAAAATTCTGGCTGAAGAGTTCGATCTGGATACCCGGGTGGTCGCGCCGGACCTCCCGGGCGAGCCGGCCCACCAGAGTATGGGTGGAGGCGCCGGCATAGGCCACCCGGACGCGCCCGACTTCGCCCTTGTCCGCGGCACGGACCGCGATGCTCGCCCGGCGCGTCGCATCGATGATCTCCGTTGCCGGCCCGATGAACGCTTCTCCGGCGCCTGTCAGCTTGACGCTGCGGGTACTTCGGTCGAACAGCCGGGTTCCCAGCTCACGTTCCAGCTGCTGGATACTGCGGCTGACCGGAGGCTGCGCCATGTGAAGTTTTTCGGCCGCGCGGCCGAAGTGCAGCTCTTCTGCCACCGCCAGGAAGGCTCGGATCTGTTGGATCTCCATGCGAGTGATTATTGCACCTGACGCAACAAAAGGGCCATCAATAAGTATTGGACGGATAGCAATGCCCTCCGTCATGGTGGAGGGAGAGAACACTATGCGAGGAGCCCATCGATGGACAGCCAACACTCCGCCACCCCTGAGACGTCGGCATTCGGCCGCAGTTCAGATGGCCCGCTCAGCGGCATCGTCATCGCAGATTTCGGCAGGGTGCTGGCCGGACCATACTGCACCATGCTGCTGGCCGATCTCGGGGCGACTGTCATCAAGATTGAGAGCCCGGCCGGCGACGAGACCCGGGCATGGCGCCCGCCCACCCGCGGAGACGACTCGACGTATTTCCTCTCGATCAACCGCAACAAGACCTCGATCAAGCTCGATCTGCGCGATCCGGACGACCGCAGGACGGCCCAGCGCATCGCGGAACGGGCCGACGTCGTCGTCGAAAACTTCAAACCGGGTGACCTGGTGCGCTACGGACTGGACTACGACACCGTCGCGGCCACCAACAAGGACGTTGTCTACGCCTCGATCACGGGCTTCGGGACCGCCGGCGGCGCCCAGCTCCCCGGCTACGACCTGTTGATCCAGGCGCTGTCCGGACTGATGGACCTCACCGGAGCGCCGGACACCGGGCCTTTCCGTTCCGGAGTCGCGGTGTTCGACGTCATCACCGGCCTTCATGCCTGCATCGGCATCCTCGCCGCCCTCCGGCACCGGGACCGCATCGGCGAGGGCCAACTGGTGGAAATGAACCTGATGTCCTCCGCGCTCTCCGGCATGGTGAACCAGACGGCGGCCGTCGTGCTGGGCGGGACCGTTCCGGTCAGGCTGGGCAACGAACACCCCAGCATCTACCCCTACGAGCCATTCGAGACCGGCGAGGGGAAGCTGGTCATTGCGATCGGCAACGACTCCCAATACCGCACCTTCTGCGCCACCATCGGCCGCCCGGAGCTGGCCACGGATCCGCGCTTCGAGAAGGCCGCGCTGCGCAGCGCCAACCGTACGGAACTGCGGCCGCTCCTGGTGGAGTGCCTCTCAACCCGGACCGCTTCCGAATGGTTCGACATCCTCACCGAAGCGAAACTCCCGTGCGCGCCGATCCAGGATCTGCGGGCCGGGATTGAATTTGCCGAACGGATCGGCCTGGAGCCCGTCGTGACGGTGGGGCACGGCGAGAACGCACAGCCCGGCGTCCGCAACCCCATCCGGCTCTCCAGGACCCCGGTGAGCTACGACCTCACCCCGCCCGATCTGGACAGCGGCGCTGAGCGCGTGCACGCGTGGCTCGGCGAGGACAACGCAGTTTTGGCCGGCAGCCTTGCCGGTACTCCCACACGATCCCCCGAGGAGCACTGATGACAACCACAACGGAAATGTCCGTCAATTCCGACTTCTATGGATTGGACGACTACCTCAACGACGCCGACCGTGCCTTGATCGCCCGGGTGCGTTCGTTCGTCGAGCAGGACGTCACTCCCATCATCAACGAATACTGGGAGAAGGCGGACTTCCCTTATCAGCTGGTACCAAAGTTCGCGGAACTGGGCATCATCGGCACCGCGATCCAAGGCTACGGCTGCCCGGGCCTCACCCGGCTGCAGACCGGACTCGTCGCAATGGAACTCTCCCGTGGCGACGGCAGCATCAACACCTTCAATGCGGTCCACTCCGGGCTCGCGATGGGCAGCATCAACCTGCTGGGAAGCGACGAGCAGAAACAGCGCTGGCTGCCGCCGATGGCCAGACTGGAAAAGCTGGGCGCCTTCGCATTGACAGAACCGGCGCACGGCTCAGACTCTGTGGCGCTGGAGACCTCCGCCCGGCTGGATGGTGACCACTACGTCATCAACGGATCCAAACGCTGGATCGGGCTGGGCCATGTGGCGGACCTCGTCATCATCTGGGCCCGGGACACCGCGGACCAGAAGGTAAAGGCGTTCGTCCTGGAGAAGAACGGCGACGGCACCTACCCCGCCGGGTACCACGCCGAGGCCATCACGGGAAAGATGGCAAAGCGGGCCATCCAGCAGGCACAGATCGAGATCGAGGGCCTGCGGATCCCCGCGGAAAACCTGCTGGCCAAGTCGACGTCCTTCCGCGACGTCGGAGCAGTGCTCAACACCACCCGCAGCACCGTGGCCTGGGAGTCCCTCGGCCATGCCACCGCCGCCTACGAGATGGCGGTCAAATACGCCCGGGAACGCGTCCAGTTCGGCCACCCGATTGCCAGCTACCAGCTCGTGCAGAACAAGCTCGCCAACATGCTCGCGGACCTGACGGCCATGCAGCTGATCTGCTTCCGCACGGCGGCGCTTCAGGACGAGGGCCGGCTCAGCAACGAGCAGGCTTCCCTGGCCAAGATGTTTACCGGGGACAAGGCACGAACGCTCTGCCGGGATGCCCGGGACATGTTCGGCGGCAACGGAATCCTGCTGGAACACCATGTGGCCCGCCACCTCACCGACATGGAAGTGGTCCACACCTACGAAGGCACCGACTCCATCCAGTCCCTGATCCTGGGACGGGAAATCACAGGTCTCTCGGCCTTCTCCTGAGCGGTTCCGATTCCCAAAAGGCAAAGCATTCCTAACGACAAAGCACGGCCATCCGCACTGGATGGCCGTGCTTTCGCCTTGCGGACTCTCAGCGGTACCCTCCCCTGGTCTCTGCCTCGGTCATGGCCGTTCTGCCACCGGGCGCAGATCCCGTCAGCTGTTCCACATCGGAACACCTGTGACGCGGACCACGCCCCTACGGTGGAAGCAGGCACGCGATTGCAGCGCCGGCCAGGCACTGCCCACCAACCTCGTCCCAATTCCGTCGCATCATCACCGTCGATTGTGAAGACCGGATGTCTCGATGCGCCGACCCACAGTTCTGTTTCAAAGGAGAAACAAATGACACACGCAATATCTTCGCGGCCCGCGATGACACCGCGGCGGGCGGCCACAGCCGCGCTGCTCGGCAGTGCCCTGGAGTACTACGACTTTTTCGTGTACGGCGCCGCGGCCGCCCTCGTTTTCAATGTGCTGTTCTTTCCCTCCGGCGACCCCACCGTTGCGCTGATCGCATCGTTCGCCACCTTCGCAGTGGGCTACGTGGCTCGGCCCGTCGGTGCGGTGGTGATGGGGCACTTCGGCGATCGAATCGGCCGCAAGCGCGTCATGCTGGCCACGGTCGTCATGATGGGCATCGCCTCCTTCGCCATCGGCTGTCTTCCGACGTACGACCAGGTGGGCCTGTTGGCTCCGGCACTGCTGGTGGTGCTGCGCGTCGTGCAAGGCTTTTCCGCGGGGGCCGAGTCGGCGGGAGCCTCGACGTTGACTGTCGAGCACTCCCCCGTCGGGCGCCGTGGATTCTTCACCAGTTTCGTTATGGTCGGCTACGCAGTCGGCTGCTCGCTGGCGACTATCGTGTTCCTGCCGGTGGCGCTCCTGCCCGCCGATCAACTTTACAGCTGGGGCTGGAGGATTCCCTTCTGGCTGAGCGCCGTCGTCGTCGTTATTACCTACTACGTGCGGAGCCATCTGGACGAAACGCCGGTGTTTGCCGAGGCGAAGGAAGAAAGCGCGGTTCGCAAGCTGCCGCTGAACGACGTGTTCAAGTATCACTGGCGGGAAGTCATCCGGGTCGCCGGGGCATCGCTGATGGCTGCGATGCAAACCCTGTTCGCCGTGTTCAGCCTTTCGTACGCAACCTCGGTCGGGGTGGACCGGAGCGCGATGCTCGCGGTCATTTCCGGAGCAATTGCGCTGTCGATTGCCGGCATCCCTGCGGCCGGCTACCTCTCTGACGTTATCGGCCGGAAGCGAACCATGCTGATCGCCTCTGCCGGCTGTTCGCTCACGATCTTCGGGTACCTTTGGGCGATTTCGACGACGGATATCCTGCTGATCGCGATTTTTGCGTTCCTTAACATGACGCTGTTTTTCAGCTGCTACAACGGCGTGTGGACGTCGTTCTTCGCCGAGCAATTCCCGGCACCCGTCCGGTTCACTGGCATGGCCGTCAGCAACCAGCTCGGCAACCTCCTTGCCGGATTCGCCCCGATGGTCGCGGCAATTCTCCTCAGGCCGGGCCCGTCGGGCTGGCTTCCGGTGGCAATCTTTGGCGCGGTGGCCGCCGGTATCGCCGCGGTCGCGGTGCTCGGGCTGCGCGAGACGTCCGAGCCAGCCTCGGCTGGCTCACCTGGGCTCACTCGTTTGCGGAATCGGCGCCCAGCAGGGCACGCGCCTGGAGGATCGCTTGCTCGACGTCGTCGTTGAGGTCTCCGGTGGGGAGAGAGCCGAGTTCACCGCGGAGCAGGCCAACATCCTTGAGGAGCAAGTCGTACTGGACGTCGACGAGGTTGTCGCTCATCCAGCTCTGTCCGGTCGAGACACCGATGACCTCGAAGAGGTCCTCGGCGCGTACTCCGTGGTCGGCTGCGAGGTTGAGCATCCGTGCGGTGGCTGCCAGGTTGCAGGTGGCCAGGGCGTTGTTGAGGAGTTTCACCAGGGCCGGCTGGCCGTAGGACTGCATCCGGAAGACACGGCCGGAGATGTCGGCCAGCAGCCTGTCGTCGGTATCGATGGGGGCGGGGCCGGCGAGGAAGATGGTCATCGAGCCGTGACGTGCGCCCTGGGGGCCGCCTGAGACCGGGGCTTCGAACGCGCGCCAGGACTCCGGAGCCGACGCAAAGATCCTCCGGGCGTCCGCGGGTGCGAGCGTGGTGTGGACGAAGACGGTCAGCGGCCGTTCGGTGTGGTTCTTAAGGGCCTCGAACACGGAGGAGACTTGGTCGGCCAACCGCACCGCAATGTGGACGCTATCGACCGATGGCCAGTCGACGGCCGCCATATCACTGCCGGCCGGGGACCGGGTCTCCTCCGACCACTCGCGGATGCGGTCCTGGTTGAAGTCGTAGCCGTAGACCTTCTGTCCCAGTTCGGCGAGGTGTGCGCCGATGTTTCCACCGATGGGTCCGAGTCCAATTACCAGATGCATGAGCGTTCCTTGAGTATGAGGGAGGAGATTGTGGGAGGCGATGGGCGGAGAAACATCTCAGTCCGTGGGTGAGTCCGGGGTCAGACCGCGCTCTGCCATGACCTCCTTGACGAGGGTCAGTGCGTTGAGCACACGCGGGAACCCGATGTAGGGGATGCAGTGGATCAGGGCACCGACGATCTTCTCTCTGGTCAGGCCCACGTTGAAGCCGGTGTTGATGTGCAACTTCAACTGGGGCTCGGTGCCCAGAGCGACCAGCGTGGAGATGGTCACCATTGTCTGTTCCTGCTGGGTCAGGCCAGTCCGGGAGTAGATGTCCCCGAAGGCGAAGGAGACGATGTAGTCGGACAGGTCCTCGTCCAGGCTCTTGTAGGACTCGACGAGCTTGACGTGGTCGAAGGTGTTGGCGTGTTCCGTGGAGACGAGTTCCATCATGCGGTCGAGTCCGCGTTGGTAACGATCTGTGGCCATGTGGGCGCTCCTGAAAGTGCGTAGGGTGGTTGTGGGTTTGTCGGGTGGGGATTGTTTCAACCATATTTGAAACGCTACGTTGCGTAGCGTTATTAACTTTAGCGCCTCTGGGGCGGAAACGGGAAGGGGCGTGGATGTGGCTAACCCCACAATGACGGGCGAGGACGGGATGGCCGGGGCCCCGCAACCCGCGGACACGGGTCGGCGTGCGCGGACGGAGAAGTTGATTCTTGCCGCCACGAGGGAAATGCTGGCGGAGTTTGGAGTCAACGGCCTGACTGTCGAGGGCGTGGCGAACCGTTCCGGCGTGGCCAAGACGACCATCTACCGCCGATATCGGTCCAAGACCGACCTCGCACTGGCCGTCCTGCTGGACTCGGTCGAGTACCTGGGGACGACGCCGGATATTGGGGACACCTACGCCGAACTGGCGGCGGTGGTTGACCGCACCGTCGAGCTTCTAAACTCCACCCTGATAGGCCGCATCATGCAGGGCCTAGTATCGGAGGTCGCTGCGGACCCCGAACTTGCGCGTGCCTACCGGGAGCGGGTGGTGAACCGCCGGGTGGCGGATGTACGCCGCCTGGTGGAGCGGGGCATCTCCAGAGGAGACTTGAGCCCGGACGTCGACGCCGAGATGCTCACCGACCTCCTGCTGGGGCCGATCTACTACCGGTTCTTCCTGAGCGGGTCACCGCTGGACAAGGACTTTGGGGTCCGGCTCGTGAGTACGCTGTTTTCGCGCGGCCCAGCCCACGGGCCAACGCCTTAGAAGCGCTGACAGGCGCGCGGAGCCAGTGCCGACGTCGATCCGCGGAAGGTCATTCGAAGACAGCGGCTAGCTTCCTTTACATGGGCGCGGGCATGTAAAGCCCGGGCAGCAGCTGCTAGCTGGCCGGCGTCACGACGTCCTCCAGCATTGACCTGTCGAAGAATCTGACCTCACCCGTTGCCTGGAAAAACACTGGAACGACTGAGGTGCTCGGGTCCTTCGAGGTTTCGTAGATCTCGGGCGCGCCCCCGTGTTTGCGCGCGATGGTTCCAACCAGGTCAGTGCCGCGAACCCGTACGGTTCGATATTTGTAGCTCATTTGGACCCTTTCGTCTGGCGACCCCTTCGTCTGCCAAGGCAAACCCTACTCCTGGAATAGTCTCGGCTACGCCGTTGCTGCGTGCCAGAATCCTCACATGAGCAAGGAACGCAATGAACTGAAGAGCATCGGATACGAAATCTTCATCGGTATCCTTTCGATCCTGTCGATCGTCAATCTCGTACTCTTGTATGCCGCGCAGGACGAGTCGCTCGACACCGTACTCAGGGCGATGAACGCCCTGTTCAGCATGATCTTCGTCGCCGACTTCCTCTTCCGGATCTTCACCGCGCCATCGGCGGGCGCCTATTTCTTCAAGCACTTCGGCTGGGCCGACCTGTTGGCCAGCGTGCCCTTGGCGCAGTTCAAGATCCTGCGCGTCTTCCGGCTTGCCCGGGTGTACCGCCTGCTCCGCGATGTCGGTATCCACACGGTCGGCCGCGCGCTGCTCAAAGATCGGGCCGGCAGCTCCCTGTACATACTGCTGATCATGGGCATTTTCGTGCTGGAATTCGGGAGCCTTGCGGTTCTCAGCGTCGAGCAGAACGCCCCGGGGGCCAACATCACGACCGCCTCGGACTCCCTCTGGTACACGATCGTCACGATCTCGACAGTCGGATACGGTGACCAATATCCGGTCACCGATGCGGGCCGCATGATCGGGACAGGCATCATCGTCGTCGGTGTCGGCATCTTCGGCACATTCACCGGCTACCTGGCCAACTTCTTCCTGGCTCCCAAGAAGACTTCCGCACCGCCCGTCGATGCGGCCGACACGAGTACCGCAACGGTCGAGGGGCTCCGCCTGAGCCTCGAAGAGTCTGAAGCAAAGCTCGCCGAGATCAGAAAGCTCCTTGCCGGGCCAACCGGGTGAAGAGATAGTCGCACACTCCCGCGAGTCTTCCCTCCTGAGCTGAGTCCAGGTCTGGGTATCGATCGCCCAAGGGCCGCTCTTAGCACCGGGTGCTACAGCTGCCTACGGTATTGACCTGGCCGCCTGCCGGGTCGACAGCTCCAGGACGAGTGGAAGCCCTGGTGTCCGGCAGCTAGGACGATTTTGAGCCGTGAGTTGATTCGTCGAGGACGAGTGCCAGGAGTCCGGGAAAGCGTCGATCGAGTTCTTCGCGGCGGAGCCAGTTGCGGTGCCTGTTTCCCTGCACCTCCTGCCTGATGAGACCTGACTCGCGCAGAATGCGCCAGTGGCGCGTGAGGGCGGACTTGGAGACGCCGTAGTCCGCGTTGCTGCAGGCCCGACCCGGTTCTTCAGCTAGCTGCTCGATGATCGCCCTACGCACCGGGTCGGTGAGGGCTGACATCACATCGAAGAGATCGAACTCGTCCTCGGCAGGGATGGTGAGCGGGTTTGCCAAGCGACTAGCCATGGTTCCTATCCTAATCCGCGACGCGTAAAGATGTACCGCTTTACGCGTACATGGTCTACTGTAGATGTACGGGAAATTGCGTACATCAATCATGCTGGTTGGCGCACGGAACAGCAAGCCCCCCCGGAACCACTTATCCAGAGCGCAACCCACAGGGCTGTGCTTCACACGAACGAAAGAGGAACACCCATGAAGGTTTCTGTCATCGGCGCCGGAGCAATCGGCGGCAACATTGCACGTCGACTCAGTGAAGCCGGGCACGAGGTGCTCATCGCAGATGCGCGCGGACCCGAGAGTGTCAGCGCTGAGGTATCCAATGCGGGTGCGCAGCCGGCCGAGCTGGAGGCTGTGACCCAGGACAGGGACGTCGTCATCCTAGCGATCCCGTTCGGTGTCCAGCCCAAGCTCAAGGACCTGGTCACGACCGTGCCGGAGAACACGGTGGTCGTAGACGCGTCAAACTACTACCCCGGAATGAACGGGCACATCGAGGCCGTCATTGACGGGCAGGTCGAGAGCCTGTGGAGCCAGGAGCAGCTGGGACGCCCGGTCGTGAAGGCCTGGAACGCGGCGTTGGCTGAGACGCAGCGGAGCATGGGGCAGCCGGCCGGCAGCCCCAACCGGATCGCGATCCCGGTCGCGGGTGACTCAGCAGAGGCTCGCGCAACCGTGATGCAGCTCGTGGACGACAGCGGCTTCGACGCGTACGACGCCGGCCCCCTCGCCGAGTCGTGGCGCCAGCAGCCCGGAACCCCGGCCTACTGCACCGAGCTGGGCCTCGAGGACCTCGGTCAGGCTCTCGCCGTCGCCGAAAAGGACAAAGCGCCGGGCACGCGCGACCGACTGATGGAGCACTTCGGTTCCCTGAATGAGATGCCCTCACGCGAGGAAACCGTCGCGATCAATCGTGCCGCCCATCACTGAACCGACCGGCCTACTCGCAGAGGAAAATATGACAACCGGAAAACAGATGATCCTAGGGCTGCACCTCGGCAACGGGTACGGGTCGCAGGGCTCGGCATGGAGGGCCCCGGGGGTGGACCCCGCGAACTACACCAGCTTCGATGCACAGGTTCGCTACGCGCAGGCCGCCGAGCGAGGTAAGTTCGCGTTCTTGTTTCTGCCTGATTTCCTTGGTGAGCAGGCGGACCTGACCCGCGAATCGCTCATGATCACCCTTGAGCCCATGATGACTCTGGCGGCCATCGCCCGTGAGACCAGGCGGATCGGCCTCGTGGCCACCGGCTCCACGACGTTCAACGAACCCTTCAACATCGCGCGCCAGTTCAAAGCTCTCGACGTGATGAGCCACGGTCGCGTCGGCTGGAACGCGGTGACCACCAGCGACCCGGCCGCTGCCGCGAACTACGGTCGGACGATTGCGCCTCGGCCACAGCGTTACCAGCGCGCCCACGAGACCATCCAGATCACTCAGGCTCTGTGGGGCAGTTGGCAGCAGGACGCGTGGGTGAAGGACACCGCCACTGGCCGGTTCGCTGACCCGGCGAAGATCCAGCCCATCAACCTGCAGGGCGAATATGTCGCGTCCCGCGGCCCGCTGCCCATCCCCCCGTCCGAGCAAGGCCAGCCCGTGATCTTCTCCGCTGGCGGCGGAGGGAACGGGGCAGAACTCGCCGGCCGGTATGCAAGCGCGGTCATCGGCGCCGTGTTCACCATCGAGGACGCCCGTAACCAGCGTGAGGCGCTCCGGGAGGCGGCCCGCCGGGCAGGCCGCGACCCCGACGAAGTGAAGTTCTTCGCCGGAGTCATGCCGGCCATCGCCCCCACCAGGCGGGAGGCCCTGGACCGCCGCGTGGCCTTGGGTGAACTCACCGCCCAAGCACGGGTCCCCTACTTGGGATCGATGCTGAACCTGAGCCTTAATGCCAGTCAGCTCGATGAACCATTGACTCCCGCCCAGCTGGCTGCGGCAAGTCCCAGTCCGTTTGATCCGCGCTCCACGCGCGCTCTTGAAGTCGCGCGCGAAGGGTGGAAGATCCGCGACATTCTCGCGCACGGCGTCATCGACTACCACCCCACCCCTGTCGGTCCAGCCTCGGTCACCGCGGATCACATGCAGGAATGGTTCGAAGCCGGCGCCTGCGACGGGTTCTGGGTCTCCATCGATATCAACGAAGACGGCATCAACACCTTCGTCGACGAGGTCGTCCCCCTATTGCAGGAACGCGGACTCTTCCACCATGACTACGAAGGCACGACCCTCCGGGACCACCTCGGCGCACCGGCGCAATACGGGATCGACCCCCGAATTGCCGCGTCGGCTACCTGACATGACAGCTACCGGAACCCGCCCACAGCTAGAAGGAGCACCCTCGACATGCCGAAAGTTGACATGACGAGAACCGACACTCGAGGCATTGATTCCGGACTGTTCCGCAGCGCGGTCGGCCAGTACGCTTCCGGGATCACCGTCATCACCGGGCGCGGCGATGACGGACCCATCGGGTTCACATGTCAGTCGTTCTACAGCGTGTCCGTCGACCCGCCGCTCGTGTCGTTCAGCGTCATGAAGACCTCCACCACCTACCCGAGAATCCGCGACACGGGGAAGTTCGCGGTCAACGTTCTGTCCCGCGAACAGGAAGCCGTATCCAGCCAGTTCGCACGCAAAGGCACCGACAAATGGGCGAACGTCCAGTGGACTCCGTCGGAGGATCGTGCTCGGCTAGATCCGGCAGTCTTGAGCTGGGCGCAATCGACGAACATCTTCCCGAACCCCTCTTGTACTTCGAAGGACACCCGCCATATAGCGCTGACAAACGACGCCAAATACCGCTGCGATTCACAGGGACGGCCGCCCTGGGTCGCTCCTCACCTGTGAGACCATCTTAGAAAACAACAGCTTTTCGAGCTGTGGAGCCGCTTCGCGGCGTTGTGGTTTGAGAAAACGGCCTTGTGGCTGGGTTGGGTAGCGGCGGATGATGGCGGTGCCGCGGTCGACGCCGGTGTGTCTTAGTGCTTAGAGCCTGTTTTCGAGCGTGGTGTGGAGGGCT
>NZ_JBFUCO010000033.1:0-14267 GCF_056405215.1 Arthrobacter sp. P1_H7 | reverse complement strand
GGCCTGAACAGACATAACAAACACCTCCGAAGGCGTCGGGAGGATCCCGCGGATCAGCCCCGGGTCCTCAAGGGAATCTGATACATCCCGTCCTGGCATCTCCGGAGGTGTTTGTGAAGGACAGACTCAACTCATATCAGCTGTACTGCCCGGGCAGGTTGGACCCGGCGCCGGTCCTGCGCGCCGGCCCTTCGTGCTGGCGCTGGCCGTCGGCGCGGGCGGGACCGGGTGAGTCGATAAGCTAAAGGCATGACTTCCCAAGCTCCCAGTGTCCCCGTCATCCGCGCCGACGGCCGTACCCCCGACCAGCTGCGCCCGATCAGCATCACGCGCGGCTGGTCCAAGCAGGCCGAGGGGTCGGCCCTGATCGAGTTCGGCAACACCCGGGTCCTGTGCACGGCCTCCCTGACCGAAGGCGTGCCGCGCTGGCTCAAGGGCGAGGGTCGCGGCTGGGTCACGGCCGAGTACGCCATGCTGCCCCGGGCCACGAACACCCGGTCCGACCGGGAGTCGGTCAAGGGCAAAATCGGCGGCCGCACCCACGAGATCTCCCGGCTGATCGGCCGCTCGCTGCGCTCCATCATCGACACCAAGGCCCTCGGCGAGATCACGATCGTGCTGGACTGCGATGTCCTGCAGGCCGACGGCGGCACGCGCACCGCGGCGATCACCGGCGCCTATGTGGCGCTGGCCGATGCCATCCGGTTCGCCCGCGAGAAGAAGATGATCGCCCGCAACGCCCAGCCCCTGATCGATACGATCGCCGCGGTGTCCGTCGGCATCATCGACGGCGTCCCGATGCTTGACCTGCCCTACGTCGAAGACGTGCGCGCCGAGACCGACATGAACGTCGTGGTGACCGGCTCCGGAAAGTTCGTGGAAGTCCAGGGAACCGCCGAGGGCGCACCCTTTGACCGCGACGAGCTGAACAAGCTGCTGGACCTGGCGCTGCTGGGCACGGAGCAGCTCGCCGCGATCCAGCGCGACACCCTGGCGGAGGCCCCGTGACGGAGGCGCCCCTCGCAGGCCGGCCGGAAGCCGATAGCCCGGGCCCGCGGCTCGTCCTCGCCACGCACAACCAAGGCAAGCTCCGGGAACTCCGTGAGCTGCTGCGCGGCCAGGTTCCCGGGCTCGACGTCGACACGCAGGTGGTGGACGCCGGTGCCGTCGGCGCCCCCGACGTCGCCGAGACCGGCGTGACCTTCGCCGAAAACTCGCTGCTCAAGGCCCGGGCGGTGGCACAGGCCACGGGCCTTGTGGCGATCGCCGACGACTCCGGACTTGCCGTGGACGTCCTCGGCGGCGCGCCCGGGATTTTCTCGGCCCGGTGGTCCGGCCGGCACGGCGACGACGCCGCGAACCTGCAGCTGTTGCTCGCCCAGCTGGCCGACGTGCCGGAGGAGTACCGCGGGGCCGCGTTCGTCTGCGCGGCGGCGCTGGCGGTGCCCGGGTCCTCGCCCGACGGCGGCCGGGAAGTCGTGGAATACGGGCAGCTGGAAGGGACACTCCTGCGGGAGCCGCGCGGGGAGGGCGGCTTTGGCTATGACCCCGTCCTGCAGCCGAGCGGACTGGACCGCAGCTGCGCTGAGCTCAGCGCAGAGGAAAAGAACGCCATCAGCCACCGGGGCCATGCGTTCCGGGCGCTCCTGCCGGCCATCGTCGAGGCCCTGGCCGGGAAGTAGCCGGCCCACGCCGGCCAGGCGGACACACCGGCCAGGCCGGGCAGGACGAAGGAAGGCGCCCCACACGGKGGGGCGCCTTCCTTGGTTAACTGCTGCAGTGCGCTACGGGGTCCGGCGCTCTTCTTCCGGCTCGTGCTCCTCGATAAATTCGTCCACGACGCCGGTGCCGTACTTCTCAGCCTGGCGTTTGGCGATCATGCCGCGGACCACCTCGATGCCGATCGGGATTACGGAGACCAGCACGATGGCGATGAAGATGATGTCCAGGTTGTCCTTGACCCACGGGACCTTGTCCCCGAGCAGGTAGCCCAGGAGCGTGACGCCGCCGCCCCACAGCACCGCGCCGATCACGTTGTAGGTGAAGAACTTTCGCTTGCTCATCTGCGCGACGCCCACGATCACCGGGACGAAGGTGCGGATGATCGGAACGAACCGCGCCAGAATCAGGGCCTTGCCGCCGTGCTTTTCGAAGAACGCATGCGCGCTTTCCACGTTTTCACGCTTGAACAGCTTGGAATCGGGCTTGTTGAACAGGGCAGGTCCGGCCTTGGACCCGATCAGGTAGCCCACCTGGTTGCCGATGATCGCGGCGACGATGATGAGCGCGGTCAGGACCCAGATGTTGACCTGGATGGTGCCGGTGGCCACGAGCAGACCGGCCGTGAACAGCATGGAGTCGCCGGGCAGGAAGAAGCCGATCAGCAGCCCGGTCTCGGCAAAGATGATGCCGCAGATCAGCAGGACCACCCACGGCGCGAACGCGGGATTCGCCAGGAAAACCTGCGGGTTGAGCCAGTCGGGCAGGAAGGAGGCCATCTGCGGCTGGACGGGGCCGGCGCCGCCAAGGGCGGACACGGCGAGGTCGCTCATTGCTAGTACGTTCACCCGTTAAGGGTACTTGACGGCCGCCGGCCGGCCCCGGAGGGCCGGTCCGGTGCGGGGGTGCCGCCCGCGGACGGTAAAGTTGGGCCGTGACTTTGGACTTTACGGCGATCGACTTTGAGACTGCGAACGGCTTTCGCGGTTCGCCGTGCGCTGTCGGCCTGAGCAAGGTCCGGGGCGGCGTCGTCGTCGAGGAAGCCTCCTGGCTCATGCGGCCGCCGGAAAACCATGACACCTTCGACCACCACAACGTGCGGATCCACGGCATCAGGCCGGACCAGGTGGCGGGACTGCCCCGGTTCGGGGAGCTGTTCCCGGAGATCGGCGCGTTCATTGGCGGCGACGTGCTGGCGGCGCACAATGCAGCCTTCGATCTCGGCGTGATCCGCTCCGGCCTGGAAGTGTCCGGGCTGTCCGGACCCGCCTACGACTACGTCTGCACGGTGATGTTGTCCCGGCGCTGCTACTCCCTGGTGTCCAATTCGCTGCCCTACGCCGCCGAGGAGGCCGGCGTCCCGCTGCTCAACCACCACGATGCCGCCGAGGACGCCCGCGCCTGTGCCGGCATCCTGATCGACATCGCCGCCCGCAACGGGGCAGCAAGCATCGCGGAGCTCTACCTGTCCCTCGGCCTGGCGGTATCGCACCAGCCGGCGTTCGACCCCCGGCGCGACCCGCTGTCCAAGGCCACCCTGGCCGCAATGGAGGCGCTCGCGGGGGGAACCGCCGGTTCGCCCCCGGGCCGCCGGTTCGTGGCCGGGTGGCCGGAGGAAGGCCCCAACCCGGCCCCCAACGCCGCCGCCAGCCCCGACCACCCGCTGTTCGGCCAGACCGTTGTGTTCACCGGCGAACTGGCAATTCCCCGCCCCGAAGCCAAGGCCCGTTCCGCAGAGCTTGGCGCCAGGCCTGAAAGTCGGGTCACAGCCCGTACCACCGTCCTAGTGGTGGGCGACGGGTTTGTGGCCGCGGACCTGCGCTCCGGCCGGCTGACCGGCAAGGCGCGCCGCGTCCTGGAACTGCACGAGCGCGGGCAACGCATCGAGGTCCTGTCCGAGGGCGAATTCCTGCAGATGGTCGGCGGACACCTTGCCGCCGCACCTGCCTGACCCTGGTGCTGCCTGAAGCGGCAGTCACACGGCGCAACAATCATTCCCCCCACGGCGCGCCCGCCCATAGCCTTGGCGGATGAGCAAACCCACGGATGCACAGGCCTCCACAGCGCCGGCTGCGTCAACGCCGTTGGACTCAGCGCCGTCGGACTCAGCGCCGTCGACGCGCGGCATCGACTGGCGGCGGGTGTTCGCGTTTCCGAACCCGGTGAACGAGTACGCCGCCCGCATCACCGCGGCCCTGGTGGTGGCGCTGTCCACCGTGACCCTGCTGACCGGTTTCGGCTGGGGGCTCGCCGTCATCGCGGCCGGGTTCTGGCTGCGCGTGCTGTTTGGCCCCCGGATCTCGCCCCTGGCCCAGCTCTCGGTCAAGGTCCTGACGCCCCGGCTCGGGCGGACCCGTCTCGTTCCCGGTCCGCCCAAGCGGTTCGCCCAAGGCATCGGCGCCGCCGTGTCGACGGCGGCTGCGGTGCTGCTGGCTGCCGGCCTCGCGCCCGCGGCGTGGGTGCTGCTCGCCGTGCTGATAGCCGCCGCGTCCCTTGAAGCGTTCGCCGGGTTCTGCCTCGGCTGCACCATTTTCGGCTTCCTGCAGCGCCGCGGGCTCATCCCCGCCGACGTCTGCGAAGCCTGCAACAACATCTCGCTCCGCGGCGCCTAGGATCTGCGGCGCCTAAGTCCGGAGAGCGTGGGTCCGGAGCGCCTGGGTCCGGAGCGCCTGGGTTCCGCCTAAGCGGTGCGCCGGTGACGGACATGTCCATGGGTGCGCTGCAGGGAGGGACGGTCATGTCCTTCGGAGGATCTGACGGGTGGACATAGTGGCAATATGTCCAGTCCCCGCGGCCGGAGATGGGCATGTCCTGAGGACGCCGCGGCCGGGGATGGACATGTCCTTCGCAGCGAGGGCGACTGGGCATGTCCTCGTTACGCGGCAATGGCCGATGGACATGTTCACGGCAGTGGGCCACGACTGGGCATGTCCTGAGGATGCGGCAGCCGGGGAAGGACATGTCCATCGCAGCGGCGTGGAACGGGGCATGTCCCGCGGACAAGCCGGGAGTGGGGCCTCCGAGCGCGGCGGGCTGCGGTGCGCGAATGCCGAAGACCCGACGCCTGGCACACAGGAGCCCGGCTGACAGTTGCCCGCCGAAGCTATGCGCCGGTGACGGTGGCCAGCTTCGAGGCCATGCCCCGGATGACCTCCGGCGCCTGAAGCGCCGCCAGCCAGTCTGCCGGCAGGCACCGCTCGCCGTAGAACGCGCCCAGGATGTTCCCGGCGATCGACGCCGTCGAGTCGCTGTCCCCGCTGTGGTTCACCGCCACCGCGATTGCGGAACGGAAATGGGCCTGGGCGGGGTCGGCCCCGGCACGGACGGCGTCCGCCGTCCCTGTCCCGGTTCCCGGGGCGGTGGCCAGCACGGCGTAGAGGGCGACGGCGAGGGCTTCCTCGGCCACCCACCCCTCGCCGAGTTCGCCCACCAGGTCCTCGGGGCTGAGCACGTCTCCGCCGCCGGGCACGTCTCCGGCCAACCGCAGGGCCGCCTCCAGCCGCGCCACCACATCCGGATCCGGATTTTCGCCCCTGCGCAGGACGCCGCCGAGCAGCTGCCCGAGGGCCGTTTCCGCCGCCTCGCGCAGCCCGTGGCCGGAGGACAGGGCGTGGATGAGCAGGCTGAAAACTCCGGCGCTCTGCCGTGCCGCCGGGTGCCCGTGGGTCAGGGACGCGGCGTCGGCACTGAGCTTATAGACCGTTTCCGCTTCGAGATGGGGGATCAGGCCGAACGGCGCCGACCGCATCACGGTGCCGCAGCCCTTCGAATCCGGATTGACCGGCCGCTTCACGGTGCCCATCTCACCCGTGGCAAGCCCGCTCAGGCACGCGTTGCCTGGCGAACGCCGGCTCTTCAGGACATCCTGGGCATCGATCCAGCGCGGCGGCTGGAACGGGGCGGCCGCCGGCACGGCAACGCCCTGGGTGCCCAGCCAGCGCAGGTACGCGAGCCACAGGCATGCGTTGATGTCCGCCGCCACGCCGTCGTTGGCCCACTCCAGTGCTTCGAGGAGGCCGTCAGCGGTGTACAGCGTCATTTGCGTGTCGTCCGAAAACGGGCTGCCGGCGTCGAGCGCGGAAAAATCCTGCAGGCCCGCTGGGCCGAACCGGGCGCGGATGGCGGAAATGCTGTCGAACTCGACGGCGTAGCCCAGCGAATCTCCGAGCGCGCCGCCCAGCAGGCAGCCGTGGATGCGCGAGCCGTGGGCAGGGGAGTGTGGCTGGCCGGGTGTTGGGGCGGGTGCGGGGCTGGTCCCGGGCTCGGTGCTCATGCCCTCAAATTTACCCGGCGCTGCACCGCACTCCGCAATGCCGCCCCCCCGGGGGACTCGGCGCCGGTGACTTGATGCTGGGCGGGCGGCGGATGCGGAAGGCCGGTAGGGTGCTGGTAGGACCCGTCCAGCGGTCAGACGAGGCAACCGCCGGCGCCGCATCGCCGGGCAGCGGAGGAAACGAATGCGCGAACCAGCGTGGCGGAAGACCGGGACCACCCCCGACTACAGGTTCTCCCTGGCCAACGAGCGGACGTTCCTGGCCTGGATCCGCACGTCCCTGGCCCTCATTGCCGGAGCCCTTGCGATCGACCAGCTGGCCCCGGAGATCGCGCCCGGACCCGTGCGGATCGTGTTGTGCGTCATTCTCGCGTTCCTGGGCGCGGGCCTGGCCGCCCTGTCCTACCGCCGGTGGGGGCTCATGGAGGCCGCCATGCGGAACAACAGGGAGCTGCCGTTCTCCGGGGTGATGCTGGTGATGACCATCGGCGTCGCGGCTGCGGCACTGGTGTTCGCGGTCCTCATCCTGGTGGCGCGGTGAGACCAGATGCAGTCCGGGACCCCGGGCTGCAGCCCGAGCGGACGTCCCTGGCCTGGCGCCGGACACTGCTGGCCCTGATCGTGGCGGACCTGTTGGTCTGGCGCAGCTGGGCGCTCGCAGGGTCCCGGGGCGGGGCTGCGGGTCCTATTGATTTCCTTGGTCTCTGCGCCCTGGCCGCCATGGCCGCGACGCTGGTCCTGGGCGTGTGCGTGCTGGTCCGCGGGCGGGAGCTCCGGCGGTCCAACGCTGCGCCGCCGGCGCCGCTGCTGCGCTGGGCCGCCGCCGCCGTCGTGGTCCTGGCTGCCAGCGCCGTGGCCGCGGTGGCCCTGGGGCACTGAGCCGGGGCACTGAGCTGGGCACTGAACTGGGGCTGAGCCGAGGCACTGAACTGGGGCGCTGAGCCGAGGGCCGGAACGGGCACCCAGCCGGAGTCCAGCCAACATCCAGACTGCGCTGGCAGACTGCTGGCGGACCCATTCTCCAGGCGGCCGAGGCCGCACCCGGACCACGAACCCGGCGGCGGTCCAGCGACGCCGCAACTGCAGCCCTGGGCGCGCCGCCAGCAAAGGAATCCTGACCATGACCCTGCTTGTGCCAGCCCCCGAGACCGTTGGCGTCCAGCCACCGGCCGCCAGCGATGTCACGCCCCCGCCCAGGCTCGTGGCCCGGCTGTCCGCCGAGGCCTTGGGGACCTTGGTCGTCGTGGTTGCAGGCCTGGGCGTGCCGCTCTTCACCATCCCGCAGTCGAGCCCGCTGCCCGCCGCCCTGGCTGCCGGCCTCGCCCTGACGGCGGCGATGCTGGCCGTGGGTTACGTCTCCGGCGGCCACTTTAACCCCGCCGTCACCGTGGGCAACGCCATCGCCGGCCGGATCCGGCTTGCCGACGCCGCCGCCTACATCGGCGCGCAGCTTGTGGGCGCCATGCTCGGGGCCGTCGCCCTGTTCGGCGTCCTGCGCACCGTGCCGACCATCGACGACTCCCAGGCCGCGTTCGCCACGGTGGCCGCCGGATTCGGTGAGCACTCGATCATCCAGGTGCCCATGGCCGGCGTCCTGCTCGTGGAGGTCCTCGGCACGGCCCTGCTCGTGGCGATATTCCTTGCCACAACAGCCCACAGGAATCCGGCCAGGGCGGCTGCGCCCTTCGCGGTCGGCCTGACGACGGCGATGCTCCTGCAGTTGGGCCAGGCCCTCGGCAATGTGCCGTTCAACCCGGCCCGGGCAACGGCGTCGGCCATCTTCAGCGGCCCGGATGCACTCGGGCAGCTGTGGCTGTTCTGGGTGGCACCGGTGGTCGGTGCGGCCATCGCCGGGCTGGTTTTCCGCGGCTTCGTCCAGGCCAGTGTCCAGGCGGCCCGGGCCACTGATCAGGCCACTGACCAGGCCACTGGTGCGGTCACTGCCCAGACCGACGGAAAGCTCACGGACGCCGATGTGGATGGCGCCGGCTTCGGTGACGCTGAGCTGACCAGCGTCACCGCCACCACCGCTTCTGCTTCGGCCGCCCCCGCCGGCAACGACGAGGCCCGCAGCTTCTTCGACCGCAAGGGTGGGAAGTAGCCCCTGCTGACTACTTTTAACCTCCGTCACACCCCCGGGGTGGTGGCGCAAGAGTGTCGGTGGCAGCCGATACCGTAGGAATATGCGGTTATTGCACACCTCCGACTGGCACTTGGGCCGGTCCTTCCACGGCGTCGGCATGCTGGATGCCCAGCGCGCCTTCATCGACCAGCTCGTGGCCTTTGTCCGGGAAGAGAGCGTCGACGTCGTCCTCATCGCCGGGGACGTCTATGACCGCGCTCTGCCGGGAGTCGACGTCGTCGGCCTGCTGGATGACGCCCTGGTGCGCCTCACCGGGGCCGGCGCCGAAGTTGTGCTGACCAGCGGCAACCACGACTCAGCCATCAGGCTCGGGTTTGCCTCGCGGCTGCTTGAGCGCGGGGGAGTGCATTTGCGAACACGGCTGAACGAACTGGATGTTCCCGTGCTCTTTCCGCTCGGGGGCGATGCCGGGGACGATGCCGGGAACGAGGCAGCGCCGGTGCTCGCCATTTACGGGATCCCCTGGCTGGAGCCCCGGCTGGTCGCCGAGCAGCTGGGCGTCGAGACCGCGAGCCACTTCGAGGTCACCCGCGCCGCCACCGAACGGATCCGTGCCGACGTGCGGCACCGGAGCCAGACCCGGACCGTCCATTCGGTGGTCCTGGCGCACACCTTCGCCAGCGGCGGCATCAGCTCCGACAGCGAACGGGATCTGAGTATCGGCGGCGTCGGCGCAGTCCCGCTGGATCTCTTCGACGGCTTTGGCTACACGGCACTGGGCCACCTGCACGGCCGGCAGGAGCTCTCCCCGGCGGTGCGCTACTCCGGCTCGCCGCTGGCGTACTCCTTCTCGGAAGCGAAGCACCGGAAAGGCGGCTGGCTCGTGGAGGTCGACGCCGAGGGAATCGGCGGCGTGCGCGAGGTGCTCTGGGACGCGCCCCGGACCCTCGCCGTGCTCCGGGGGAAGCTGGATGAGCTCCTGGAGTCGGAGGACTTCGCGTGGGCCGAGGCCGCCTATTGCCAGATCACCCTGACGGACGAGGCCCGCCCGGCTCAGGCGATGGACCGCCTGCGGGCACGGTTCCCCGACACCCTGGTGCTCGGCTTCGACCCCGATGGCCCCGGCGCGGCGCCCAAAGCCAGCTACAGCAGCCGGCTTGCCGAGGCCGAGGACGACCTCTCCGTCTGCTGCGGATTCCTCGACCACGTCCGGGGCCGGCCCGCATCCGACGCCGAGGCCGCCGTTCTCGCCGAGGCGCTCGACGCCGTGCGCCTGGAAGGGGTGTCCCTGTGAGGATCCATCGCCTGGAGATTTCCGCCTTCGGCCCGTTTGCCGGCACGGAACGGATCGACTTCGACCGCCTGAGCGCACACGGGCTGTTCCTGCTGAACGGCGCCACCGGCGCGGGCAAGACCAGCGTGCTGGACGCCATCTGTTTCGCCCTCTACGGATCGGTTCCCGGGGTCCGGCAGGACGGCAAGCGGCTGCGCAGCGACCACGCGGAGGCCGCCGCCGAGCCGCGCGTCACCTGCGAATTCTCGGCCAAGGGCCGGCACTTCGAAGTCTCCCGCTCGCCCGCGTGGGACAAGCCCAGTGCCCGGGGCAGGAACGGCTTCACGGTCCAGCAGGCCAACACGCTGCTGCGCGAACGCATCGACGGCGCTTGGGTGGAGAAAACCGGCCGGAATGATGAGGCCGGAGCGGAGATCGCCGACGTCCTGGGCATGAACCGGGACCAGTTCACGCGCGTGGTCATGTTGCCGCAGGGGGACTTCGCGGCGTTCCTGCGCTCCAAGGCGTCGGACCGTCTGGAGTTGCTGCAGAGCCTTTTCGGCACCCAGCGCTTTGAAGCTGTGGAACAGGAACTGTCCCGGCAGGCGCAGACCGCCAAGGCCGAGGTCGCCAACCTCAACGCGAAGCTGGACCTGCTGCTGGCGCAGGCGGAGTCCGAAACTGCGGCGCTCGAACTCGACCCCGACGACGCCCCCGGCCGGGACGAGCCGGATGCCCTGTTGGCCTGGCTCGAGAACGCCGCAGCAACCGCAGCGGAGGGCCGCCGCAGCAACGCCGCGGCAGCCGAGAAGCAGGCCGCCGATCATGCGTCCCTGCTGGAGGCGGCGAACGCGCGGGCCAACCGCCACGCCAAACTTGCCGCCGCGGAACAGCGGCGGATTCATGCCGCCGCCGCCGCCCCCGTCCTGGCGGGCAAAGCCGTCACACTGGGACTGCACCGCCAGGCCGAGATGCTCGGCGGCCAGTTGCAGGCAGTCGAAAGCGCCGCGGCAGCCGAGGACCTGGCAGGAACGGCCCTGCTGGAGGCCGCGCGGCAGCTGCGGTCCGCGGCGGCCACAGACCCGGAGCTCGCCGGGCAGGACTTCCTAGCCGCCGGCGCCCGAGGCGACGACGGCGCTGGCGACGACGCCGCCAACCCCGCGGACCCCGTCCGGGCGGGCAAAGCCGTCCCGTTGGACAGCTCGGCCGTCCGCAGCACTCTCGCCCGGCTGCGGTCCCTGCAGGCCGTGCTCACCGAACGCCTGCCCGACGAAGCCCGGTTCCTCGGGCTCACCGGCCGCGGCAGCCGGCTGCGCCTGCAGTTGCAGGAGCTGGAAACCGGACGGCTGGCCGGTGCCGCCGCACTGGACACCCGGCGCACAGAGTCGGCGGCCCTGTCCGCCGGACTCCGTCCCCTCGAGGAGCTGGCCGCCGAAGTCCAGTTGCGCACCAAGGAGGCCACGGCAGCGGATGAACTCGTGACCATCGTTGGCCGCTTCCTGGCCGCCGAGGCCGAGTGCACGGCAATTGCCGAACAGCACGCCGCCGCCCGCAACGCGCACCAGGACCGGAGGCAGCAGTGGCTGGACCTCCGCGAGCAACGGCTCACGAACGCCGCCGCCGAGCTCGCCACCCAGCTCCTGGCCGGAGTTCCATGTCCGGTCTGCGGCAGCCCTGAGCACCCGGCACCCGCCCCCGCGGCAGCCTCCGCCCTGGCCGTCGCCGAGGCCGAGAAAGCCGCGCAACTGGCCAGCGACACGGCTGAAGAAGCCGTCGCTGCCTTTGGGCGCGAGCTCGCCGAAGCCCAACAGAACGTCGCCATCCTGGCCGCCCAGGGCGGCAACACACCTGCCGGGGAAGCCCGTGAGGAGGCTGCCTTGGCCCGGGAGCGGGCTGATGACGCCGTCCGCGCTGCCACGGACCTTGCTGCCAGCCGGGCCCGGATGGCAGAACTCGAAGCGGCGATCGCCGACGCAGAGCGGGCGCAGGCCGACGCCGCCTCCGGCATCGCGCAGACGCAATCGACGATCGCCGAAATCGACGAGCAGGCACAGGCCCTCGAGCACACCCTGGACCAGCTGCGCGCCGGCCACGCGAGCCTCGAACAGCGGATTGCCGCCCTGACAGCAACCACAGCGGTCCTGGAGCACGCCGACGCCGCACAGTCGGCCCACGAACAGGCCGCCGCCCGCACCGCGGAGGCACGCCGGCACCTTGAAGAGGCCCTCCCCGGGGCCGGTTTCAGCACCGAGACCGCGGCGCGGGAAGCACTGCTGCCAACGCCGGTGGCAACAAGTCTCGAAACGGCCATCCGGGCCGGACAGGATGAAGCCGCCAGGATCCAGGAACTGTTCGCCGGCGAGGACCTGGCACTGGCAGCAGCCGAGCGGGCCGCCGGGGACATCGTCAGCGACGCCGCCCTCGACGAGCTCAGGACCGGGTCGGCGGCGGCTGAACGCAAAGCCCGGGAAGCCGTGCTTGCGGCCGGGCTGGCGGAAAACTCGCTCCGGACCCTCGGGCGCATCGCCGCTGACTACGCGGACCTCGCCGCCGCCGGAAGGGAACCGCGGGACCGGGCCGCGATGCTCACCGCCGTCGCCGACGCGGCCAAGGGCGGCGGAGACAACACCTACCGCATGAGCCTGAACAGCTACGTCCTCGCCGCCCGGCTCGAGCAGGTGGCCGTCGCTGCCTCCGAACGCCTGATCGGCATGAGCGATGGCCGCTACACGCTGCAGCACACCGACGCCAAGGCAGCACGCGGCGCGAAGTCCGGCCTTGGCCTGGAAGTCGTGGACGAGTGGACCGGTCAGCGCCGGGACACCGCCACCCTCTCCGGCGGCGAGTCCTTCATGGCCTCACTGGCGCTGGCCCTCGGACTGGCGGACGTCGTTCAGCACGAGTCCGGCGGAGTCGACATCGAGACCCTCTTCGTGGACGAGGGCTTCGGCAGCCTCGACGAACAGGCGCTGGAACAAGTCATGGACGCCCTCGAAGGCCTCCGCGACGGCGGCAGGGTGGTGGGGCTCGTGAGCCATGTCGCCGAAATGAAGCAGCGCATCGGCACCCAGCTCCAGGTGGTCAAGGGCCGCAGCGGCTCCACCCTGCACATCAGCGACGACACCCGGGTCTAAGCCCATCCCGGGGGCCAGGGCCTGAGCCCGTTCCGGGGCCGCTCTGGGGCCCGGCCCGGGGCCKGGTCCCCGGGCGGCCGTTCCGGGATCAGGTATCATTGGTCTGTTACCGGGTCGCGCGCATCGGGAGGAGGGACGATGCGCACTACTTGATCGAACCCGGAAACCATGAACCCTTCACCGTCTTCTTTGGCGTCTACTCTTGACGCCCCACTTTCGACCGACGCTCTGCCGGCCGCTGCTCTGCCGGCCGCCCCACTTTCGACCGACGCCCTGCCGGCCGCTGCGCCGGCCAAGGGCGGCCGCTTCGCGCGGCTGCCGATGCTCGCCGGCCGCAGCTTCATCCCCCTGGGGCTCTTCGCCCGCCTGCCGCTGGCCATGCTCACCGTCGGCGCCCTGACTTTAGCCACTGCTGTCACCGGCTCTTACGCGGTCGGAGGGGCAGTGGCCGGCGCCGTCGGCATCGGCTCGGCGCTGGGCGCTCCCGTCCTGGGCGCCAGTGCGGATCGGCTGGGCCAGCGACCCGTGTTGCTGTTTACCGCAATCCTCAACGCTGTGGCCGTCGTTGCCCTGATCATCGCGGCCTACCTGATCCCCAGCGGATCAGCTCCCGGAACCATCATTCCTGTCCTTGTGATTGCGTTCGTGGCCGGAGTCAGCTGCCCGCAGGTCGGCTCCCTGGCCCGGGTCCGCTGGATGGCACTGACGTCCCCGGGCGGGACTAAAACCGACGCCACGGATCTGGACACGGCCCTCTCCTACGAAAGCACTGCCGACGAGTTGACCTTCGTCCTCGGGCCGGCGCTCGTGGGAATCCTTGCCAGCCTCATCGCGCCCTGGCTTCCGCTGGCCCTCGCCGCTGCCCTGACCATCACCCTGGTTCCGGCCTTCGCCGTGCACCCCACCCACCATGCGGTGGTCCGGACTCCGGCACGCACGTCGGCGGTGTCGGCCCTCGAGAAGCAGCGCCGCGCCGCCATGCCGGTCGCGCAACGCGTCCGGACCTTCGCCGCCGTTGCCCTCCCCGTGCTGGCGATGGCCTGCATGGGCACATTCTTTGGCTCCACGCAGGCGTCCCTGAGTTCCTTCTCGGCCAGCTTCGCCACCTCCGAACTCATGGGGTTGCTGTACGCCGTGATGGGCCTGAGCTCCGCAGCGGCCGCCCTCTCGGTTGCCTATTGGCCCCGGCGGTTTACCCTCAACGCCCGCTGGATTGCGTGCGCGGCCCTCATGGCCGGCTTCGCATCACTGCTGCTGCTGCCCTCGACGGCGTTGCCCATGGTCCTTGTGCTGCTGGTTCTGGGCCTGCCGGTGGGGCCGCTCATGGTGACGGTCTTCGCTGTCGGAGGACTAGTCGCCCCCGCCGGCAAGCTCGGCACGGTCATGACGGCCCTTGCCAGCGGCATTATCGCTGGACACGCACTCGGATCGTCCGTCGCCGGACAGCTGGCGCAGAACTTCGGGTATTCGACGGCGTTCCTGGTCCCGGTGTGCGCCGCCACGGCGCTGTTCCTGCTGGGAACGGCCGCCGCCGTCGTACTGCGGCAACGCGGGAAGAAAACGGCGCCGGCCGCCTAAACCCCGCTAACCCGCCGTTGCGCTATCACTTTTGGTCCCCAAAACGGCGCCAGGAGGACTGTGGAGTCTCATGACTTAATGGACGTTTCTGTCTCAAGACATCGTGGACAGTGTGTCTCAGGACATCGTGGACACTCGGACCGGTTTTGCTCGGGTCATGAGCAAAATGCACCCCGATATCAAGAAGATCCGGCATTTGGTGGCGAC
>NZ_JBFUCO010000032.1:0-16511 GCF_056405215.1 Arthrobacter sp. P1_H7 | reverse complement strand
GCTGCGGACTTCGATGACCGTGGATTCGATGCCGGCCTTGGCCAGCAGGTGGGACAGCATCAGCCCGGCCGGGCCTGCCCCCATGATGGCCACCTGCGTGGTGATGGTCTTGCGTGTTGCCATGACTGGATCTCGCTTCGTTGCGGGCTTAAATGTTCGAGCTTGGGTCCCAGTATGAGCTTCGCAACCTTGATATAGAGCGAATCATTCCGTTGAGCGGAAGCCTTCACGAGACTCCGAGATCCCGGGCGATCCCTCGAGCGGCTGTCTGCATGGCAGGGACGAGCGCCTGGAGGCGCAACTCGCGCAAAGGAACCACGACGCCGAGCGAAGCCACCGCGTAATGCTTGCGATCGAGAATGGGCACCGCGATGCCCCAAGTATCGGTGTCCACCACACCAGCCAACTGCGCGAACCCTTGCTGTCTCGTTTCGCTGAGTATCGCCCGCAAACAGCCAATGCTGACCCTGCCATCAGCGTCATGAAAGTAGTCAAGGTATTCGGCTTGGAGTGTTCTGTCCTGATTCGCCATGAGTGCCAGCCCGGCAGACGATATATGCACCGGCATCCTCCCGGTCACCTGTGCTCGGTTAGTAACGGATCCCCGCCTGGACAGGCGCTCGACGAAGAGAGTCTCCCAGCGGTCCAAAATTGCGAGGTTAACGTTCTGGTTCAGGACCTGCTGGATGTCCTGCATGAATGGCATGGCCGCTTGCGTCAGTGCCAGCGTAGGAGACGTACGGTTGGCCAGCTCCCAGAGCCTGATCCCAGGGCGAACCATTCCGCCCGGGCCAGCCTCTAAGAGCCCGTGGCCGGCAAGTTGCCCGACCAATCGGTGCGTCGAGGTCAGCGGCAGAGCCGCTCGGCTTGCCAAGTCCGAAAGGGACAGAGCGCCGTCCTTTGGAAAGGCACTGATCAACCGGACAATCCTGTCTACCACCGAGTCGCCCGAAGTTGAGTTCGCCAAGGCTGCGCCTTTCGCTTAGTTATCCGAACGTAGCTTCTCTGGTCTTCATGAACAGGGGTGACACCCTTCCACGAATCAAACGTCAGGCGAAGGCAAGTTGCCCGGGCCTAAAAAGACTCACGCCTACATGAAAAAGCATCAGAAGCTGCCGCAGTATGAGGCGACAACCGTTCACTACAGTGATTCTAAGGTGAAATGGCTTGCAAAAGCAGTGGCCGGTTGATAGCGAAAGACGATCGGCCGATCGCGAGTACAGTGTTGCAGAGCGCACCTATTCGTTCGAGAATGAGATTAGCAATCTGCAAACCGAAATCCATAATTCCTCATTTTCGTTTGCCCCGTATTTGCGGGCGACGAATTAGGCGCTAAATACCGATTACGACCAAGGAAGTGCGGCCCACGTGACTCATCAGCCAAAATATTCTCCTGCCGTAACTCATCACGTTCCCACCGGCCAACACGCCCCGGCTAGCGGTTGGTGGAGTCCGGAAACGGAGCCAGAGCCATTCCGCTACCTTCAACGAGGAGAAATAATGCCCGCGTTAGATGGCGACCAGACAATCTGGAAGCTGATGCTGGAACTCGAACCATCACAACGCATCCGATCCAGTACCTACCGCCCCGTGCCAGCAAACTCTCTATTGGTCGAAAACACCTAAGAAGCGATCATCATGAAAAGCAGACTTCTTGTGCAGGCAAGGAAAGAACATATGCAGGCAAGGACATCTTGGGGCGGCGGCAACGGTTCGAGATCAGATATGTCCTCGTCGACACCCCTACTCCTGCGGACAACGTCGGGCGACGGTCAATTTGCCAACCAAAGCCGGAATTGCGCGCCCCTGCCTGGGAACCAGGATAAACCGAATGACAGCGATCTGGATGATCTTTTGTGACGTTAAATGTTTGATAAAACGCAAGCTCTGGTAGCTAATGGGACTGCAATCGCTGGCAAGAAACCATTGGGTTATGAGTTGGATTGACCGGTACCCACACCCAGATGCTGCCTTCGGGCTATCAACAATCAAAGGACTCGACAATGATGGCGCTAAAGAGCCGGGATGGCAAGCAAAAGAAGCTACAACGAGTCGACTAGTTGTTAGGGAAGATTGTCAGAATAGTGGAAGCAGGATACGTTGTGCGTATTGGCGAGGTAGAAGCAGTCATGCCTTCTGGATACTTACTGTGGTTGAAGGCCTCAGGATCCGAAACCCGTGCACTATTCGGCCCTGCTCTCGGTCAGCTTGTTTCCTCTCACCGACCCGAACGGGAAAGCCTGTCCTTGCTCGGACCGGCCAACATCGCACAGCCGTGTCCTCGCGGGGACGCATGACACCACAAAGTCCTGGACATCCCATGAGCCACTAACAGTCACATCCAGAACTACCGCGCCGAAGCCTCTAGTGCTCTCTGGGCTTTGACCCTCCGCAAGGAACGAGCAAGGTTATCCCTCGGACTGATCAACCAGCAGAGATGGGGCACCAAAAGCCATGAAGCAGGCCGCTAGCATACTGGCATTTTGCCATGTGCTCCCAGGCAGCTAGAGGTCCCGACCATCGAACTGTCACGGTGGGGATAATAAGGAACTCATAGAAGTTGAGCGGCTTGGCCAGACTAGGTAAGAGGCTAGCTCTTCTGATTTTCGACGATTTCATCGCATACGGCACGGGTAGGCAGCCAGCAACGGCGCACGACAGCGGCGGCGTCCAAGCTACTCGGATCTCAGCCTCAAAGCCGACCAAGTGGCTACTCGTCAGCTGGGCAGTGCCCTCACAGCTTGTTCGACGGCGCCGGGAACTGCGGGTTCCCTAGGCAGCATTTCCATTGCAGCGCATGTGATACGCCTGCAGGCTGCGTGGGTTCAAAGTGATCGCGGCGTATCCGGACGAGGACACGCCGCGGCAGCATAGTCGGGCTATTTGCGTGCTGCAGCGACCGGACCGCGGGTCTGCCGCGTCAGGTCTCCATCAATATCAAAGTAGTGCTTAGTGATGTCTGAGATGCCTGGGTGTGACTTTAGCGACCTCTCCATCACTTCATCGCCCCAATTCCTGGCGTTGGCTTCACTGTCGAAGAGATAGATACCGCCAGCTGTCTTCTCCTCGTCATCGTAAATCCAGATCTTCCATAGCAGGCCTTTCACGCCCGCAATCTTGATGGCCGACTGCATTATCCGCTCGGCCTGCCCCTGGTCGTCCTTCGACAAAGCGCGCCGATAATTCACTTGCAATAGCTTCATAGTGTTGTCCATTCAAAGGTTCCGCCTCGGGGAGGGCAAGGCTAGGGTCTCCTAGCTAGGGAACTTCTGCATGCCACGCGGACATGTGTTCGCGATGTGTGTCCAGTAGTGCATTTTTGTCGTGGAATTGGTCGTAGTAATCGACGTCGACGTGTTGGGCCTGAAGGTAGACCGACGTGTGCACGGTCGGGAGCGTTCCTGGGACACGGCCATAGGTTTCCAACAGTCGTTCTACCACCGATTCGAAGTATCGAATGGTCGCTTCATCGTAGCGCTGTGCCTGAGAAAGGACTGCCCCGCCGTCACGGTACATGCCGATACTTGTGTTGTAAGCCCCGTCACGGCCAAATTTACGTTCAATAAAGCGAGCAACGACGTCATCGGCACCACTGCAGTAGGGCGGCGACAAGGTTTCGAAGTATCCGTCCAGCCCCACGGGATTAGCCAAAGGGGAGTGGGCCACCCGCTTGAACCGGAAACCCATGCCCAAAACTCCCTGATTTTGGTACGCCCCTAGGAGGGCATTGGTGTCGATCCCACCATAGAGCCACCCTCCCAACCCCATGGATTGGAGCATGAGTTGGGTGTTGTAGGCAATGATGCCGCTCTCCACGGTAGCCTGCTGTCCGACCAGCTGTTCAAACGCCGGCAGCGGCATCCGTGCATCAGGGTTTAGCAAGCCTTTCCGAAGAAGTTCAGCGGTGTTGCCGACGGGCCTGTCTTCAAAGGCGTCCCATAGAATGACGCCCTCCCCGCTAATGATCGAAAGAAAGCCAAGAAACTGCTCGGTCGCATCTGCGATCGGAACCATCAGAGTCGTCCCAGGACGAAGTGCGTTCCACCTGTTGTGCGCCGCGATATACGCAGAAGGAAGATGACAACGCTCGTCAGTCACTTTCATGAGCAAGCTGTCGGTCAGGGCGACCAGCGAGTCTAGCGAAGTCGCGTGTGCAGCTTGTTCTAAAAGCTCCGGGGATGCGGTGCGAAGTGCCGTTATGTAGACACCCGAATCATCGATAATTGCCAGTTCGGAGCTGTGTATTCCTGCGGCACTCGGATTGGTCCGTCCGGTCAAACGACTCGGGTAATTGCAACCAGCATCAGGTGGGCCCGATTCAGTATGGGGCATGCCCAGGTGCCAACCCGTCAGGCCGGTAGCAGCCCACACCAGAAGAGCCCGTTCGTCTGCGCCGAGTGGGTGAGGCTCGTGCCTGGAAGAATACGCCAGCGGACCATCAGGAATCGTCATACCCAAGCCGAAGCGGCGTGATCTTCTTCCAGCCAGGGCTTCGACCAAGGTAAAGGAACGTACTGCGTCTAACTTGCCCTGTCTAAAACTCATCTTGTCCTTTCAAAGGTGCGGCCGGGCTCGGGAAACCGGCAGCTCGAGTGCGCTTTCCGTGCGGGGCGGGTAGTGGCCTTAGTTGGCTGCTTGGGATTCATTCAGCTCGTTGGTGTGCTAAGCGGCCGTCGACATAGGTGCGATCAACCTGCAGACGGCGCAAATCATTGGTCGTGCACGTGAGGGGATCCCGATCCAGGACCAAAAGGTTGGCACGCTTACCCTTTTCGAGGCTTCCTTCCTCGCTGTCGCGTCCGGAAGCGTGCGCCGCTTGGATGGTGAAAGCTCGTAATGCCTCTGCCGCGGTTACCGCCTCTTCCGGCTCGATTGAGACCCCGGAGAGGTGTTGCCGAGCGACTGCAGTCCACATGATTTCAGCAGGCGAAAACGTGCCCGCAGGATGATCGGATGCGAAACTGACGCGGACTCCAGCGTCGATCATGCTGCGAACAGGAATGACCTTGAGGTGGTTCTGGTTCTCCCCCCTCCAGCCAGAAAAAAGATCACCCACATTGTGGGCCAGACCTGGGTTGGCCACTAGGTCAATGTCTAACTCAGCCATGCGAGTTGCCTGGCGGGCCTCAGCAACGAAGGCATGCTCGAGCCTGAGGACTGGTTGCCGGCCAAAGGTTTCGCGAACGGCTTCGTAAGCATCGAGAATTATATCGATGGCGCAGTTGCCCATGGCGTGGACCGCAAGGTCGATGCCAAGGCCAGTGGCCCGCAGTGCGATGTCGCGTACCTCACGAGGGTTGTAGAAGTTTGTCCCCACGTGTTTGACGCAGCCGTCATGTATTTGGTGAATTGCACCGCTGTCGGGGTAAGCCCGATCAACGAACACCTTCATAGCACCGCCACGGAGCATCCGAGTCCCCTTGCGTTGGATACGTTCAAGAACGTCGGGGTTTCCCAAATCTTGCCGGGCGAACAGGAAGTCTCCTCCGTGTATCTGTTGCAATGTAAGAGGAAGCCGCCCCGATTCATCGGCGCGCCGGTATAACTCGGCGCCCTTAGCCGTGACACATGCGTCGCCCACTCCGGTCAGCCCCACAGCCAGATACTGTTTGGCTTTGGATTCCAGTAACTCGACGGCGTGATCCCAGTCCCGTTCTGCGTAGTCCTCCCACGAGATGGAATTGAGTAGACCGGCGGTGGTTCCCATCAAGGTTCCAGTGGCCAAGCCGCGGGTATCACGTTCTACGCCTCCGCCCCAAGGGTCAGGGGTGCTTTGTGTAATCCCTGCAGCCTCCAACGCTGCCGTATTCGCGTAGCCTGCATGCCCGCTGACATCTACAAGGAAAAAGGGGTTGTTAGGAGAAACTTCATCCAACTCGTATCGGGTGGGTGTACGTTGCTCTCTGATTTTGGACATGTCGAAACCGAATCCGCTTGCCCATTGCCCCCGAATGAGATTTGAGCAGTGGGCTCGAATTACCTCGAGTACCTCGTCCATCGAGGCGAGAGGAGGGGTCATGCAGTTAACCGCTACTGGGGCGAAAGCGGCAAAACTCATGTGATTGTGGGCATCGATGAAACCAGGGACAACGGTTCGACCTCCGGCATCAAGGACCTCTGCTTGATGTGATGCCTTTAGGCGCAGGTCTGCTTCGCTACCCACCGCGGCGATGCGGCCCCTCTCAATCAGGACGGCTTCGTGGACGGAATCGTCTTCATCGACGGAACGGACAACTGCGTTCGTGATGAGCTGGGCTTGTACTTCCATTGGCTAACCTCATTGGTGTTGGCGGGAAACGAAGCCTCCAGTCAGAGAATGGGCTACGTCGCCTGCATCCATGTGTGTTGGAAGCCTGGAGGGGGCGCGCGGGCCGCTGAATGCAGGCAGTGCGTTCGGGAAACTTTCGTCGCTCCATCGAGAGTAGATGGAGCGCCCGGGCTGTTTCGATGCTTTTCCCGCCAACTTTTTGCCGTTTCCCGACAAATTCGGAGGTCTCTCCTGAAGAGGTGAAACAAAAGAAAGTCAAGCCTCTAGTCGTGTGCCTTGCGATAAGCCAATGGAGAGAAACCCGTAGACTGGGCTGCCGCGGAGATCTCGGACAGTGGGCCCTCTTAAAATGGGGGTCTACTGAAAGTAGAGATCAGCATGACCGCATCACGCAAGCGATTTACCCAGGAGTTCAAGGACGAGCTGTGCCGCGAGGTGATCAGCACGTCCAAGCCGATCAAGGACGTGGCCACCGCGTACGGTGTCGGCCCCGAGACGCTCCGCAACTGGCTGGTCAAGTACCGTGAGGCCAACGGCGGCACGGAGGTGGATCTGACGGTCTCGGAACGGGCCCGGCTGAAGGAGCTCGAGCGTGAAGTTCAAGAGCTGCGGGCGGAGACGGCCTTCTTGAAAAAAGCCAGCGCTTACTTCGCGCGGGAGCAGCGGTAGTGAGCAAGTATGAATTCATCGATTCCCAAAAAGCTGAGCCCGCCGATCTGAATTCGGTGGTGAAAATGTGCCGCTGGTTGGCCGTCTCGACGTCCGGTTTCTATCACTGGGCCACCCGTCCGCAATCGGCCACGGCGGGGCGCCGGCAGGCTCTGACAGCGCGGATCCGGCACTTCTTCGAGGAGTCCGAGGGCACCTACGGGTACCGGCGCATCCATGCCGATCTCGCCGCGGAACAGACCGAGTGCTCTCCCGAGCTGGTGCGGCAGATCATGCGCTGCCAGGGCCTGGTGGCCTGTCAACCACGCCCGTTCCGCATCACCACCGAGGCTGACGCCGAGGCGGCCGCTGGCATGCCCGACCTCGTCAACCGGGACTTCACCGCAGACCGCCCCGGGGTGAAGTTCGTCGGCGACATCACCTACATCCACACCTGGCAAGGATTCGTCTACCTCGCCACCGTCATCGACTGCTACTCGAAGAAAGTCGTCGGCTGGTCCATCGCCGATCACATGCGCACCGGGCTCGTCGCCGACGCGCTCAAGAACGCCGCCGCGACGACCCGGATCGAGCCGTCCGCGATCTGGCACTCCGACCGGGGCAGCGTCTACACCTCGGCCGATTTCAGGGCCCTGGTGACCGGCCTGGGCATGCGCTCCTCGATGGGACGCACCGGCGTGTGCTGGGACAACAGCATGGCCGAATCGTTCTTCTCAGCCCTGAAAAACGAGCGTGTCTATCGGACCGTCTACGCCACGAAATCACAAGCCCGGAGCGATGTCATTCGCTACATCGAGGGGTTTTACAACAGCAGGCGCCGTCACTCCGCTCTCGGTTACCGGCGGCCCAACGAAGTCCACTATGGTTATCAACAGCCAGCCTTGGCAGCGTAGAAGAATCCACTAATTCCGCTGTCCGAAATCTCCGTAGCAGCTCAGACCTTGAAAAGGAACGTGAGAAATTCGATGAGGTTCCGAAGCCGCAGTAAAGGGCGATTCGGGTCATGGAGGCGCTGGTCGCCGTCAGCATCGCCTTTGCACGCTGGATCCGCTCCCGGGCAATACAGGCTGCGGCTGTGGTCCCGTGCGCTTGAAAGATCCTATTCAGCTGCCGCGCTGACATACTCAGCTCCAGCGCTATCCGATTCGTAGTGAGCTCATGATCGTGAGCTTGCTGCTCAATGAGACGAACTGCCTCCAAAAACAGACTGCGGGCACCGTTGCCAGCCACTATGCCTGTGAGAGCCTTGGCAATCACCCGAACTCGGTTTTCAAAATCGGATGTTACGCCTCCAGCTGTTGTCAGACTCTGGAGCAAGACCCGGTATTCGTCTAGACCAAGATTTGCGCCGCCCTCGTAACCTTCCCTGATGCGGATACAGGACTCGCCGTTAGAGAAGAGATCGCTGGGCACGAGTATCCGGGGTATCTCCAACAGAATTTCTGCGGTGCCGGGGCGGAAGCCAATAAAAAAAGGGTCCTGTGGGTCGTAGAACAGGACGTCGCCTGGGCCGGCCACATGCATACTTGAGGCGGACGAGTAAGACACCCCGCCTGCCACGACGACCTTGCAGAAGATCGCCTCCCCAGGGGCACCGGCATTTCGTGCAACACGATCGACTACGTGTCCGTTAAGAAAGAATCCATGGACTCGTGTTTCATCAACCGTTGACATTGAATGGCGCGCCAGCAACCCGTCACTGTTCAGCGGGGTGTAGTCAGCCGTCGGAAACAGGGACTCGTCTATGTGATCCTGCCACACTCGCGTCCGGTCCCGAGTCGTATAAGGTGCAGTCGAAAAGTGATGCGTTCTTCCCACAGCAATCTCCATTATGAAACCGTGTTATTAATCGACCGTGGACCTCAAAGACGCGGCCTCAATAAAGGCTTTGGCCGTTGGGGCGACGTCGCAGACGCAAGGCCGCCACAACTTAGTCCCTTCGCTCTGTTCTTTCACACAGGCTGCCCGACGCTGTAGGGACCACCGCAGTGCGCGCGATCAGTTCATCCAGAATGCACGCAATCCTAAGTATGAACAACAAGGCATCGGCGATGGAGTAATCGCACATTGCGATGACCTCAACGAACGGGCACGCCAACGGAAAAACTTGAAAGGTACCTGTGGGAGAAACTGAGTCCTCCTGCCATCACGCCGCGGACAAGTACCCGGGCACCACCTGCTCCCCCGCGCGGCTTACTTGGCCGTCTTACTCGCCGCCAGGGACTGTGGGACTGTCCAACAAGTGCAATGTGCGTGGCACCAAGGAATGGACGTGGAACCACCCACACTTGAAGTTTGCACTCTATAGTTCCTGAGGTATCGGATCCCTCCCTTCCATTTCTGAGGCTGCGTCCCAGGAGCGGTCTTTAGCTACAGTGTCTGACGAAGAGACGATGGCACGTGTGCGGGTTGTTTGTTCTGCTGGTGCGGTTTCGATGACGGGGCGGCGGACGGTTTTGTTGAGGACAAGTTGTGTTGCGTCGGCGCGTGAGTAGTGGCCGGCGGGGTCTGCGATGGCCTTGGCCAGGGAGATTGTTCCTAGGTCGATGTCGGCGTAGATAATTCCTTCCTGGTCTGTCGGGAGGGCTTCGTGGAGCTGTTTGCCGTCGGGTCCGAAGATGCGGCTGTATCCGCCGCCGGTTTTCAGGAGGGCTTTTTGCAGGTCGGTGTCGCACAATTCGTCTTGCATCTCTTGAGAAACGATGGCTGTGGGTGCCAGGACGTAGCAGGACCCTTCCAGGGCGTACACGCGTGATGCTGACACGTTGGCTTCGCCGCTGAGTGCATATGCTCCTCCCTCGTACAGGGAGAAGCTGGGCCAGGCGGCGAAGTGGAGTTGTTCGTTCTGGGCGTACATGGCGTATTTGGACAGTGGCTGCAGGTGTTCCCAGCAGCAGAGGCCGCCCACGCGGCCAAGGTTCGTGTCCCAGACGGTAAGGTCACTGCCGTCTCCTTCGCCGTAGATGGTGCGCTCCACGTGGGTGGGCTTGAGTTTGCGGCGCTGGGCGATCGTTTTTCCATCGTCGCCAATGATCCATTGGGCGATGTAGAGGCTGCTGCCGCTGCGTTCGCTCAGGCCCAAGCCGACCATGATGTTGTTGTCTTTCGCGGCCTTTGCCAGGCGTTCGGCCTGGGGAGTGCCGTATTCCAGGGAGTTGTCGAAGTACCGCTGTCCGAACTTCGCCAGCCATACTGCGGGTGCGTCCAGCCAGGCGTACCAGGGGTAGCCCGGGAGCCAGGTCTCGGGGAACGCGATCACTTCAGCGCCGTTGCTGGATGCTTCTTCTATCAGGGCGACCGCCTTGTCGATGGTGGCGTCAAGATTGAGGAAGACAGGTGCGGCCTGGATGGCCGCTGCCTTGAACTTGGGGTGGTCCATGGAAAGCTCCTAAATTTGTGACCTCAGTCACCGCGTCTTGGATGCCTTCAATGTTAGGTAGGTCAGTGCATGTATGTCTTGCCTGCGCGTCGCAGAGGCATTGACTGTTTGCGTCAGCTTTTCTGGGGATCCCGGACTGCCAACTGCCGGAGCTGGTAGCCGTTATTTTGGTGGCCGGTGCAGCAACGACGGGGGCTGGCCAAATTGGCGACGGAAGGCCCTGCTGAAGTGGGCTGAGTCCGAAAACCCCCAGGCCTGCGATAGCTCCGCCAATGTTCCTTTATGACTGCCCTTGAGTAGCTCTTCCCGGATTCTTTCCAGTCGCTGCTGCCAGACCCATCCCATGACCGTTTGCCCTTGGAGTGCGAAGGCGCGGTGGATGCTGCTTGGTGAGAGGTGGAGCTGTTGGGAGATGGCGGCGATGTTGAGTGAGTCGTCACGCAGGTTGTCCAAAATGTAGCGCTGGATGAGCTTTTTCCTGGGTGGACTGTCATTGTCGGGTATCCCGCTGGTGAGACCGCCCAGTCCGGCGACGATCAGATGCTCCAGTCCGTGCGAGACGGCCAATGCGGAAGGCGGGGTGAGGAACTCGATATCGTCCGCCAGCATCCTAACGGTCTTGACGAGAATTTGGGCAGCCCCGGGATCGGCGCCAACCGCCAGCGCCGTGAGAGCTTCCGCTTGGGGAAGGTGCGCCTCAAATCCCCGCCGAGGCATTCGGAGCACTAACTGTTCAAAGTGATCCGTCAGCTGAAGAGAATACGGCCTCGTCGTGTCATACAGGGCGAAAGCTCCGTTTTCAATGCCGGCGGACCGTCCCGCCTGGGTCACAACGCAGGAACCGGCGGTTTGGACCCCCACCATGAAGAAGTCCTCACCAGAGGAACTGATGCTGCCGGGAGTCCGGTGAACTGACTGCGCTGTGGCCCTGACCCGCGCAAAGTCCAGAGAACCCAGTGACTGCACTGACAGCTCCCCCTGGATGTCCTCATGGCCCCCAGCCGCCCTGCAATCAAGGCTGACGAAAGTCTCGGAGACAGTCTGGGTCCAGAATGCGACCCTGCTCCGGACCGGAACAGAAGACGTGCGAACAACTGTTGTCATAAGTCTGTTCCTTCTTGGGCGCTTCTAAGCGGTACCGGCGGCGGCTTGGAGGGCTTTGCACTCGCCTCCTCGGTCATTAGATTTTACTTCCAATCGAAAATCTTCTCTAAGATGGTGCGTTGAGTAGCGCATCGAGACGCCGGGTCCCTCGCCCAATGATTCTGGTAGTAGGGGATAGATGTACCCTTCTGCCGCAGCGGGTGGTCCAGCATTGCAACGCACGGTCCTTCTTTTGCTTGCCCTTATGCTGCTTCGGTGGAGCCATAAGAAGTTCAGCCCATTCAGAAACGACACGTACAAGGCCAACGGTGACCGGCGAGAGTCCCAGGTGTGCCAATACGTAAGCTCCTCATATCGGTTCTGGAGATGCCGCAGCCGTTCCTATCCGTCAAGTCCTACCAGTACCGCGAAGAGCGGTTTGATGAGCTGGCTCCGGGGCCCGCCCCGACGAATAGACGGTGAGATTGCATCCAAGACGGGTGACGAATTGGTTGCGAGTGAGATGCAGAAGATCCATGCTCCCATCAAATGCGCCTGCCTCCCCGGAGAGGGAGACAGGCGCACGAGCCACGAGGGGAGGCAGTCTGACAAATGGAATATGGGATTAGGAAACTCACGTCATGCGGGTGCTATAACTACGCCACTACTGACCGTCGGGTACTCCAATCGGGCAAGCGGGGTTGCCCTGCTTTAGCAGGTGAACGGTTTTGGGTTTATTGGCTGCTCGGTCACGTTTAGCTTTGGATAAGTCACGCGTCGACAGGGCTTACGGCGTGTGCTTCCGGCTCAGGCGCCGGAACCTTCTTTGGTTGCGCTAGCTGGACGAGGACCAGCGAAACGACCAGCGCTATGCTGCTGGTAATTACCAGGGCGGAGTACCCACCCTCGGATTCAATGAGGCGTCCAGCGATAAACGGCCCAATAGCGAACCCTCCTCCAATGAAGAGGTTAGCAAGGTTGGTGGCGCGACCAGCGCGGTCCAGGTCGGCGAGGGTCGACATGAGGAATGGCAAGGTCCAGGGCCAGGTGAACTTGAACAACAGCGCGGCGCCAGCAAAGCGGAGAGCATCGGGGGTGCCGAAGAACAGTGCGACAGCGACAATCATGCCCAGGTATCCGCCCATCAGCAGAAACCGTCTGCTGGCGCGTCCGCCTACGAGCGTCGCAACTGTGGACCCTAGTATGCCGACGAGGGTGGCGGCCGACAGAATAAGACCCGAGGTGGCAGGGTCTATCGCCGAGGCGGCCGCGATGCCACCGGTAAAGGTCCAGATGCCGCTGAGTCCGATGTAGAAGATCAAACATGCGATAAGGCCAAGGATGGATTTTCCTACGTTCGGCTTCTCCGGGGTTCCCTCTGCCAGGGAGGAGGACACGTTACGGCCGGCGGGTAAGAACCGCACCAATGGCAAGGCAAGGAGCATGGCCGCGGCGAGCGTCCAATATACGACGCTAATGCCCACCGTCTCGAAAAACGCGGGAAGAACAGCAAGCCCTATCGCGCCAAACGTAAGCTGCCCCACAGACCATAGCCCGTATACGCGATCCCGGTTGCGGGTTTGGGCGGCGAGGGCCATGGCGAGGACCATTAACGATCCGCCCGCGAATGAAGTGATGCCTCGTACCGTAACGAGGGCTCCATAAGAATCAAGGAAGCCCGAAAGGAGGTTACCTGCGACAAAGACTGAACCACAGAGGGTCGCGGCTGCCCGTAAATTGGCCCGCTTAATCCACAGCAGGGCGGGAAGGGAGGCTAAGCTCATAGCGCCGAGTTCGACGGCGAAGAGATCTCCGGTCTGGGTGGGGGTGAGCCCCATTTGCCTGAAAAGCTGGCCCGCGACGGCGGGGGCCATGAGCAGGAGTGTGGCCGCAATGCCGGAAAAAACGACGATGAGGGCTATGCGTCCTTTCGAGTTGGGGTCGTCAGTGCGCGGACCTGCGGCGGGCATGATGCCAAGATTCATTTTTTTCCTTAATAGAAAGGGCGAGACGGGGAGATGGTGAAGCGATAACGGCCTGCGGTCGATTTAGCTGGGCAGGGCACCGGCAGTAACCGGTTGGGTAGTTTGCCTCTGGTGGGCGACGAGGCCGTCAACGTAGGTTCGCTCAACTATTACTGAACGCAGTTCGTCCGGGGGTATGGTCAGCAGGTTTTGGTCCAGCACCAGAAGATTTGCGCGCTTCCCCACCTCGAGGCTGCCCTCTTCTGTCCCTCGTCCAGAGGCATGAGCAGGGTTGATGGTGTACGCGCGTAACGCCTCCGCTGGAGTAACCGCTTCTTCAGGGTCGATAAGAGCACCCGTGTAATGACGCCTGGTGACTGCGCTCCACATAATTTCTAATGGGGAGAAGGTTCCGCAGGGGTGGTCGGATGCAAAGCTCACGCGGACGCCGGCGTCGATCATGCTTCGCAGCGGGAGAATGCGGAGGTGCTTCTGGTTCTCACCCCGCCAACTACCAAAAAACAGTCCATCCTTATAGGCAAGGCCAGGGTTCGCTACAAGGTCGATACCAAGTTTCGCTAGGCGGGGGGCCTGGGAGACTTCGGCAATGAAGGCGTGCTCAAGGCGGAGGATGGCGTCGTCCCCTGTCCGCTTCCGTACGCTTTCATAAGCGTCGGAAACCGCATCGACTGCGCAGTTCCCCATACCGTGGATTGCGAGGTTGATTCCTAGGTCAGTGGCTTGGAGGGCGAGGTCATGGACCTCCCGCGGGTTGTAAAAATTACTCCCCACGTGCTTGGTGCAGCCATCGTGAATCTGATGAAGTCCGGGACCGTCGGGATAGGCGCGGTCGACGAAGATCTTCATGGTGCCACCTCGCAGCATGCGGCTTTCACTGCTGTGGATGCGGTCTACGATGTCGGTGCGTCGGAGGTCTTGCTGGGAGAAAAAGTGGTCGCCGCCGTGGAGCTGCTGCAACGTCAGAGGGAGCTTACTGGCTGCGTCGGCCCGACGATAAAGTTCGGCAGCGCGAGTAGTAACGCAGGCGTCACCTACGCCCGTAATCCCAACAGCGAGGTACTCGCGTGCCTTCGCTTCCAGCGGCCAACCGCTCGGTCCCAGTCGCTTTCGGCATAAGCTTCCCACGAGGCTGAATGGAGTAGGTTGGCCGCTGTTTCGAGAAGAGTTCCGCTTGGAGTGCCATTACCGTCACGTTCAATGTGCCCTCCCCAAGGGTCTGGCGTGCAGGCGTCGATACCCACGGCTGCGAGGGCGAGGCTGTTTGCGTAACCGGCATGGCAGTTGGACTCCAGGAGGAAGAACGGGTTGTTTGGGGCAACTTCGTCCAGTTCATACCGCGTCGGATTTCGCCGCTCTTTGATTTGTGAAGCATGAAAACCGATGCCCCGCACCCATTGACCCGCGGGAAGGTTCCGGCAGTGGGCCTCAATGGCACCAAGTACTTCGTCCATAGAGGCCAAGGGCGGAGTAGAGCAGTCCACGGCAAGCGGTTCGAAAGCCGCCACACTCATGTGATTGTGGGCGTCAATGAAGCCAGGGACGATGGTCTTGCCGCCTGCATTGTACACATCGGTTCCGGGGGCCGCAACTGCCTGCACCTCGGCTTCATTGCCGACTGCTGCGATGCGACCAGCCCGGATAAGGATCGAGCTGTGGACGGAGTCCTGAGCATCCACTGTATGGACAACAGCGTTGCGGATAAGCAGATCACGATTAGTCATGAAAACCTCGCTTGCTTCGTTGGGGTATGGCGCACGGCTATTAGGGACGGATGGGTGTATCCGTCGGGTGTGGCTGTTGTATGAAAGGCATGTGCTTGGCTTAATCGGAATCCGGTTGTCTACTCGACACTTACTAGTGCAACCAGAAACTAGGATCTAGGTCACAGAGGGGAAGGACAATGAGGGATCCGAGATCACCCGAGCCCGCAACGAAGCGAGATCCAGTCATGGCAACACGCAAGACCATCACCACGCAGGTGGCCATCATGGGGGCAGGCCCGGCCGGGCTGATGCTGTCCCACCTGCTGGCCAAGGCCGGCATCGAATCCACGGTCATCGAAGTCCGCAGCCACAAGGAAATTTCCGAAACCGTCCGCGCCGGCATCCTTGAACACGGCACCGTGAACCTGCTGGTGGACAGCGGTGTCTCGGACCGCGTCCTTCGCAAGGGGGACCGGCACGACGGCATCGAGCTGCGGTTCAACGGCGAGAGCCACCGCGTCGACTTCAAGGACCTGGTGGGGGAATCGGTGTGGCTTTATCCGCAGACGGACGTCTTCCTGGACCTCGCCGCACGCAGAAAGGACGACGGCGGCGACGTCCGCTACAGCGTCACTGACACCACCGTGCACGAACTTGAGGGCAGGCCGAAGGTCTGGTTCACGGACGCCGACGGCGTGGAGTTCGAGATCCGGGCCGACTTCCTGGTGGGCGCGGACGGTTCCCGCAGCCACTGCCGGTTCCAGATCCCTGAGGCGCAGCGCAAGTGGTACTTCCACGAGTACCCCTTCGCCTGGTTCGGCATCCTGGCCGAGGCGCCGCGCAGTTCCGACGAACTGATCTACGCCAACTCGGAGAACGGCTTCGCCCTGATCAGCCAGCGCACGGAGACGGTCCAGCGGATGTACTTCCAGTGCGACCCCAAGGAAAACGTCGCCGAGTGGGACGACGACCGGATCTGGGCCGAGTTCCGCAGCCGGGTGAACGGCAACGGCTTCGAACTCAAGGAAGGCCCGGTCATCGAGAAGATGGTGCTGCCCTTCCGCAGCTTCGTCCATACGCCGATGCGCCACGGCAACATGTTCCTTGCCGGCGACGCCGCGCACACAGTCCCGCCCACTGGTGCCAAGGGCCTGAACCTGGCCATCCACGACGTCAAGGTCCTCTTCGAAGGGCTGGACAACCACTACAACTCCGGCTCCGACCGGCTCCTGGAGACCTACAGCGACCGCGCGCTGGAACGGGTCTGGAAGGCCCAGCAGTTCTCCTACTGGATGACCACCATGCTCCACACCCCCGCCGGCGCGGACGACTTCTCCCGCGCCCGCCAGCTCGGCGAGCTCAACTCTGTGGTCTCCTCCACCCACGGCATGGCCTACCTCGCCGAGGCCTACACCCGGCTGGCC
>NZ_JBFUCO010000031.1:0-49403 GCF_056405215.1 Arthrobacter sp. P1_H7 | reverse complement strand
ACCCGCGCCCGCCCAAAGGAACCGTCTACATCGGCCTCAACGGCACGGGCAAGCAACCGTCCACGAAGTCCTGAGACATGAACCGTCCACGATCAGTTGAGACATGAAGTGTCAACGATGAGGTGAGACAGCACAACGCCGAATGACGACCAGGACTGATAGCGCAACGAGGTTAGGCAGGGTGGATTAGTAGGCCTTGACCCGCTGTTCGACGACGAGATGGACCAGAGCGAAGACGCGGTCCCGGTCGATGGCGGCCAACGCAGCCTCGAGGGCGGCCGGCACGTCCTTGTCCTCGGTGACTGTGATGCCGAAACCGCCGAACGCCCGGGCCATCATGCCGAAGTCGGGGTTCTTCAGCTGCGTCCCCGATACCCGGGACGGGTAGTGGCGTTCCTGGTGGGTGCGGATGGTGCCGTATTCCTGGTTGTCCATCACGATGATCAGTGGCGTGGCTCCGTACTGGGCGGCCGTGGCGAGCTCCTGGCCGTTCATCAGGAATTCCCCGTCGCCGGCGATGGTGACCACCCAGCGCTCGGGGCTGGCCAGCGAGGCGGCGATCGCCGAGGGCACCGAGTAGCCCATGGAACCGTTCCGGGCGCTGATCATCGAGGCGTAGCGCCGGGTGGGGAAGTAGCGGTGCGCCCAGTTGGTGTGCTCGCCCGCCCCGAATGTCACGAGGGCATCCTCCGGCAGCAGGGGGACGAGGTTCGCCATCAGGGTGTCCATCTTCGCGGGCCCCTCGCCGGGGGTCGACGGCGGCAGGCTGGCGAAGGAGCGCTGCTCGGCGCGCATCCGGGCCGTCCACGCCTTCCACTCCTCCTTGACGGGCAGGTCGATGTTGACCAGATCCCGGACGAAGGCGTCCGGCTTGGCCAGGATCTGGCGGGAGACCGGACCGGAGCGGCCGCGCAGCGAGGGATCGATGGTGACGAGGAAGTTGTTCTTGTTCCAGTCCTGCCGGCAGACAAAGCCGTCCGTGATCACGTCCCCGGGGACCGTCCCGACAAAGACGAGCAGGTCGGTTTCCTCCAGGAGGTCGTAGGTGGGGCGGGGCCGGCCGTAGCCGATCGGCCCCACATAGCTGGGGGAGTCGAAGGAGACGGTTCCCTGCGTGCGCCACTCCGCCGCGGCCGGGATGTGGTGCTTTTCGAGCCAGCCGGTCAGCTCCGAGGCCGCTTCCTGGGTCCAGTCATTGCCGCCGGTGACAAAGAGCGGCTTCTTGGACTGGGCCAGGGCCTCGGCCAGGGCACCGGCATCGGTGCTGCTCATGCCGCCCGCGGCCACCGGGATGGCCGGGTGCAAGGCCGGATCAATGGGGACCCGGATGATGTCCTCCGGCAGGCCGACCACCACGGGGCCGGGACGGCCGCTCATGGCCGCGAACATTGCCTCCGCGACGATTTCGGAGGCCCGCTCGGGGTGGTCGAGGACCATCACGCGCTTGGCGCCCGTGTCGAACCACGCCTTGATGTCGAACTCCTGGAACGCCTCGCGGTCCCGGTGCGCGAACGGAATCAGTCCGACGAAGAGCAGCATCGGGGTGGAGTCCTGCCACGCGGTGTGCAGGCCCACGTGGGCGTTCGCCGCCCCGGGGCCGCGGGTGACCATGGCGACGCCGGGGCGCTGGTTCATCTTGCCGTCGGCCTCGGCCATGTAGGCGGCACCGCCCTCATGGCGGCAGACCACGGTCTCGATCTCAGAGTCGTGCAGCCCGTCGAGCACGTCCAGGAAGCTTTCCCCCGGGACAACAAAGGTGCGTTCGACCCCGTGCGCCACGAGCGAATCAACAATTACGTGGCCGGCGGACTTGAGCGTCTTGCCCGGGTGGAGGAGGTCGCCGTCGGAGGGCTTCGTGTCAGTTACGGTCATGGTTGCTGTGGACTCCATTGTCATCACTACTGGATTTCTGGCTTGTTGGGATGGGGCAGTTCCGCCGGGCACGGCGGGAGGGTTGCTGATTGCTAGTCGGTTTCCGGTCCGGTACAGAAGAAGCAGCCGTCTTCGCAACTATCGTTCGACGCCGGCGGGTTGCCTTCGTTTGCGGCTGGCGGGTGGCGCTCCTGCAGAGTGCCGGGGCGGCCGTGACTCAGCGGGTTTTGTGGCTTCATGGGGGCTTTCAGGTTGTATGTCGGGTTGGGGGACGGGTCGGCGCCCGAATGTTCGATGAGCGAGGTTCGCTTAGTGGATTGGAGTCCGGTTGGCCAGCACGGGCGCGGCGCCCGTGAAACCGTCGCGGGTTTCGGCGATGTCGTGGATCTGTTTCCGGCAGGCGTACCAGCCGCCTACCATCAGCGCGCAGGCTACCAGGGTCACCAGCAGCGTGAGCGGGGAGTCGATGAAGACCATGACGAGCACGCCGAGCAAGAACACCAGGGAGAGGTACCCGGTGTAGGGGGCGCCGAACATCCGGAAAGAGGGGCGCTCGAGCCAGCCTCTGTCTGCCCACCGTTTGAGCTGGAGCTGGCAGAGCACGATGGTCGCCCAGGTGACGACGATGCCTACGGAGGCGACGTTCAGGACGATCTCGAATGCCTGGCCGGGGACGAGGTAGTTCAGCGGGACCCCGAGGAGGGAGACGCCGGCGGTGATGGCGATGCCGCCGTAGGGGACGCCGGCCTTGTTCATCCGCTGGGCGAACTTCGGGGCCGATCCGGCCACCGACATGGAGCGCAGGATGCGGCCGGTGGAGTACAGGCCGGCGTTCAGCGAGGACAGGGCGGCCGTGAGGACCACGAGGTTCATGATGACGTCCACGCCCTGGATGCCGATGGATCCGAAGAACGTCACAAACGGGCTGACGCCTTTTTCGTACGAGGTGTAAGGCAGCAGCAGGGCGAGCAGAATGACCGAGCCGACGTAGAAGACGGCGATGCGGAAAACTACGGAGTTGATGGCCTTGGGCATGATCTTTTCGGGGCTTTCGGTTTCGCCGGCGGCGGTGCCGATCAGTTCGATCGAGGCGTAGGCGAACAGCACGCCCTGCATGAGGACGATCATGGGCAGCAGGCCGTTGGGGAAGATGCCGCCGTTGTCGGAGATGAGGCTGAAGCCGACTTCCTGGCCGTCCACGGGGGTGCCGAACATGACGAAGTAGGCGCCGACCAGCAGGAACGCGACAAGGGCTGCGACTTTGATGAGGGCGAACCAGAACTCGAGTTCGCCGAACACCTTGACGGAGGCGAGGTTGAGGCAGAGGACCACGATGAGGGCGATCAGCGCCCACGCCCACTGCGGTACGGCCCCCATCCAGGGGATGTACTTGCCGAAGAAGTTCATGTAGAGGGCCGCGGCGGTGATGTCCACGACGGTGGTGGTGGCCCAGTTGATCCAATAGAACCAGCCGGAGATGAACGCGGCTTTCTCTCCGTAGAATTCGCGGGCGTAGGACACGAACGATCCGGACGAGGGCCGGTGCAGCACCAGTTCTCCCAGGGCGCGCAGGATGAGAAACGCGAAGAAGCCGCAGACGGCGTAGGCGATGACCAGCGACGGGCCGGCCGCGTTGAGCCGGCCGCCGGCGCCCAGGAACAGGCCGGTTCCGATGGCGCCGCCGATCGCGATCATCTGGATCTGCCGGGGCTTCAGGCTTTTGTGGTAGCCCGAGTCCTCCGCGTGGATCGTGGCATCCGAAGCGTGGGCGTGGCCTCCATCGGCCTGGTACAAACCAACCTCGTCATTGGGGTTGTTGGACATGGGTGTTCCTTTCGATCTGTCAGAGATCTAAATGGGGTTTTGGAGGGAGATTGTGGGGACAGCCAGGCGTCAGATCAGAAGATCGACCACCCTGTCCGATCGGACAAGTCAGCGAGAGCCGCCGTGCCTGCCAGGGAATTTCCTTTGGAATCCAGCCGCGGGCTCCAGACGCAAATGACGCACTCGCCGGGGACGACGGCCAGGATTCCGCCGCCCACGCCGCTTTTCCCTGGAAGTCCCACGCGGTAGGCAAACTCGCCGGCTGCGTCATACATGCCGCAGGTCAGCATGATGGAGCCGATGCGCTTGGCCTCGCTCCTGGAGATCACCGCGCCTTGCGTTCCGCGACCATCCTGCGCGAGGAAAAGGCCCGCCTTGGCCACCTCCACGCAGGTCATCATGATTGAGCACTGTCTGACGTAGTTCTCGACCACTGCCTGTGCGGGCCGCCGCAGGTTGCCGAATTCCTTCAGGAAGTGGGCGAGGGCCAGGTTACGGCTGCTGCTGGCGAGTTCACTCCTTGCGGCCATCTCGTCGATGAACGGGCCCGGTTGACCCACCTGGCCGGTGAGGAAGCGCAGGACCTGAGCGGCGGCGTCGGGAGATCTTTCCATCAGGTGGTCGGTGACCACCAGGGCGCCCGAATTGATGAAGGGGTTCCGTGGGATCCCGTGCTCGACTTCAAGCTGGACGAGCGAGTTGAAGGACGTCCCTGACGGCTCGCGAAGGACCCTGGACCATAACGCGCCGGAGTCGTCGGCGCTGAGCGCCATCGCCAGGGTGAAGACCTTGGAGATGCTCTGGATCGAGAACGGAAGATCGGCATCGCCGGAACTGAACACGTCGCCGGAGGTCGTGGCAACCGCGATGCCGAAACGGTCGAACGGCGGGGACTGCAGGTGAGGAATGTTTGCGGGAACTGACCCCGCATCCGTCCGGGGCCGGTGGCTGCGGACAATGTCATCCAGTACCAGGCCAAGCGGCGGCGAATCGAGTGCTGTCATCATTTCTTGCCCAGGTGCTCCTTCTGCGTGCCGGCCCACTCCTGAACATGAAGCAGGGCGACCAATGAATCGCGGGGATTGCTGAAGGTCAACCCGGTAACCCGGCTGACCTTGTTTATCCGGTAATAGACGGTGTTCTTATGCAGCTGCATGCGCTTCGCGCACTCGGCCACGTCCAGGGACGCGTCGAAGAATGCACGCAGGGTTTCGGCCAGTTCCGCATCATCGCGAAGGAGAGCCCAGAGGCTGCGGTGCCGGAACGCCGCCGTCGTGAAGTTCTCCACGGCGTCGTGGAAGAGGATCTCTGCCTCGAAGTCGTCCACGGTGGCCACCGGGGCTTCGCCGGACCGGCGCATACACCCCAGCAGCGCTTCGGATATTCCGGTCACGGAATGGATCGAGAGCAGATCGGGGACAACGGGGCCGACGGCGGCGAAGGTGCTGATGCCGAGGTGCTTGTTGGCGTCCTTGACGATTGCCTCGGCCACGCTCCGCAGCCCGGCCCCGGAATTGGCGGACTGGAGCCCGGGAAGGATCACTGCGGTGTCGCCGTGAAACTGCCCCACTACTGCTGAGGGCTTGTAGGCGGCCGCATGGATCGAAGCGAGGTTGGCGAGCTCGCCATGTTTGAGCGCGGCGTCGTCCTCCTGGGCTTGAGACGCCGACAGGCCAATCAAGATCAGGGCCGCGGGACGGTCCGCAGGGATCTTTTCGCTGTGCGCGCTCGCTGCAGCTTCCGCCGGACCCGAAAGGAGCCGCGCGATCCGGTCCTCGCGCATGTGCACCGACTGCTGGTTGCGGTAGCGGATCAGCTCGGCGGAGGCCCGTGCGGCCGAGCCGGTGAGCACGTAGTCGACGTCGTCGCCGAAGCCGGCACCGGTTTCCTGAAGCCAGATGTAGCCCATGATGCGGTCACCGGCGAACAGGCTGATGGCGACGCGCTCCCGCAGGCCGTCCTGGGGCCGGGCGGGAACCCGGACCGGCAGGCGGGTCCGGTGCAGCTCGCGGTAGGCGCCGAGGTCCTTGAGGAGGAGTTCGTATTTGCGTGGGCCGCGCCGGGCCAGGATGGAGGCCTTGCGCAGCTCGTCTATGGCATTGGTGACCGTGGAGTAGGCCAGGACCTTGTTGGCGGCGTCCTCGATCACCACATGGCTGGAGGTCAGGCGGGCCGTGGTCTGGGCGATGGCGAAGAGGTCTTCTTCCAGCAGGGTCAGCACTTCGCGCTGGTAACTGGGTGGCTGGATCCGGTCCTTGGCGATGGACAGCAGGCGGTCCCAGTCTGCGGCCGGGTCCACCAGCAACAGACCGGTCCCGGCGGCGCGCAACAGTTCTTCGGCTTCCGCCAGTTCCTCCGGGCTGCCCTTGACGGCCAAGACCAAGGGAGGGTCCTTCAGCAGGCGCCGCACTGCCGGCAACGCGGAGCGTCCGCGAACGCCGATCAGCAGGACGAATGCGGTCCCGCCGTCGGCGGTCTCGTCGTCGGCGTCGACGATCACAAATCGCTCGATCGCCGCATCCGTGCGGGAAGGCCGGAGCATGAGGCTGGCGAAACCCAGCGGGAGATCCGCGAGGATGTCGTCCACCGTAGCTGCGGCCATGGGCTTCCTTCTGATATTGGCACCCTTCCCGGACGGCTTTGTCCGGACACCTCAGCCTATCCAGCTGCCGTCATCGAAAGTATGGAAAAGCTCCTAAATTACGTGGCTCGTTTTAGGTCTGCGGACCAAGGCGAGGTCAGCAGGCCAACACCACCCCATCGATTGCTCCGTAAGTGCCGTAATCACTCCTCAAAAGGGCATCTACGGAGCAATCGACGGGGTTGGAGGACCGGAAAGGGACCGGTCATCATGGAGTGTTGGTGCGTCATTGCGGAACCTGACGGCCGCCGCACCGGCCGCCACTGGCGCTGACGCACACAGGAGAACACATGGACACGGCACCGGAGTTGATCGACTTCACCGCAGGCGGCCCGCAACCCGGCGACCTGGACGTGGCCTGGATCCACGGATCGGAGTCCGCGAAACACAACACAGACCCGGATATCCAGGTCCACGCCTACGACGAGCACACGTTTATCCTGCGCCAGAACATGGCGGTCAATTACGAGGCGCCGTTCATGTTCCTGCTGTTTGGCAACGCCCGGGCCGTCCTCATCGACACCGGCGCGACAGCATCCGCGGACTTCTTCCCGCTGCGCCGCGTTGTCGACGGCCTTGTGGACGCCTGGCTTGCCGCCCATCCCCGCGACGGCTACGGGCTCCTTGTCCTGCATACCCACCCGCATGGCGACCATGTCGCGGGCGATGCCCAGTTCGCCGGCCGTCCCGACACCGTTGTGGTGGACGCGGCCCGGGACAGTGCGTGGGAATTCTTCGGATTCAATGACGATTCTGGCGACGGCGGTGACTCGGACGACGGCGACGGCGACATCCGGCCAGCACACGTGGACCTCGGCGGACGCGTCCTGGCATGCTGGCCCAGCCCGGGGCACCACCATGCGGCCGTCACGTTCTACGATCCCCACACCGGGTTCCTGCTCACCGGAGACACGGTCTATCCTGGCCGGCTGTACATCCAGGACTGGCCTGCGTTTGTCCGCACCATCGACCGGCTGATCGCGTTCTGCGACACCCATCCCGTCACCCATGTCCTGGGCTGCCACATCGAGATGTCGCGGCAGCCCGGCGTCGACTATCCGATCTTCACCACCTACCAGCCCGACGAACCACCGCTGCAGATGACCGTCGAGCAGCTCCGGCAGATCCGCCGGGCCATCGACGAGGTGGGCGGACGCCCCGGCCGGCATGTGTTTCCCGGCTTCATCCTCTGCCTCGAGGGGGACTGAGCCGGCGGGAGCGCGGGCCCAGGACCGGCCTGAGCCCGCGCGGGAGGGCACTTCACGGCAATTCTGCGGCAAATCACCGCCGTCATGTGCTCACTCGATGCACGACACGGGGGCTGCTCCTAGAGAGTACCCTGACCCGGAGTTCCGGCGGGGATCGGCTCGTGGCGCATTACTTCGACCGGTCGTTGCAGGAGGCCCTCCAAAGAGGCGTTCAGCCGCTGGACGGGGCCGCCTGCGCCGTGGGCGTCGAGCAACTCAGCGGATTCCCACTTCTCGATCATAAGGATCTGGCCGTCGGGAGATTCATGAATAGCGTAGAGGAGGCACCCGGGCTCCTCGTGGACCTCTGCAATGGCCGGGGACAGGGCCGCGACCACCTGGTCGAAGGAACCTTTTTTGGGCGTAAACATTGCGGTGACGACGACGGGCATGTTTTTCCTTAGTGGGTGTTAGTGGGTAGGGGCGTGGGCGAGCGGGGCGCAGCTGTTGCGGGGCAGGAAATCGGCTTTGACCTCGATGAGCCGCGGGCCTTCGGGGAACTTGCCCTGCATCCGGCCGAGCACGAGTTCAAGGGCATGGACGGCGAGCATGTCCAGCGGCTGGCGGATCACGCTCAGCGGCGGGGACATCAGTTCTGTCCATGGATTGTCATCGAAGACGATCACCGAGAGATCGTCCGGGATGCGGACCCCCGTCTGGACAAGCCGCCGAACTGAGCTCTGCACCTGGGCGGTGTTGGCCACGATGAGGGCCGTGGGCGGCTGAGGCATGGCAAGCAGGGAGCCGACGGCATCGCCGCCGGCGTCCCCGCGGAACGGCACATCGCGGATGAGCAGGGGGTCAACCGCGAGGGACGCGCTCTCGTGCGCCGCGGTGTAGCCGCTGATCCTGGCCCTGCCCGTTGACGTGCTGCGGGGCCCCGTAACGAGTGCGATCCGTGTATGGCCGAGGCCTATCAGGTACTCCGTTGAGCGCTGCGCAGAGTCAAAGTTTTCGATGCTAACGACGTCGGCGTCGCCGAGTTCCTCGATGGTGCGGTCTACGAACACCACATTCACGCCGAGGTCCTGCAGGCGCGCCCATTTCTCGATGTTCCCGCCTGTGGGGGTGGCGATGACCCCGCTCACGGACCGGTCCAGCAGCGTATCCAGCGATTCCGCTTCCAGATGCGGATCTTCCTGGGTGGTCATCAAGACTACCTGCACGCCGTGGCTCCGGGCTTCCCACACGATGCGGTCGGCCAGACGCGCGAAGAACGGGTTGGAGAGATCCGTGACCACGAGCCCGATCGTGAGTGCATGGCCCGCGCTAAGCTCGCGGGCGGCCGCCCGGGGACGGTAGCCCAGCTCGTCGATGACCCTGACGACTTCCTGCCGTTTGGCGGGTGCGACGGGCCCGGAGTCCGGGTTCAGGACCCGGGACACGACAGAGACCGAGACTCCCGCAGCCGCCGCGACATCGCGAATGGTTGGGGCCTTCTTCACCGCTCCTCCTTGAGGGAAATTGCTAGCACTAGTTCGTACGCAGCGTCTCCGTTCAACCCGCCATGCGCTGGCGGAAGACGTTTCTTGCGGAGTCGTTGACACAGCTTAGCACCGGGTGGTACAAAAGTGGAACCGGTTCCACTTCGGGTAAATTTTCCAGCACATAGCGACAAAGAAGTTGTTCCATCCGCTGCCGCGGAAGGGCGTCTCTTCGTTTCGCACACCTACCAGAGAGACTCCAGTGAATCTTCACAAACTCCTCAGCGACCGTGAGCAAGATGGCCGCCCCATCCGCGTTGGCCTCATCGGAGCCGGCCGTTACGGCACCATGTATCTGGCCCAGGCCAACAACATTCCCGGCATCCACGTTGTCGCCATCGCGGACATCAACGTCAAGCGCGCCGAAGGCGCCTTCGACCTCGTCGGATGGCCCAAAGACCAGATCGCGCCGGACATCGCGACCGCCCTTCGGGACCGCACCACGGCGATCGTGGCCAACGCGGACGAGCTCTTCGATGTCGACATCGACGTCATCGTTGAAGCAACGGGCAACCCGATCGTCGGTGTGAAGCACGCGCTGCGCGCCATTGAAACGAAGAAGCACATCATCATGGTCACCGTCGAAGCCGACGCCCTGGCTGGCCCCGCCCTGGCCAGGCGCGCGGAAGCCGCCGGCGTTGTCTACTCGATGGCCTACGGCGACCAGCCGGCCCTCATCATGGAACTCGTCGACTGGGCCCGCACCAGCGGCTTCGACGTGGTCTGTGCCGGCAAGGGCGCGAAGTTCCTTGAGCACTATCACGAGATGAACCCGGACAACGTCTGGGAGAACTGGGAGTTTTCCAAGGAACTCACCGATTCCGGCCAGCTGAACCCGAACATGCACACCTCGTTCCGTGACGGCACCAAGGCCGCCATTGAGATGGCCGCCGTCGCCAACGGCGCCGGACTGGTGCCTTCTGACACCGGGCTGACGTTCACGCCGGGTGATGTCGAGGAAATCGCCACAATCTGCCGCCCCGCCGACGTCGGGGGAGCCCTCGCCCACGAAGGCAGCGTCGACGTCATGTCCAGCGTCAACCGCGACGGCACCTGGATCCCCCACAACACCCAGGAAGGCGTCTTCGTCGTCGTCAAGGCCACGAACGCATATGTTTCCGGCTGCTTTAACGAATACCCGTGGCACCCGGACCCCACCGGCCAGTACGCGGCGCTGTACCGCCCGTACCACTACGTGGGCCTGGAGCTGAACGTCTCCATCGCCAACGCAGCCCTCCGCGGGATTGCCACGGGTTCGCCCGTCGGATTCTTCGGCGATGTTGTCGCGACGGCGAAGAAGGACCTCAAAGCCGGTGAATACCTCGACGGCGAAGGCGGCTACACGGTCTGGGGCCAGCTGGTTTCGGCCAGGCACTCCGTCGCCATCGGAGCACTGCCCGTTGCCCTTGCCCACCACGTGGAACTGCGTAACGACATCCCCAAGGGCGAGATCGTCGGTTGGGAGGACGTCATCATGGACGACTCGCTCGCCCAGGCCTTCGAATTGCGCCGCGAAACTGAAGCCCTCGTCGCGGAAACTTCCGTCAACGCCTAATCCTGCCTGCTCTATCCACAACCGGCGCGGCAACGAAATCCATTCGATGCCGATTCCCGCCTCCGGACCCAGACTCCTTCCAATGAAGAAAGGCATCACATGAAATCCAAGACCCGCGCCCTCACCGGAGTGCTGGCCTGCACCCTGGCAGCCTCGCTCCTCGCCGGCTGCGCTTCCGGAGCGCCCGGCGGGGCCGGTGGCGCCCCGGCGAAAATCCAGCTGTCCATCCCGGATCCGCTCACCTCGTCCGTCGGCGTTTCCGCCCAGCACTTCGCCGACCAGGTCAAGAAGACCTCCAACGGATCGGTCATCGTCACGGTAGTTCCGAACGGAACGAGCTTCAGCGGGGACCAGAACGCCGCCGTCACCCGGCTGCAGGGCGGCTCGCTCGACGCCCTCATCCTCTCGACTTCCGTGTACGCCTCCGTGGTACCGGAAATGAACGGCATCAGCATCCCCTACCTTTTCAAAGACACGACCGAGGAAGCGGCGTTCCTGGCAGGAAAGCCGGGCCAGCTACTCAAGGACAAGCTCGCAGCCAAAGACACCGTCGCCTTGTCCTTCCTCACCCGGACCGGCCGCGAGATCACCAACTCGGTGCGCCCCATCGAGAAACCGTCGGACCTGAAGGGCCTGAAAATCCGCGTTCCCGGCAACCCGCTCTGGACCGACTTCTTCGGAAAGCTGGGCGCGAGCCCGACCACCATGGCTTTCTCCGAGGTCTTTACCGGCCTGCAGACGGGAACGATCAACGGGCAGGAAAACCCGATCGAGGTGCCGTGGACCAATAAGTTCTCCGAGGTGCAGAAATATGTCTCGCTGACCAACCACATCAATGACGCCTGGGTGCTCGCCCTGTCATCGAAGAAGTGGAGCACACTCTCCGAGGATCAAAAGAAGGCCCTCACCGACGCCTCGACCGAAACAGCGACGTTCAAGACCGGCTACGACGCCGAGCAGTCCAAGAAGCAGCTGGACGAACTTACGGCCAAGGGCATGACGGTCAACGAGCTCAGCGCCTCGGGCCTTGAAGAGTTCAAAGCCACATCCAAGAGCCTTTACCCGCAGTTCTCCGAGCTGATCGGCAAGGAATTCTTCGGGCCGGGGCGCCATCGGTGCCCCGGCCCTCCCGCCAATATTCCGCTCTCCCCTCCACCAACATCCCGCTCTCAATGTCGACAGTCTGGAAGAACATGAAACGCACCTTGGCTCCTGAGCAACTCGAGGAGGTCATTCCGTCTGACGCGGAAGAGATCCTGCACCACGGTCACGTCCCCCCGGGCTGGAGTGGTGCCGTCTGGCTCGACAAGGTCCTCGAATGGACCGTGGGCGCGGCGATCCTCGCCGAGCTCGTCGTCATCCTTCTGAACATCATGGTCAGGCTCATCACCGGTGACTCTGTGCTCTGGACCCAGGAAGTGTCGGAGATTGCGCTCCTGACCATTGCCTTTATCGGCGGAGCCATCGCCTACCCCAAGGGTGCGCACATGTCGGTGCAGGCCCTGATCATGCGCCTGCCCGCAGCGTGGAAGCCCTATCTGGCCGCCTTGGTCGACTGGCTCGTCTTCGTCATGAGCGCAGGGGCTTTCGCCCTCTTCGTGCCGACCCTGGCCCAGCAGATCGAGGAAAAGACGCCCATCCTGCAGCTGCCCGTGTTCTGGGTGTCCCTGCCATTCTCTTGCGGCATGGTCCTTATCGCGTGGTTCGCGCTCATCAAGCTCTGGCGCCAGGAACGCCGGCCCGTCCTGGCCGCCGCCGGGATCGCCGCGGCAATGGTCGCCGTCGTCATGCTCGCCCCGCCGCTGTTCTACTACGCGTCACCGAACGTCCTCCTCGGCGTGGTGCTCGCGGTCCTGTTCCTGCTGCTCTTCCTGGGCCTCCCGATCGCCTTCGTCCTGGCCCTCGCATCCGGAATCTACCTCTACCTCGGCGGCATTTCCGATGTCAGCGCCATCCCGATCGGCATGGCCTCCGGAGCCAAGGGATTCGTGCTGCTGGCGATCCCATTCTTCATCCTCGCCGGCACGGTCATGAACTCTGCAGGCCTCACCCTGCCCCTGGCCAAGCTCGTCGACGCCCTCATCGGCCACCTGCGCGGCGGCCTGCTGCAGGTGGTCGTGGTCACCATGTACATCTTCTCCGGCATCTCCGGCTCCAAGGTCGCCGACGTCGCGGCCGTCGGCACCACCATGCGTGGCATGCTCGAAGAACGCAAATACCCGCGCGGCGAGGTGGTCGCGGTCCTTTCGGCCTCGGCCATCATGGGAGAAACAATCCCGCCCAGCATCGTGCTGCTCATCCTCGGATCCATCACGACCATCTCGACCACCACGCTCTTCCTGGCCGGCTTCGTTCCGGCGGCGTTCCTCGCCCTCGTCGTCATGGCCCTTGTCTTCCTGCGGGCCCGGAAGCAGGGCGGAGCCGCCAGCCCCAAGGCCACCTGGCGGGCACGCGGTTCAGCAACGTTTTTCGCCTTGCCCACCCTCCTCCTGCCGGTCGGCATGGTGGTGGGCATCCTCAGCGGCTTCGCGACGCCGACAGAGGTCTCCTCGGTGGCCGTGGCCTACGCCTTCGTGCTCGCCGTCGCCTACCGGCGGGGCAGCAAGAAGCTTCTCGGCGACACCCTGCGCGAAACGACGACGACGGCGGGCATGGTCCTCTTCATCATCGCTGCCGCCTCGCCCCTGGCCCAGACCCTCGCCCTCGCCGGCGTCTCGCAGCAGATCCACGACCTCATGTCCGGACTCGGCGATTCTCCGCTCCTGTTCATGCTGTTCACGATCATCCTGCTCATCATCATGGGCCAGCTCCTCGAGGGCCTCCCCGCCGTGCTCATCTTTGCCCCGCTGCTGCTGCCGATCGCCATCGACTTCGGCGTAAACCCGGTGCAATACGCCATGGTGCTCATCATCTCCATGGGCATCGGCTCCTTCGCACCCCCGGCCGGCGTCGGCTTCTACGTAGCCTGTGCAACAGCCCGCGAAACCGTGGAAAACAGCCTGAAGCACTTCTGGCCGTACCTGGTGGCCGTATTCATCGGACTCCTCGTATTGGCCGCGGTTCCCTGGTTCAGCACCTTCCTCCCCGCCCTCGCCGGGCTCATCCCCTTCTAAGCCAGGAGACAGCCAACAATGCACGCTTCATCCGCCAGCCTGCCCGCCTCCGTGGCCCTGCTGGGAACAGGGCCCATGGGAGCCCCGATCGCCCGGAACATCATCGCCGCGGGCGTGCCGCTGACGCTCTGGAACCGCACGGCGCACAAGGCCGAAGCCATCGCCGGAGGACGGGTGGCCGCCTCCCCAGCAGAGGCGGCCAGCGAAGTGGTACTGACCGTGCTGCCGGACCTTCCGGACGTGGAGCGGCTCCTGGTCGGAGCCGAAGGGCTCCTGGCAGGGTGGAAGGCGGCCGGGATTGGCCACCCCGTACTAGTCATTCACGGCACAGTGTCGCCCGTCGCCGTCGCGGCCTTTGCCGCCGAGTGCCAGCGGGACCACGGGGTGACAGTTGTTGATGCGCCGCTGAGCGGCGGCACAATCGGCGCCGAGGAAGGCCGGCTGAGCACCATGGTGGGCGGACCCCGCCACGTGGTGGAAAAGATCACTCCGCTCTTCGGGCTGTACAGTTCGACGGTCGCCTGGTTCGGGGGCACCGGTGCGGGGTCCACAGTGAAGGCCTGCAACCAGATCGTCGTCGCCGCCACCGTCACCGCGCTGTCAGAGGCCATGGCGCTCGCCGCGGCCTCCGGGCTGGATCTGGAACGAGTCCAGTCAGTCCTTGCGGGCGGACTTGCGAATTCGGAGGTGCTCCGGCAAAAGGGACAGCGATGGATTGACGCCGACTTCGAGGGCGGCGGTTCTGCCAAAAACCAGCTCAAGGACCTCAGATTTATTTCGGAGGTCGCGGCGGCGGCCGGCCTGACGTTGCCCGTGGCCGGCAGCCTCCTGGCGGCGTTCCAGGCGATGGTCTCCGCGGGGAACGGCCACCTGGACCACACAGGCATCTACCTCGGCATCCGGGAGTGAGCCGGCCCAGGTCCCTCAGCGCCCCCTTAGCGACGCCGCGGCCGGAACGCCGGGCGGGAAATCGGGCAGCGCCCCTGCGGGCGTGTGGAAGATCCACAACGAGAGCGCACGGTGGACGGCCCAGTCGTCGTTGGATGCCCGCAGGGACGCGATTTGAGTTCCATCCGGCTGCTCTGTGGTCCGGATGACCTGCAGCCGGACCGGAGCGGCCCCCGGCAGCCGGAGCATGACCTCTCCCGAGGCCGGAAGCGTTCCGTGCGGGAACCGGACTGCCGCTCCGCCAACCGAAATGTCCAGCAGTTCACCGCGGACCCCCTCGGCTTCCACCGGGGCGGCCACCTCGATCCGGTAGGCGTTGCGGCGGGACGTGGCGAATTCGGCGGCCCGGATCCTGCGCGTCCCAAGCACCAGGACCGCGCCGGCGAGCACCAGCCAGGCACCGGACGCCACCGTGGAACCGGGCGTCGTACGCCAGGGCACCAGCCCGGCCAGCCCGGCCGCCGCGTACAGAATCACCGCGGTGATAAGTACAACCATCACAATCAGGATGCGCGGCGTCCGGCCCCGGAGCCGGAGGTCGGCGGCGCCCTTGGGCGTCACCTGGAACTCCAGGACGTTCCGGGACATGAGCCACCAAAGGCACGCGAGGCCAACCGGGACGCGGAAGATCCGCAGGGCGAAGGCCGTGGGCCAGTGGATTTCGTTACGCATCAGTTGCTTGGAGCCCCAAAGGCGCACGGTGAACATGACCAGGAAGACCCCGGTGAAAAGCAGCGGGCCGGCGGTGGACGTCTGCGCCCCGGACAGCATGATCACCACCGGAATCAGGAAGGCCACCAGCGTGGCGATGCCCTCCAGCCACCACAGTGTGCCGTTGAGGTACTCGTGGTAATTCCGCCACGACAGCCAGCCCTTCGCCGCCCACAGCTTCTCGTGGACGAGGATCTGCATGGCACCCATGCCCCAGCGCCGGCGCTGCAGCAGGTACTGGTCCGGCGTCGCCGGCGCGAGCCCGACGGCGAGCGTCTGGTGGTGGTAGACCGTCCGCCAACCGCGCCGGATGAGTTTAAGCGTGGTGTGCATGTCCTCGGTGATGGTCTCCGTTGCCACGCCGCCCACCTCCTCCAGGGCGCTCAGGCGCAACAACGACGTCGACCCGCACCAGAACGGTCCGGCGCCGGGAACGTTGCGGGACGCCATGAGGACGTTGAAGAAGGTGCCCTGCTCACCCGTGATGCCGTCGTCGTCGAACGCGCCGCCGTTGTAGAACGACTGCGGGCCCTGGATCAGGGCGATCTCGGGGTCATTGAACCAGCCCAGCGTGGCGGTGAGGAACGTGGGCAGCGGGACGTGGTCGCAGTCCAGGACGGCGATGATGTCGATGCCGGGGCCGCCTGCGGCCTTTTCCGCCGCCATCAGGCCCAGGGCGTGGTTCATGTTGCCGGCCTTGGCGTGGTCGTGGACGGCCCGGCGGACGTACCGGGCGCCATAGGCGATGCACATTTCTTCGACCCAGGGCCGGTCGCCGTCGTCGAGGACCCACGTCTCGTGCGCCGGGGCCAGCTCGCAGGCCGCCGCGACCGTAGGCGTCAGGACCTCGATGGGCTCGTTGTAGGTGGGGATCAGCACCGCCACCCGCATGCCGTTCGGGGCCTCCGTCACGGGCACCGGCGGATGGCTGTCAATGTTCCACACGGACCACGCCTTCAGGATGAGGCCGGCCAGCGGCAAGGCCTCGAAAGTGACCAGGATCCAGGCGATGGCCAAGTTCCATTCACCGGACGGCATCGTAAACAGGACACGCCACGTCAGGTACATGACCAGGGCGGCGATGGCCGCGATACCGCCCACATGGGCCAGCCGCCGGGACCGGGGCGCTTCCGGTCCGGGAGGTCCCAGCCGGGCGGCCCAGCCGGCGATACCGGCACGGGTCAGTGCTGTGGCGTCAAGTGGTACGGGCCGCGGCGCAGCGGATGAATTTCCAGTCGGCAGTCTTTGAGCCGATACCTTCTCGGCGCGCTGCTGCAGATCTTCACGCAGATTCTCTCGAGGCACGTGATCTCCCTCAGCTAGATCCGGTGCTCAATGTCCGATCAGCGTAGCCGCGGCGGGGCACCCGTGACCGGATCCGCCGGAATCCTTGCGCAAAACTGCGTATGGGGAGCGCTTTGGCCTACTGCCTTGCGGCTTGCTCCGCGTCCTCGGGCCCGACGAAACTGCACGAGCCGGGGTGGCGCGCGGGCAGCGTGCACGTTCGCCCTGTGGGCAGGTGGACGTTGGCGCACCGTCCCGCCATGGCCACGTCTTCGCGGACATGCGTGACGTGCGTGCTGCTCTGATCCTCTGGCGCTTCCTCGCGGCTGGTTTGTAGGGGGCTTCCGGACGCACTCTGGTTTTGGCTGTTCACGGCTGCAACTCCTCGAGATCTGCTGTGCAGAAGGGATGGGAAGGATGCTTAGTTTTATCCGAAGTCCCAGCCTCGCACGGGCGGGTTAACACCGGGTTACGGGAGTGTAAGGATCCCGTCTCGGCGAGGAGGCGGGGTGCAATTGTCGCGGTTCGCCGCTGCACGGACCTTTTGCCGCCGCCCGGCCGTTCTCCATACTGGAAGGCAGATCCGCGATTCCGGCAGGCGAGGACGGTGGTGGCTGATGAGCAGCGGAGTAAGTGGTTCCAACAGCGCGTTCCGGCGCAGGGTGGAGCGGGCCGCGGAACTCCGGGCCGTGCGGGCCTCGGGCAGCACCGCCCAGGAGAACGGCGAGCTCAACGCCGCCGAGGAAGAGCTCCGGCAAAAGCGCGCCAAGATCGACGACGCCGCCAAAGCCGAGTACCTGATCCGCGACGCCATGGCCCAGGGCAAGTTCGACAACCTCAAGTACGCCGGCAAGCCCATCCCGGGGTTGGGGGAGGCGTATGACCCCGACTGGTGGGTCAAGGGCCTGATCCAGCGGGAGAACATCTCCGGCCTGGGCCCGAAGGCGATCCTGCTCCGCACCGAGGACGCGGAACTCGATGCCCGGCTCGATGCCCAGTCCAGCGAAAAGCAGGTCCGCGAGATCGTGGAGGACTTCAACGCCCGGGTCATCGATGCCCGGCGGCAGCTTCAGGGCGGGCCGCCGGTGATCACCAAAACGCGCGACGTCGACGTCGAACTGGACCGCTGGCGGGGCCGCCGGGCCGCCGCGGCCGCCGTCGCCCCTCCGGAGCCGGAGCCGAAGCGGCCCTGGTGGCGGCGGCTCTGGAACGGGACCGGTTAGGCGCCGCCGAACTTAAGCTCATCGTCGACGCCGGTCAGATTGGCGACGTCGAACTCCTTCGGCTCATTAGTCGGGGCCGGCCCTTCGCCGCTGCAGCAGGGAAAACATCTAGGAGATATCAATGTCTGAACAGAAGCCTGTGCTGGTGGTCGGTGCAACGGGATCGCTCGGTGGGCAGGTCGTCGACCGGCTTCTTGCCCGGGGTAAGAAGGTGCGGGCGCTTGTCCGCCCGAGCTCGGACGCGGGCAAACTCGAAGCTAAGGGCGTCGAGATAGCCCGGGGCGACATGCTCGACCTCGATTCGCTCGTCGCCGCGATGTCTGGCACCGCCGCGGTAATCACGACGGCGGCCGGGTACACCGGGAAGAACAAGAACGCCCACGAGATCGACACGCGTGGCAACGCCAATCTCGCCATCGCCGCCAGCAAGGCCGGGGTGCCGCGCTTCGTGCTCACCAGCATCCTCACGAGCGACCAGACACCCAATGTGCCGCATTTCTGGCACAAGAAGCTCGCCGAGGACAAACTCGAAGAACTCGGTGTCCCGTTTGTCGCCCTGCGTCCCGGAGCATTTTTCGATCAGATCGCCCAGATGGGCGGTGACCCGTTCGAGAAGGGCCGGATCGTCTGGCTCGGCTCCAAAAGCGTCCCGCTGACATTCGTTCTGGTCAGCGACGTCGCGACTTGTCTCGCGGAGGCCGTTGACGCGGACATTGCCGACGGGGAACGCATCGATCTCGGCTGGAGCCGCCCGATCAGCATGCAGGAGGGCGCTGATCTGGTGTCGCGGCTGGCGAACAAGAAAATTAGGGTCGTGTCGGTTCCCGCCGGTCTGCTCCGGGCTGCAGGCAGGGTTGCGGGAAAGTCCGCCCCGCTCATGAAAGACATGGGAGCCATGGCGGCCTGGTTCGATACCGGACGTTACGTGGCCAAGACGAGCCGCCAGGCCGAACTCTTCGGTCCCGCGCCAACTCCGGAAGACGCCGTCGCGCGCTTCGCTGCGCGGCTAGGCCATGGACGAGCGCAGTCCTAATGGGTGCGGCGGTGTCCAGATTAACGGGCGGTCCGGCCGGGTCGCACGGGCGGCCGCGATATACCGATCAAAGGTCCGTGGCTCCGCGGACGCAATCGGCGTAGCCTGCGCTTAGGCGCGCAGTTCGCGCACCCTGCGCGGCGGCACGAAACGGGCGATGCCATGAAGAAGTACGGCACAGATCATAATCCGCGGCCGGCGGCTTCGTCCGAGTCCGGGCGCCCGTCACCAGCCCGTGCGCCGCTGCGCCTGGCCGCCACGCTGGCCTTTACCGGCTTCGCGCTGTCCGTGGTCGCCGGGCTGCTCCATGCCGATACGGCCAGCGCCAACGACCACCCGGCGACCTTTACGGAGTATGCCGGCAGCAGCATCTGGACTGCGGTCCATCTCGGTCAGTTCGTCGGCATGGCGCTGCTGATCGCCGGGCTGCTGGTCCTGCTGATGGTCCTGAAAGGACCGGACGGGACCATGACCTGGACGGCCCGCTTCGGCGCTGTGGCTGCCGTCGCGGCACTGGCGCTGTACGCCGCGCTCCAAGCTGTCGACGGAGTTGCCCTCAAACACGCCGTGGACGCCTGGGCTGCCGCCGCGGAACCGGAAAAGGCCGCCCGGTTTGCGACCGCCGAGGGCATCCGGTGGCTGGAGTGGGGGATGCGCAGCTACCAGAGCTTCGTGCTGGGTGCGGCCCTCGTCCTGACCGGGGCCGTGGTTGTCGGTGCCCGCCGCATTTCCCGGCTGATCGGCTATCTCATGGCGCTCTCCGGGCTCGCCTACCTCGCGCAGGGCTGGATCATCGGGGCCGAAGGCTTCTCCCCGGCCAACACCATTCCCACGCTCTCGGGGATCGTCCTGATTCTGGTGTGGTCCGTGTGGCTGCTGGTGAGCGCCTGGCTCGGAAAGGACGTGCCGGACCGCGACAGGTGACGCGGCTGACGGGCCTCGCCGCGGCCGAATTCGCCGGAAAGCTGCGAGCCCGCCGGAAAAGTCCGGCGACCTCGAAGGCTTCCGGCGAATTCGCGCGCCCGGGCCAGGATGGGACAGCGGGTCCTGGGCCGGGCAGGACGGGTCAGATGGTGCGCGGCGCCTTGGCCAGGTTCTGGGTGAGCTCGGCCGCGTTCTGCCGGATCACGTAGGCCGGGCGGTCCCGTTCCGCGCGCCAGCTTTCGGAGACCGGGCCCATATTGACGGTGTCGAAGCCGAATTCGTCATAGAGCCTGGCCACAAGCTCAGCCGCTTCCGGGAAGTCGCTCGCCGTGGCCAGGGCCCGACGGTTGGGGGTGCCGGCCGGCGTACCGTCCGTGGTGATCTGGCTGGACATGATGTGGTTGAAAGCCTTGGCCACCTTGGACTGGGGAAGGTGCTCCTGCAGCAGGCCGGACGTGGTGGCCTCGCCGGCATCCAAAGCCGGGATATGCCCGTCGCGTTCCCAGTAGTAGTTGTTGGTGTCGAGGACGATCTTGCCCGCCAACGGCTCCACGGGGACGTCCGGGAGGCTCCTGAGCGGCACGGTGACGACGGCGAAGTCGCCGGCTGCCGCCGCCTCGGCCGGCGTTGCGGCCCGGGCCCTGGGCCCCAGTTCCGCGACGAGGACCGCCAGGGTTTCCGGCCCGCGCGAGTTGCTGATCACGACGTCGTAGCCGAGCTCCACGGCCTTGCGGGCGATCTGGCCGCCGATGTGTCCTGCACCGATGATTCCGATTGTTGGAAAATACCGGCGAGCCCGGAGGCCTCCGGCGAATTCGAGCCCAGGGAGCCTAGGGAGCCCAGGGAGGCTACGGCGTGGGGCCCGGTTCGTCGTCGAGGTCCGGGCCTTCGGCCGCGTCCTGGGAATGGGCCCGGTCGTCGAAGGGCTCAGCCGTTGCATCACCCTCGGCGGGGGTCTCGCTGTGGTGGCGCTCCGGCGCCTGTGAGTCGTTGCTCATGTCCGCTCCTTAGCTGCTCCTGCGGTGGATTGCCGGCTATTTGAACATCTAGCGCCCGCTGCGAGAGGGCTGTCAAGGGCCCCCGGATCCTGGGGATTCAGAAGGGCGCCCGGCCGCCGGGACGGCTGGAATCCTGTTTGTTTTCCTTGCGGGGGCGCAGGGCATAGTCGCGGGACCGTTTGCTGGAGAGCGCCAGAAGCAGCAGGATGTCCAGGGTCAGGCCGGGGAGATTGGACTTCAGGGTGATGTCCGGGCCGCCGTGGAAAACATCGATTGCCTGGATGCAGATGGCGGCCGTGCTCAGTGCCATGGCCACCGTCCGGGCCCAGTTTCGGCCGAGGAACACAAACCACGCCAGCAGGATCTCGGCCAGGGCAAAGAGCAGGACAACCACCGTTGCGGCGCTGACGGCCAAGTCCGCCTGGGCCTCGGTGACCGCCGGGCCGGCTACGGGCTGCATCAGCGAGCCGACGTGCGCGTCCTTAAAGAGCACCAGGGACAGGGCCAGCAGCGCGGCCGCCGCCGCGCGGGCACCGACGAAGAGCGCCCCGACAATCGTGGTCGAAGGACGCCTGGTGCGGCCCCCTGCCGGGGGCGGGACGGAGGCGGACGGCGCCGCGGCGGTCTGCCGGAGATCGACGATCGGGAGATTGCCGTCGGTGGTGATGGTGTCGCCCCCGCCGTTGCGCGCGTGATAGCCGGTGGAAAAATCACGGATCACCCGGAGCCCGGCCGCGGGATCGGCTCCGGTAATGGCGCCGACCACATGGTCGCGTTCGGCGTCGGTGTTCTCATCGATCTTGTGGGTGATCTGCAGGGTAAACAGGGACAGCCCGACGCTGCGGTCATACGTGCCGGCCGCCAACCAGTCGACGGCCAGCCCGCCCGGCAGCAGCCAGCCTGGCGGGCAACGCCAGAAACGGACGTGGTGCCGCTTGCCCGGGGTGCCGTCGACTTCCTGCTGGTAGGCGAAATCCTGCTGGCGGCCGAACAGGAACAGCGGACTGACCGGGGCTTCGAGATAGCTGCGGCGCAGGAGGGTGGAGGAGACGATCCGCCGGCTGCTGGCCAGGGTCACGTCATCTGCCAGTGTCCAGCCCGCGGACCGCATCACGCCATGGATCTGCGGTTCCGATCCCAGCAGGGCTATGTTCACGGGATCGCCCAGCAGTCCGTCGCTGGTGCGCGCCCGGCCGATGAAGTAGTCCGGAACGTAGAGCCGGGTCAGGATCCGGTGGAGACGGGGGAGCACCAGATAGGCGAGCAGGGCCCAGAAGATGAAGAGGAACCAGACCTGCGCCCAGCCCCATTCGAAGCTGAGCTGCACCAGCAGCGCGGTCAGCCACACGGCCGCAACGCCGCCCACCACGAAGAACACGCTGTCCAGCACGGAGTACGGCACCGCGTCCGCGGGGGCTGTGACCTCAACCGCTGCCTTGGTCATGGCCGTCATACTACGCCCGTCATCAACAGAGGGCTGGCTCGAAAGATGAATCTTCTGGCCCCAAGGTGGAGCGCGGCCGGATGTGACCGGCCGGGGGCCGACGCCGTGGATAGGGTGACAGCATGGAACCACTACTGAAAGTTTTGCGGCATTGGGGCGCCCCCGCGGCGGCCGTTCTCTTCTTCACGCTGTGGTGCGTGGCCGAGGCCGGCCGGATGGGCCCGGGCCTCCACACCTGGGATGGGACGTGGCCGCTGATCCTCATGACAGCAGCGATTGCCGTCGCCGCCTGGAAGCCCTACGCGTCGCTCGGATTCACGGCAGGGCTGCTCGCGGGCCAGCTGGGGTACGCCATTCCCGCGATGTATGCCAACCACTGGGCCATCTACCTCGGGGCGTTCGTGGCCCTGGCCTTCATCCAATGGACGGCCCGGCGAAGGACACGCTTCATCGCGGCGGCCGCGAACGTGGTGTTCGCCGGCGTCATGACCTTCCTGATGCTGTCCTGGCGCTACGGCAACGGCGTCGGCTGGTTTCCCCCTGCGTACACCGGCGATCGGTGGATGCTCCGGGACTTCGGCTGGCAACTCTTTTCGCTGCTGCTGGTGATCGCGGCAGCCTGCGCCGCCGTCGGACTGCTGCTGGCCATGTACCAGGAACGCGGCAGCCTGTTCCGGGCCAGGACCATCGCCCAGACCAGCCTCAGGGAAGCGGAGGTGGACCTGATCGTGGAGCAGGAACGGACCCGGATCGGCCGGGACCTGCACGACGTCCTGGCCCACTCACTCGCCGTGATCGCGGCGCAGGCGGACGGCACCCGCTACCTGAGCAAGGACCAGCCCAAGGCCGTGTTGAACGCCCTGGAGAACATCGCGACGTCGGCCCGGAGCGCCCTGGTGGACGCGCAGCGCGTCATCGAGGGCGTGCACGACGACGGCGTTGTCACGCCCCAACCCCGGCTCAGCGACGTCGGGCCCCTGGTGGCACGCATGCAGGGCAGCCTCGAAATTGAACAGAGCGAGTCCGGCGCGCCCGCCGAGCTCTCCGCCGGGCAGCAACTCGCCGTATTCCGGATCATCCAGGAATGCCTGACCAACGCCCTGAAACACGGCGGCCGTGGCACCGCGGTGCGGCTGCACCAGGACTGGAGCGGCCCAGGGCTGACCCTGCATGTGGCCTCCGGCATCCCGGATGCCGCATCCAGGGTCAGCCCGGACCCCGCCGCCGAAACGCGGGTGGGCCGCGGTCTCGCCGGGATGCGGGAACGCGCCCACCTCGCGGGAGGCTGGATGACGTCCGGCCCGGATGGTGAACAGTACCGGGTGACCGTCTTCATCCCCTACGGCACAAGGACTGCCGACGCCGCCGTTGCCGGCGCGGAGGAACCGGACCTGGTTGTCGCGGGAAGTCCCGCAGCGCACCCGGGAATGCCGCTGGAGGAAGCCGGCGACCGTGGCTGATGCCGGGGCGGCCATTACCGTGGCGATCGTCGATGACCAGGCGCTGTTCCGTGCGGGAATCCGGATGCTGGTGGAGAGCCAGCCGGACATGGCGATGGCCTGGGAAGCCGGCGACGGCGCGCAGGCGGCGGTATCCGCCGTCGAACGGTGCCCCGACGTGATGCTCATGGACCTGCGCATGCCGGTCCTGGACGGCGTCGGCGCCACCCGGCGGATCGTGCGTGAGGCGGAGGCCGCGGGTACCGGCGCGCCGAAGATCATCGCCCTGACCACGTTCAACCGGGACCAGGCGGTGGTCGACGCCGTGCACGCCGGGGCCAGCGGCTACCTGCTCAAGAGCGCCGAACCGGAGTTCCTGCTCGCCGCGATCCGGACCGTGTATGCCGGGTACTCCGTGATTGCGCCGGGATCAGTGCAGGATTTGTTCCAGCATGCCGCCCGGACCGTGCCGGCCGGGGGGCCGGATCTGTCCGTGCTGGAAGTGCTCTCTGCCCGGGAACGGGACGTCTTCCTGCTCGCGGCCAAGGGGCTGGCCAACGGTGAGATCGCCGGAAGCCTGTTCGTTTCGGAGGCGACTGTCAAGACACACCTCAGGAGCGTGCTGGGCAAGCTGGGCCTCGGGACCCGGCTCCAGCTGGTGGCCTTCGCCTATGAGCGCCGGCTGCTGGGCTGAGAGCCAGGGCTGAGACCCTGGGCTGAGACCAGCAGCCTGGCCCTCGGCTGAGACCTGCCGGGAACCTCTACCGACGTCCGCCATTGGCAACGCCGGTACGTCACGCCGAAGCGTCAGAAACTCACCGTCTGGGTCAGGTATCCGTAGTACTGCCCCCCGACCGGGTGGATGGGATCGCCGTCGAAGCCGTAGTCATGGTGCCGCTTCGAGTACGACTTTGTCAGCTCGAGGTACTGCTTCATGACGTGCTCGGCTGAGCCCGTGCAGGCCTTCTGGCTGATGCACAGGGCCACGGATCCTGCCACGGCCGGGCTGGCGAAGCTGGTGCCGTTGCTGACGTTGTAGCCGCCGGGCCAGGTGGAGAGCATGCACACTCCGGGGCCGGCGACCGTGTGGGCCTTGTCGTCACTCGTGGTGGCGAAGTTGGAGAAGAATGCCTGCTGGTCATCCTTTTGCCCGTACTTCGAAAAGTCGTCCGGGCCGCAGACGGCGGCGGCATCCCCGCCGGACTTTCCGTCGAAGTCGCCCATGGCGGTGGCGGTCAGCACTTGGTCGTACGTGGCCGGGACCGTGTTGGCGAAGTCCTCACCGGCGTTGCCGGCCGCGACGGCGTAGGTGACACCGGCCCGGACCGAGCGGCAAATGGCGTAGTGCATCGGATCCGTGCCCTTGCCGCAGTTAGGCGTGTCCGGGGCGCCGCCGGCGATGCTGATGTTGGCCACGGCGATGTCGTTGCTGTCGTCGTCATCCTTGTGCGTCGACGTCACCCAGTCAATCGCGCAGATCAGCATCTCCTCGGAGATCAGGCCGGCGTCGTCAACCACGCGGACGGACCAGAGCGGGGTGCCCGGGGCGGTCCCAATCACGCCCAAGCGGTTGTTCCGGGCGCCGATCACACCGGCGACGAACGTCCCGTGCCCCATGACATCAACGGGGGTCACATCCACGGGCGAGCCGGACTGGCAGTCAACCCCGCCCTTGACATTCAGGTCCGGGTGGGTCGCGTCGATGCCGCTGTCGATCACGGCGACGTTGACATTGATCCGGCTTGGCCCCTTGTCGAGGGCCTTACGGACGTCGGAACTGGTCCCGGCGATCCGCTTCCGCCAAAACGGTGTCTCCTGCGTGGCCGAGGTTCCAGGATCCTGCGGATTCTGGAAGGTCCGGCCCGCGGTAACGAAGTCGACGTTCGGGTCGGCCTGGATGCGTTGCGCCTGGGCCGCCGTCAGGTTGGCAGAGTAGCCCTTCACGGCATTGCGGTAGACCTTCGACGTCGCAAATCCGTAGGCGCTTTGCTGGGCGGCCGCCGCCGCTCCGGCGTCCACGACGCCGTCCTTGAGCACCACGATGTAGTTTTGCGCCGGGCCGGCGGCGTTCGATGGAGCTGCCGCCACCAGGCCGCCGCCAGCCACCAGGGCAAAGGCCGCCAGCGAGGCCAGCCCGCGCCCGAACCAATCTGTGTCCGGTCTGGGAAGGGAGCTGCGCCGGTGTCTGCGCGGGGTCCGCGCCACCGATGTTAGCTTCGGTTTTGATGCCTTGCGGCTGGCTTGGCTGAACATCGTGGCCTCCCATTAAGCGAGTTCGCTAATTCGAGTGCCCCCCGCCCATATCTTAAGCCTCCGGCCGCGTCTTACACCCGGGCCCTTTGGAAAAACTTGTGCCGGACCCGGCGGTCGCCTCAGACGAGGCTGTCCTCCTTTGCACGTGCGGATGCGTTTTCCGGTGCCCGGCCGGCCGCGTGGGCCGACGTCGCCGCGTGGGCCGACGTCGCGGCGTGCGCCGCGCCGTCGTGGTGGCCGAACGGGTTGAACCGGCTGAAACCCAGTTCGGCAAAGGCATATGCGGTCTCGGCGTGTTCGGACCGGTCCACGCCGGCGAGTTCATCCTCGCGGCTGACCCGGAAGCCCAGCGTCTTGTGGATGGCCAGTCCGATCACCGCGGTCCCGAGGCCGGACACCGCCACGGTGATGAGGACGGCCACGGCCTGAGCGATGACCTGGTGGAGCCCGCCGCCGTAGAACAGCCCGCCGCCGGCACCGTCCACCGGCAGGGCAATGAAACCGAGGGCGAGGGTGCCGATCAGGCCGCCGCCGAGGTGGACGCCGACGACGTCGAGCGAGTCATCGAAGCCAAACTTGAATTTCAGGTCCACGAACACCGCGCAGGCCGCACCGGCCACGAAGCCCAGGCCCAGCGCGGCGAGGGGGCTGATGTTGGCGCACGAGGGCGTAATGGCCACCAGGCCGGCAACGGCGCCGGACGCCGCGCCCAAAGAGGTGTGGTGGCCGTGGCGGACCTTTTCCGTCACCAGCCAGCTGATCATGGCCGCGGCGGGGGCGGCCAGGGTGTTCACCCAGATCAGGCCGGCCTGCTCCACGGTGGTGGCGGCGCCGGCGTTGAAGCCGAACCAGCCGAACCACAGGATGCCCGCGCCGAGCATGATGAAGGGGATGTTGTGGGGGCGGTGGCCGGGGTCCTTGCCGAAGCCGTGCCGGTTGCCCAGGATCAGGACCAGGACCAGGGCTGCGGTTCCGGACGCGATTTCCACCACGGTGCCGCCGGCGAAGTCGATGACCTGGCCGAACACGGCACTCACGGCGCCGCCGGCACTCATGAGGCCGCCGCCCCAGACCATGAAGGCCAGCGGGCAGTACACGAGGGTGATCCAGATGGGGACGAAGAGGGCCCAAGAGGTGAACTTCGCGCGGTCCGCGATGGCGCCGCTGATGAGGGCCACAGTGAGGATAGCGAATGTGGCGCTGTAGCCGGCCTTGATCAGGTCCGGCGATCCGATGACGTTGCTCAGGCCGAAGCTCGCGAACGGGTTGCCGAAGAGGCCGAGGACGCCCTGCCCGGTGCTCATCGAGTAGCCCCAGAGGACCCACACCACCCCGACGATCCCGACCGAGACGAAGCTCATCATCATCATGTTGAGCGAGGCCTTGGCCCGGGTCATGCCGCCGTAAAACAGGCCCAGGGCCGGGGTCATCAGCAGAACCATCGCTGCCGACACAATCATCCAGACGCTTCCAGCAGTGAGCTCCACCGGCGGGTCCCTTCTCGTCAGTCTTCCGTACCGGGACACGTCGCCGCCGGCCCCCCGATCCGGATTTAATCCTCGCGGAGCCATGTTTCCGGCCGTGGGGCGGAAAGTTGCGGGCACGTTACGGGAATCGCGACGGCGTGAAGTTCGCGTGACCGGCATGTTTCAGGAATGTAAACGGAGCCTCATGTGCCTGGCGGGCTGTCGAGCGGAATCTCCAGGCAGCGGCCGGCCGCGTTCCAGCTGCCCAACGTGCCCAGTTGGCCGCTCAGCCGCTGCATCCGGGCGGCAATATCGGGGGCCGACCCGCGGGCCAGGCGGGCCTGAAATCCGGCGATGATCGTCGGATGCAGCCGAAGCGTCCGTGGTGCGCCGGCGTCGGTCTCGAGCATGAACACGAAGGACTGGTCATTGCGCTCGACGGGGTCCACCGCATAATCGTCAATGAAGTCCCCGGCGCTGTAGATGATGGGACGGTTCCGGTGGATGCCGACGCCGCGGAATATGTGCGGCGAGTGGCCGAACACGACGTCGGCCCCGGCCTCGATGAGGTCCCGGGCAAGGTCCCGATGCCCGGCCGGGACCTCGTAGCCCCAGTTCCCTCCCCAATGGGCCGACACGATGAGGACCTGCACGCGGGCCTTGGTCCTGGCGACCAATTCCAGGAGGCCGTCCCGCCGGCCCCGGCCGCCGTCGTTCACGGAAATATCGTCCACCGGGACGTAGTAGACCCCGGGAGCCGCCGGGCCGGCCTCCCAGCCGGGCTCGTTGTCCGTGAAGGCAATGAATCCGACGGCGACGGCGCCCACGCGCCACACGGCCGGACGGCGGGCCGCCTCCAGGTCCGCGCCGGCCCCGGCATGGAGGATGCCGCAGCCGTCCAGCGCCGGCAGCATCTCAGCGAACGCGGCCTGGCCGAAATCCAGGACATGGTTGTTGGCCAGCGAGACGGCGTCGATCCCGGCGGCGAGGAGGCTGGCGACGTTCTTCGGGTCCGAGCGGAAATGGAAGATCTTGCCGGGCTCGGGCTCGCCGCCGGCCGCCAGGACACACTCGAGGTTGGCGATGCGAACATCCGCCTGCTTCAGGAGCTCCAGGGTGTCGCCCCACGGGTAGGCAGGCCTGGCCGTTGCCAGGTGCCGGTTCACCAGCCGGCCCAGCATGACGTCTCCCAGCAGCGCGATCCGCATGGCCTGCCTGCCAGCCTGTCAGGTCAGGGCCGGGGGCTAGCTTTGGTAGCCCTCGACCTCGCTGACCGGCCGCACCTCCGCCTCGTCCGGGTTCTCGCCATAGTCTTTTTTCGCGCGCCGCTGGCGGAGCAGATCCCAGCACTGATCCAGCTGTTCTTCCACCTGCTGCAGCCGGAGGATGTCCGGGGCTCCGCTCCCGCCGGCCTGGGTTGAGCCTTCGCGGAGGCCGTGTTCCTCCTCCACCAGGGCCTTGATGCGCTCCAGGATGTCTTGGTTGTCCACGGTGTCCTCTTTTCGTCCGACGGCGGCGGGTCGCCTTCTCTTCCCAGGTTCCCTTCCAGCAGGTCCCCTTCCAGCCTACGGAGGGGGCGGTGCGGTGAACAGGGGCGCCCGGGTACGGGCGGGACGGGCCGGACGGCGCCGGCCGGCGCCTGCGGCCTAGCCCAGGAGCTCGTCCGGGTAGCACCAGCGCCAGTCCTCGCCCGGCTCGACGCTGCGCATGACGGGGTGGCCGCTGAGCTGGAAGTGCTTGTACGCGTGGGTTCCCGGTGAGGAATCGCAACAGGCCACGTTGCCGCACTGCAGGCACATCCGCAGATGCACCGTCGTCGTCCCCTCCCGTTCGCACGCCTCACAGAAGGGACCGGGCGGGACGACGAGATCCGGTGCGGACTCCAGGTGCGGACAAACTCCGCGGGGCCGGGCGATGCCCTCGCCGCCGCTGCCGCCGTCCGCGTCCGGTTCCTCCAATGCAGCGTCCAGCATGGACTCTTCGACGTCGAGGCGGTCAAGGACGTTGACCAGGACCTCGTGCGCGTACCCGCCGCCGCGCCGCAGCTCGAGGACTTTGGTGCGCTCGGCGTCCAGCATCGCCAGCCGGAGTTGGGCGTACCGCTGGCTGGGGGTGGCGGCTTCGGCGGACGGACGGCCCAGCCGTTCCCACGCGGCCAGCCCGCGCTCCTGGGTGCGCCGTTTCAGCATCGCCACGACTTCCGGGGGATCGGCGTCCGAACGCAGTTCCTGGAGCCGCTGCACGCCCGCCGCCGTCGCCATCTGCATCAGCGAAGCCTCGTTTAGCGCGTCCTCGCGCGGGTCCGGCCCCAACACACCCAGCCACCGGACCAGGGCCGGGAGCGTGAAGCCCTGCAGGGTCAGCGTGCCGCCCACCACCACGAGGGCCATCAGGATCAGGACGGACCGGTGCTCCAGCCCTGCCGGCAGGACCAGGACGGCGGCCAGGGTCACCACGCCGCGCATGCCGGCCCAGGAGACGATCGCCGGATACTGCCACGGCGGCGCGGGATCCTTGCGCCGGACCGCGGGAATGAGCCGCGGCAGGTACGTGGTGGGGAAGACCCAGACCGGGCGCAGGATCAGCACGGCCAGGAGCACGGCGGCGCAGCCGAACCAGATCCGTTCCGGCCCCAGCGAGTCATCCCGGACGCCCTCGATGATGGTCCGGACCTGCAGCCCGATCAGGAGGAAAACGGAATTCTCCAGCAGGAACTGGACAGTGTGCCAATTGCTGCGCTGGCTCAGCCGTGCCGCCCCGTTTGGCATGGACGGCGCTTTGGTCCCCATGATCAGCCCGGTAACGACGACGGCCAGGACGCCGGAGGCGTGGATCGCTTCCGCCGGGAGGTAGGCCACGAGCGGGGCGATCAGCGAAGTGGAGGTGTTGATGGCCACGTTGCGGATCCGCTTGCGGAGCGCGGTGAGCACGAAAGCCGCGGCAACCCCCACCACCACGCCCCCGCCGGCCGCCAGGACGAACCCGCCGGCGATCTCCGCTGCGGAGACAGCTCCGGCGATGGCGGCGATGGCAGCACGCAGGCAGACCAGCGCCGTGGCGTCGTTGACCAGCGATTCGCCCTCCAGGATGGTGACAATCCTGCGGGGCATGCCCACCTTTCGCGCAATCGCCGTCGCGGCCACGGCGTCCGGGGGCGCGACGACCGCACCCAGGGCCATGGCGGCCGCCAACGGGATCTCTGGAAACAGCCAGGCGACCACCAGCCCGACGCTGACGGTGCCGAAAATGACGTAGCCCACTGACAACAGGCCAATGGAGCGGCGGTTGGAACCGAAATCGAACAGCGAGGTTTGCAGCGCCGCAGCGTAGAGCAGCGGCGGCAACAGCCCGACCAGAACGAGTTCGGGGTTCAGCTCGATGGTCGGAACAAACGGGAGGAACGAGCACACGACGCCGGCCAGCACCAGCAGCAGGGGGACGGAGACGTTGATCTTTTGGCCCAGCGCGCTGCCGGCACAGACGATGGCGACGAGGGCCAGTAGCCCGAAAGCGACTTCCATTGGCCCATTCTCTCAGCTTCCCGTCCGCTGCTGTCCGCGGCTCCACAACGCATCATCAGCTTGCTTACGACTTGGCGGCTTCCTAGAGTTAAGACTGCAAGCCAACTGAGAGTCTGCGCTGGCGCCGGCACTGAACAAGTGCCGCCCGGCCCGCGCCCCGGCACGAGGAGGACATATGTCAGAGCACAACCTTTCGGGCAAGAAAGTTGCGTTCCTGCTGACCGACGGTGTGGAGCAAGTGGAGCTGACCAGCCCGTGGGATGCCGTGAAGGAAGCCGGGGGCGTGCCAACCCTGGTCTCGCCGAAGAGCGGAGGGCTGCAGGGCTATGACGGCACCGAAAAAGGGCAGACGTTCGCGGTCGACCTCGCCGTGGGGCAGGCCGACGCCGCCGACTTCCACGCCCTGGTCATCCCCGGCGGCGTGGTCAACGCCGATCACCTCAGAGTCGACAAGGACGCCCAGGCGTTCACTCGGGCCTTCTTCGAGCAGCACAAGCCCGTCGCCGCCATCTGCCACGGCCCGTGGCTGCTCATCGACGCCGGCGTGGTCAGCGGCAGGAACCTGACCTCGTACCACACGCTCCAGACGGACCTCAAGAATGCCGGCGCGATCTGGACTGACGAGCAGGTCGTGGTGGCGGCAAAGGCCGCCGTCGGAGGCTTCCGGCTGGCCCTTCAGCTGCTTTGTCGTCGGCGGCCCGGTTCCGCTGCCGGGCACCTACCCACGCTGCCGGTTTTGCGGCAGGATATGCCCTGTACCGTGCACCGTCGTCGTTGCCGCCCCGGCCGGCGCCCCCAGCAGCAAGGAGTTTCGGACATGACTACGCTCAATCCCTACCTCGGCTTCCGCGACAACGCGCAAGAGGCCATGACCTTCTACCAGTCGGTGTTCGGCGGCGAACTGACGATGAGTACCTTCGCCGAATACCACGCCAGCGAAGACCCGGCGGAGCAGGAGAAGATCATGCATGCCCAGCTCAGGACGGACGCGGGCATGGTGCTGATGGGCGCGGACACGCCCAACAGCATGGCTTACACCCCGGGCAACAACTTTTCCGTCTCCCTCAGCGGGTCCGACGAAGCTGAGCTCCGTGGCTACTTCGACAAGCTGGCCGAAGGCGGCACCATCGCGATGCCGCTGGAGAGGGCACCGTGGGGCGACATTTTCGGCATGTGCAAGGACAGGTTTGGTGTGGACTGGCTGGTGAACGTCGGTTCCGAGCCCGCCTAGGAGGGGCCATCGGCCCGGCCGGCAGCTAGCGCTATCCTAGATGCAGCCAGGACAGTGCAGGCACGAGTCCGTCCCCTGGCCAAGGGAGGCATGCAATGACCGAGAAGCTGCACCTCAGCCCGGAAGATGACTTCCCGGAGGACCTCAGCAAGGTTCCGGACAAGGATCTTCAGGTCCTCGACAGCCAAGTCGAGCGCCAGCTGGACTATGAGTACGTGGTGGAGGGGGAGCCGAATCCGGAGACGGAATTCCGGCACTATGACCTCGATGAGGAGTTCGAAGAGCGGGACAAACGGGACACCTGATCCGCCGGGATCAGCCTGAAACGGCCGGCCGTCCCGCACGGCGGCAGGGATCTAGCCAGCAGGCTTACTAGACTGGGCCGACCACCCGGCAACGAATCGAGCCCTCCATGACCCCGGCTGCTGCCACGCGGTCCCCCCCGTACCCGTGCTCCGCGCCGCGGTCGTGCACAGCATGACCGATCCGGTCCGTCTGGAGATTTCGGTCGCGGGCCACGCCGGCCACGTCTTCGCCTCGCGCGAAATGGCTGGCGGGTCCGCGCCCGCCGTCGTGCTCATCCACGGAATCGGCGCGTCCCACCGTTACCTGCGCCGGCTGCACCGGATCCTGGCCGGATCGGTGGAGACCTACTCCATCGACCTGCCGGGATTCGGCGCCACACCCAAGCCCGCGTACACGCTCTCCATTGCCGACCACGCCCGCTACATCCTTGGCGCCATGGAACAATTTGGCGTTGCGGAAATAGTGCTGGTGGGGCACTCGATGGGAACACAGATGGCCCTGGAGGCGTCCCTTCAGGAACCGGGACGGATCTCGAATGTGGTTCTGATGGGTCCCGTGGTGGACCCCCGGCGCGGCACGGTGGCGCGGACGGCCCTGGCGCTGGGCCGTGACTGCCTGTTCTATGAGAGCCCCTCCTCGAACGCCTTGGTTTTCACCGACTACCTGCGGTGCGGCCCGTCCTGGTACTTCAAGACCCTGCAGGTCATGATGGAGTACCCCATGGAACAGAAGATCGCCGGCGTCAGCGCACCGGTCCTCGTGGTGCGCGGCGCCAACGACCCCATCGCGGATGCAGACTGGTGCCGCCGGCTGGCCGGGCTCGCCAGCCGCGGGCGGCTGCTGGAGGTGCAGGGAACCGGGCACGTCGTCCAGCACAACCGGGCCCTCGAGGTGCGGGACGGCATTCTAGCGTTCACGGGCCTTGGCGCGGCCGCGGGCGAGCCGCTGCCCGGAAGCCCGGCCTGACGCAGGGGCTGCTCAGGGACGGGGTTAGACGTCGAAGTGGGTCCGGGTGGGGCCCTGGCCGAGTGACTCGACCACCCCGGCCGCGACGGCGTGGAGCTTGATGTTCCGGGCGCTGGAGGCAGACTTCAGGAGCTCGAACGCCTCGGCCTGGCTGCAGCGGTTCTGCGCCATGATGATGCCGACGGCGACGTCGATCACGGTCCGCGTCTCCAGGGTGGTTTTGAGGTCGGCGGCTGTATCGCTGCTGTGCGCGAACCGGACAGCGAGGCGCAGGGCCATGGATGTCTGGTGGACGAAGTCACGGGCAAGTTCCGTGGCGCGCTCGTCGAACCGGCCCGGCCGGTGCGAATATAGGTTCAGGGCGGCGCGGGTCTCGCCTTCGAGCAGGAACGGCAGCGCCAGGATGGACCGGAAGCCATGTCCGCGCACCGTGGCGGCGTACTGCGGCCAGCGGCCATCCAGAACCAGGTCCTCAACGTGGACGGTTTCCTGTTCCCGGGAAGCCGTCATGCAAGGACCGTCGCCGAAGGCGTACTGGATTTCGTCCATGGCCTGCGCGGCGGGGCTGCTGCTCGCGACGGTGGCCGCCTTCCTTTCCCGCAGGAGCGTGATGCCGCACAGGATTTCGTCCCCGGGCTCGGACAGGCTGCGCGCGGACACGCGGGCGAGCTCACCGAGGAAGTCCTCGACGTCGGAGCTGCTGAGCACCAGTTCATGCAGGTGCTGGTTTATTGAATTTGCGGTTGACTCGCTGACCACTTATCTGTTGTGCCGTTTCACTCAGGTCAAGACGACCCGGCCATGCTTCCCACCGCGGCAAGTGGCGGATACGGCAGCGGCCGGATCGAAGAACAATCCAACGGCTCGCTGCAAAACCGTACCGGGAGAGTATATACATCCGGGAAACGCAGGTTCCATACAGGCACTGGTCCGACGGCTCCTGAACCGTTCGTCCCGGGCATAAGCTGTGCCTTAAACGAATTGTCGTGAACGGATCCGCATGCCAGAGCTGGACGTCAAGGACTCGCCCTCCGCCCCGCTGGCGATCGCCCACGCCGCGGGCCGGCCCGTCGCCGCCGTGTTGGAAGAGCTGGGCTCGGGCGGGAATGGACTGAGTGGTGCCGAAGCGGTCAGGCGCCTGGCGGAATTGGGGCCGAATGCGGTGCGGACCCACATGGCCAGCGGGTGGTCGGTGCTGGGCCGGCAATTGGCCAGCCCCATCCTGATCCTCCTGCTCATCACCGCCGGGCTTTCACTGTTTCTCGGGGATCCCACGAACGCGATCGTCATCGGCGTGATCCTGCTGGTCAGTGTCGGGCTGGGGTTCAGCAACGAATACCGGGCCGAACGCGCTGCGGAGGCCTTGCATTCCCGCGTCACGCACCGCGCCGTCGTCGTCCGCGACGGGGTCCAAGGCGAAATCGACGTCACCGCGCTGGTGCCCGGCGACGTCGTCCACCTGGGGATCGGCGCGATCATTCCGGCCGACATGCGGGTGCTGACGGCGAAGGACCTCCTGTGTGATGAAAGCATTCTGACCGGGGAATCGCTGCCGGTCGCCAAGGACCCGGCGCCGGTGCCGGAGGATGCGCCGCTGGCGGAGCTGAGCAGCTGCCTCTTCATGGGGACCGTGATTCAGTCCGGCAGTTGTACCGCGGTGGTGGTCGCCACCGGAGGCCGGGCGGAATTCGGCCGGATTGCACTGGGCCTGGGCGAACGGCAGCCGCAGACCGAGTTTCAGCTGGGCCTGAAACGGTTCTCCTTCCTGTTGCTGCAGGTGGCCATCGGACTGAGCTCGCTCATCTTCGTCGCGAACCTGCTGCTGCACCGGCCAGTGATCGAATCGCTGCTGTTCTCCCTGGCGATCGCGGTCGGCATCACTCCGCAGCTGCTGCCCGCGGTGGTCAGCACCAGCCTGGCCACGGGAACCCGGCAACTGGCTCGGCGCAAGGTCCTGGTGAAGCGCCTGGTCTGCATCGAGGACCTGGGCGACATGGACATCCTGGTCACGGACAAGACCGGGACGCTGACCGAGGGCCGGATCAGCTTTACCGCCGCGCTGCCCGTCGGCCCGGGCATCCCGCCCGCCGAGCTGCTCACGCTCGGGCTGTTGGCGACAGAGGCCGAATACGCCGAGGCGAAACTCTCTGCGGTCGGCCTGAACCCCTTGGATGCCGCACTCTGGGAATCATCCGACGCGGCGGCCTTCCGGCCGGAGCGCTACGAACGCCTGGACGTCATAGACTTCGACCACCAGCGCCGTCGGACCAGCGTGCTGGTGCGCGAGGCCAACGGACCTGCACGCATCATCACAAAAGGCTCGCCGGAAGATGTCCTGGCCCTCTGCGTGGGCACGCCGGCGGACGTGCAGGCGATGCTGGACAAGCAGTTCGACGCCGGATCCCGGGTGATAGCTGTCGGAACGCGACCCGCGGGCGGGCTGGAGGACCTGACGCCATCCGACGAGAAGGACCTGGTCCTTGCCGGGTTCCTCATCTTCCTGGACCGGCCCAAAGCCAATGCCCGCGGCTCGCTTGACCAGCTCGAGGCGCTCGGCATTACGGTCAAGATCGCCACCGGCGACAACGCCCGGGTCGCCGAAAAGGTCTGTGACGAGCTCGGCGTCCTCTCCGGCGGAACGCTCAGCGGCGCCGCCGTGGAGGCAATGTCCGATCCGGAGTTGGCCGCCGCCGCACGGGAGGCCAGCATCTTCGCCCGCGTATCGCCCGAACAGAAGGCACGGATCATCCGGCTGCTGCGGCTAAGCGGCGGCGCCGTCGGGTTCATGGGCGACGGCGTCAACGACGCCCTGGCACTGCATGCCGCGGACATCGGCATCTCGGTCGACAGCGCCACCGACGTCGCCAAGGACGCCGCCGACGTCGTTCTGCTGGACAAGGACCTGGGGGTGTTGGCTGAGGGCGTCATGGAAGGCCGGCGGATCTTCGCCAACACCATCAAGTACGTTCTCATGGGCACGTCCAGCAACTTCGGCAACATGTTCAGTGCGGCCACGGCCTCCGTGCTGTTGAGTTTCCTGCCCATGCTGCCGGGCCAGATTCTGCTCAACAACCTGCTCTACGATGCCGGCCAGCTGGCCATTCCGGGCGACCGCGTGGACAAGGAACAGCTGGTGGCCCCATCGCACTGGGACATCGGCTTCATCCGGCGTTTCATGTTCCTGTTTGGCCCGATCAGCTCTATCTTCGACTTCGCGACCTTCGCCCTGATGCTGTTCGTCCTCGACGCGGTTCCCGGCGAATTCCGCGCCGGCTGGTTCATCGAGTCCATCGTCACGCAGACACTGATCATCTTCGTCATCCGGACCCGGCGCGTGCCCTTCTTCCGGAGCAGGCCGTCGCTGGGACTGGTCGGCGCCTCCCTGGGGGTGGTGACCCTGGGGGTGTACCTGCCGTTCTCGCCCCTGGCCGGCGTGCTGGGCTTCGATCCGCTGCCTGTTCCGTTCTTCCTCGCCTTGCTCGGGATGGCCGCGGTGTACCTGGTTCTGGTCGAAGTGGCGAAAGTCTGGTTCTACGCCCGGGCCGCCCAGCAGCCTGTCCCTGGCCGGCCGGTGGCGCTCCGGCACCGCGGCCGGGCCCACCGCATTGCCCGGCGGGCCGCCCGCTTCAGCATCCCGGCGAAGCCGCTCCTCGTCCACCGGCGCCCGGGCTGGCGCCGTCGACGCAAACTCGGGCATAAAGGCCCTCACAGGGGTTCGGCCGCGGGCGGATAGTTGGAGGCAGCGGCCACCTGGTCCTGTTCGGGTTTGGGGAACCCGTAGGAGCGCACCAGTTTCAGCAGCACACGACTGATGGCCGATGGCCCACGCTTCGACTTGAAAGCCATAGCCCATGAGCATCTTTGAAGACAGGGTGGACGCCGGCAGGCAGCTCGGCAGGCGTCTGGCGGAATTGCGGGGCCAGGACATTGTGGTCCTGGGCCTGCCGCGCGGCGGCGTGCCCGTAGCCTTCGAAGTCGCCGCCGCCCTGGACGCTCCCCTGGATGTGATTGTGGTGCGGAAACTTGGGCTTCCCTACCAGCCCGAGCTCGCCATGGGGGCGATCGGTGAAGGCGGCGCCAAAGTCCTGGACGAGGAAGTCCTGGCCCATTCACGGGTCAGCGGCGAGGAACTCCAAGCCGTTGAAGAACGCGAACGCGCCGTGCTGGAAAACCGCGTGGTCCTGTTCCGGAAGGGCCGGACCCGGCACGACCTGACCGGACGCATCGCGGTGATCGTCGACGACGGGATCGCCACCGGCTCCACCGCCCGGGCGGCCTGCCGGGTCGCCCGTAAACAGGGTGCGGCCCGCGTGATCCTGGCCGTTCCGGTTGCCCCCGCCGAGACCCTCGCAGACCTGACAGAACCGGACGAAGTGGTCTGCCTGGCGACGCCGCGCCAGTTCACCGCCGTCGGATACCACTACCGGGACTTCTCGCCCACTGACGACGACGAGGTGCTGCGCCTGCTCGATCTTGCGGCCAAACGCGTCGAGGCCGCACCGCCGCCATTCTGGACCTCGACGGCGACCCGCACCGACAGCGCCGCCGACGTCCACGAGGAAGTGGAAATCCCGTCCCGCGGGGTGCGGCTCCAGGCCCAGCTCTACCTGCCGGTGCCGGCGCGGGCCGTGGTGCTGTTCGCCCATGGCAGCGGCAGCAGCCGCCACAGCCCCCGGAACCGGTACGTGGCCGGTGTCCTGCAGCAGGCCGGTCTCGGCACACTGCTGCTGGACCTGCTGACGCCGGCGGAGGAGCGCCACCGCGCCAACGTCTTTGACATCGAACTCCTGGCCCGCAGGCTGTCCTCGGCAACGGACTGGCTTTCCACCCGGGCAGATACGGCCTCCTGCGCTGTGGGCTATTTCGGTGCGAGCACGGGAGCCGGGGCTGCCTTGTGGGCGGCGTCGGAGCCGTCGGCCCGGATCGCGGCCGTCGTGTCCCGCGGTGGCCGCCCCGACCTCGCCGGCCCGCGGTTGTCCGCCGTCAAAGCGCCCACGCTCCTGATCGTGGGGAGCCTGGACCACGAGGTCCTGGAACTCAACCGCCGGGCGAAAGCGATGATGCGCAGCCCCAGCCAGCTCGCCGTTGTGCAGGGGGCGACGCACTTGTTCGAAGAGCCGGGCACGCTCGCGGCGGCGGCCATCCTGGCGCGGGACTGGTTTGTCGACTACCTGCTGCCCCCGAACGGTGCCAGCGCGCGGGCAGCGGGCGTCTGAGGGGGGCCAGAACCAGCAGGGCCGGGGTCACGAAGGGGCCCGGACCCTAGCTCCGGCGGCCCTCTGCCCTGGACCGGATCCCCAGGAGCATCCGCCGTTCCATCAGGAACTGCACCGGTTCCAGCAGTGCCCGCAGGGCCAGCCCCTCCGCCAGGGGCGAAAAGTCGTACCGGGTGCGGGACAGGAGCCTGGTGGCCTGGGGGCCAGCGGGCCGCAACACGAACGTCCAGCTGATGTCCAGCCGGCGCCCGGTGGGACGGACCCCTGCCGGCGACATCGTCCCCGTGCGCAGATCGATGGTTCCGCCCAGCCCCAGCACCGAACCGGACTGGAGGAGCCTGACCGGAAGGCCGCCGTCGGGGGACATCGGAACAATGTCGCCTACTTTCAGGCGCTGCAGCTCCGGGAGAATCCGGTCCGCATTCCGGATGCCCAGACCCGCGCCGCGTTCGAGCCAGTCGTAGGAGTAGAAGCCGCCGCGCCCGGCGCCCATCTGGACCAGCCATGGCCAGACCTCTGCCACCGGCGCCGCAATGGTGACCGCACGGGTGCTTTGCATGCGCGGGGCGGGCACGATCTCGTCCCCGGCGAGCGGGCCGGCTGCCTCCTGGGTGGTGGCCCCCCAGCGCAGGAGCCGCGGCCGGACAGCCAGGACGTAGGCTGCGCCCGCCGATGCCGCAGCCAGCGCCGCGAGCGGTCCGCGCAACCGGCCGGGAACGTGCGGACCGCTCACGCGAGGGACCTCATCCGCTGGTCCGGCCCCGGAGGTCGTCCGAGTCCGGGCCGACCACCACCACCGGGCAGTGGGAGTGGGCCGCGCAGGCCCCGCTCACCGAGCCCATGACCTGATGGAGAAAGCCGCCCTTGCCGCGCCGGCCCACCACGAGCAACTCGGCGTGCTGGCTTTCCTCGATGAGGACCTTGGCCGGCGCCCCGAATTTGACCGAGCGGGTGAGTCCTTCCGGACGCGATTCGCCGAAGGCCCGCTCCAGTGACTGGTCCACGAGGCGTTCGGCGGTCTCCTCCAGCTCATCGAGGGTGGGCGTTCTGTCCTCCGGAAGGTGGGATGCAAGGAAGAAATCGGAAGTTCCCAGGCAGGTGATGATTTCCAACGGGATGTTCAGCCCCGTGGACATGCGCCCGGCGAGGCGGAGCGCCGTCGTCGAAAACTCGGAACCGTCCACACCCACGACAATGCGCTGATCACCGTTCATGTTCCCCAGCCTTGCCCCTGCCCCCGGGACTGCCTAGGGCCGAAAGTCACGCGGGGCTGGGCACCGCGGCCGCCTCCCCTTAGGGTGGAACGGTGAGCGCCGGCACCGGAGCAGGTGCCGGCCCCCGGCCGGACCATGACGGTCAGCCGAGCCTGCCACCCGAGGAGTTCCTGATGCGAGTTGCTGTTACTGGAGGAAGCGGAAAGCTGGGCCGAAACGTCGTGCGGCGGCTCAGCGATGACGGGCACGAGGTGACCAACCTGGACCGCACCGGCGTGCGCGGCCGCGGCTTCACGGAGGTGGACCTGCGCAATTACGGCCAGGTGGTGGATGTGTTCCTGGGCCTGGAGGACCGCCATGCCGGCTTTGACGCCGTGGTGCACCTGGCCGCGATTCCCGCACCGGGCCATGCCCCTGATGCCGCCACCTTCGAGAACAACATGCAGTCCACCTACAACGTGTTCCAGGCTGCCCGCCGGGCCGGGATCAAGAAGATCGTCTACGCGTCCAGTGAGACGGTGCTGGGGCTGCCTTTCGACGTCGACCCTCCCTACATCCCGGTGGACGAGGACTACCCCGCCCGGCCGGAAAGCACGTACTCCCTGGTCAAACACCTTGAGGAGCAGATGGCCATCCAGCTGACCCGCTGGGACCCGGACCTGAGCATCACCGGCCTGCGGTTCTCCAATGTGATGGACCCGGAGGACTATGAGGAATTCCCCTCCTTCGACCACGACGCCCGGGCGCGCAAGTGGAATCTCTGGGGCTACATTGACGGCCGGGACGGCGCGCAGGCCGTGGCCCGCGCCCTGGAGCACGGCAAACCCGGCTTCGAGGCGTTAATCATCGCCAACGAGGACACGGTGATGAGCCGCTCCAGCGCCAGCCTCGCCGCCGAGGTGTTCCCGAACGTGAAAGTGGTCAAGGACCTGGCCGAGCACGAGACCATGCTCTCGATCGACAAGGCCAAGCGGCTGCTGGGCTACGCCCCGGAGCACACCTGGCGGAACTACCACCCGCTGCGCACCACCCCCACGGAAGACTGACCCCAATTTGAGGAGCTCCATGCAATACCGCACCCTGGGCAACAGCGGCGCCGTCGTCTCCAACTACGCGCTGGGCACCATGACTTTCGGCGCCGAGGCCACCGAGGAGCAATCCCGCGCGATCCTCGATGACTACTTCGCGGCGGGCGGCAACTTCATCGACACCGCCGACGTCTACAGCACGGGGGTGTCGGAGGAAATCATCGGCCGGTGGCTGGCGGACCGGGCCGAGGTCCGGGACCGGGCGGTGGTGGCCACGAAGGGCCGCTTCCCCATGGGCCGGGCGCCCAACGACGTCGGAACCTCCCGCCGGCACCTGGTCCGGGCACTCGATGACTCGCTGCGCCGGCTGGGCGTGGAACAGATCGATCTCTACCAGCTGCACGCCTGGGATCCGGTCACGCCCCTCGAGGAGACCCTCCGGTTCCTGCACGACGCCGTCACCAGCGGCAAAATCGCCTACTACGGCTTCTCCAACTTCCTGGGCTGGCAGTTGACCAAGGCTGTCCATGTGGCGAAGGCCCATGGCTGGAGCGCCCCGGTGACGCTGCAGCCTCAGTACAGCCTGCTGGTCCGGGAGATCGAGTCGGAAGTTGTGCCGGCCTCACTCGACGCCGGGATCGGGCTGCTGCCATGGTCGCCGCTGGGTGGCGGGTGGCTGTCCGGCAAGTACAAGCGCGACCAGCCGCCGGCCGGGGCGACAAGGCTCGGCGAAAACCCGAAGCGGGGGATGGAGGCCTGGGAGGCCCGCAACGCCGATCCGCGCACTTGGGACGTGATTGCCGAGGTGGAGGAGACCGCCGGGCGCCATGGCGTGAGCCCTTCCCAGGTGGCGCTGGCCTGGCTGGCGGACCGGCCGGCGGTCACCTCGGTGATCCTGGGCGCCCGCACCACCGGGCAGCTGGCAGACAATCTCGCGGCCGCGGATCTGCGGCTCACCGCAGGCGAGACGGAGCGGCTGACCGAGGTCAGCCGGCCGCGCGTCGGAGTCTATCCGTATGGGCCCATGGCCCAGGAACAGCGCAGCCGGAAGCTCGAGGGCGGCCGCTAACAAGGCAACGAGCTAACAAGGCAACGCGGGGTCACCTGGCGCCGGTCCGGGGGGTGGGGATGGGCCGGAAGTGACCCCGCGTTGTCATTCGGGGGAGCGCTGCCCTTCCGGGGAGGCAGGGGAGCCGGCGTGATAGCTGGACCAGATGTCGCCCATTTCCTCGGTTGACTGCTCCACGATCCTGCTCATGGCGGCGTGCGCGGCGTCCGCCTCGCCGCGCTGAATGGCGCTGGCCACATCCACGTGCAGCTGCAGGGCCTCGTGGTGCGGCAAGTGCGGCATGAGTCCGTGCTCGGTGCGCCCGGTCAGCACCTCGGTGACCAGGTTGTGCAGCTGGGCGAACATGGCGTTGCCGGAGGCCCGGAGCACCGACGCGTGGAATTCGATGTCGAGCCGCAAAAACTCGTCCCGGTCCCCGCGCTGGCCGGACGCCCACAGCCTCGCGGCCAGCGACACGAGGTCGCTCCCGGCATCCCAGGATGCCCGCCCGGCGGCGAGCCGGGCGGCCTGCGGTTCGATTGCCCCGCGTAGCTCGTTCAGGGCCTGCAGTTGCTCCAGCCGCTTTGACGACGCAAGCCGCCAGCGGATCACCTGGGGGTCGTACGCGTTCCACGATTCCTCCGGCTGCACCACCGTCCCCAGCCGCCGCCGCGACTCCAGCATCCCCTTTGAGGACAGCACGCGGGTGGCTTCCCGCACCACGGACCGGGAGACGTTGTGCTGGGCCTCAATCTCGTCCAGGCGCAGGATCGAGTGCGGCGCCAGCGTCCCTTCGGCGATGGCAAGCCCCAGGTTCTGGAGCAGCACGGCATGCAGGTCTGCTGTTGGCTCCGCCTTTGGAGTTTTCATAAATAAATCATACTGGTGGACGCAAGGGTCTTGTTTAAGTCTGCTTTATTTCTCTATGATCGCTTCCAGAGCGGATGTAAAGATGCATTTGCAGTCGGCTGGATGTTCTCGCCAGCCCTGAAAACCAAAGGAAGTCGTAATGAAGCGACGTTCAATTGCGAAGTACGCGGCTGTTGCCGCGGTCCTGTCCCTGGGGTTGACTGCCTGCGGCGGAGCCAGCGGCAGCACCGACGCCAAGACCTCCGGCACCGTCCGGGTCACTCTCGCAAACCATGTCTGGACCGAAGGCATCAAGGCCGCCATTCCGGAATTCGAGAAGTCCAGCGGGCTCAAGGTCGAACTGACCCAACTGGGCGAAGACCAGCTCTCGGACCAGTACAACGTCAAGCTCAATGCCGGCAGCGACGAGATCGACGTGATGATGTACCGCCCGCTCCAGGAAGGCAAGGCGTTCGCGAAGAACGGCTACCTCGCGGACCTGACGTCCAAGGTCTCCTCGGACGCCGCGTGGGACTGGAAGGACTACCAGGAGGGCCCCGTCAAGGCCACCACCGCTGACGGCAAAGTGGTCGGCGTCCCGATCATCACCGAGCGCGAAGTCCTCTACTACCGCAAGGACCTGCTGAAGGCCGCAGGCCTGGAAGTTCCCAAGACCATGGACGAGCTCGAGGCCGCGGCCAAGGCCATCAAGGCTTCCTCCCCGGACACCGCCGGCTTCGTGGCCCGCACCGGCAAGTCCGCCGCCGTCACCCAGTTCTCCAGCTTCCTGTACAGCTTCGGCGGCGACTTCACCGACGCCGGCGGCAAGTCCGCCGTCAACTCCGACGCCGCGAAGAAGGCCTACGCGTTCTACGGCGGCCTGATCAAGAACTACGGCCCCGCCAACGTCAGCACCGACATGAGCTGGCCCGAGGCCATGGCAATCTTCACGCAGGGCAAGGCCGCCTTCTACACCGAGGCCGACTCGCTCTACAAGAACGCCACCGACCCGGCCAAGTCCAAGGTCGCCGACACGGTCGGCTTCGCCGCCCTGCCCGCCGGCCCCGCCGGTTCCAAGCCGTACAACATCCCGTCCTGGGGCCTCGCCGTCAACCAGGCATCGAGCAACCAGGACAACGCCTGGAAGTTCATCCAGTGGGCCACCAGCAAGGAACGCACCCTCGAGGCGCAGAAGGCCGGCGTCCCCGGACCGCGCGCCTCGGTCTGGGCTGACCCGGCCGGAACCTCCACGTACCCGAAGGACCTCGCCGAGGCCATCACCGCCAGCGCCAAGAACGGCGTCGGACACGACCGTCCCCAGGTTCTCACCGTGGGCAAGGCCCGCGAAATCGTGGGCGGCCCGATCGTCGCCACCATCACCGGCTCTGACGGTTCCGCCGCAGCCGACACGGCGCACGACGCCTTCCAGAAGTTCCTGGACACCGAAAAGAAGTAGCGCGGCCGGCGCGCTACGCGCCTGACGCACTGCCCGCGTGACGCACCATCGAGCCCGGCGGGACGGCAGTCCGCTGCCGTCCCGCCGCGGCCAGCTCTTCACTTCACCCCCAACTCCTTAGGTGAACCATGTCTGTATTGACCCCTCCCCGCAGCGCGCCGACCCGGAAGGCCGCCCGCCCACCCAGCGCACGCGAGAACTTCTCGGGCTGGGCCAACCGGCACCGCAAGTGGCTCTTCGCCGCCCCCGCCATGATCTTCGTCGGCGTCCTGATCGTCTTCCCGCTGGCCTGGACCCTGTACCTGAGCCTGACCGATTCGCAGGGCTCGGTAAGGGCTGCCTCCGAGTTCGTCGGCCTGCAGAACTACCTCACGGTCCTGTCCGACGTCGAACGCTTCTGGCCCGCCGTCGGCCGAACGCTCAGCTTCACCGGCGTTGCCCTCGTCTGCGAGGTGGTGCTCGGCATGTGCATCGCGCTGCTGCTGTGGCGCCCGTTCCGCGGCGAAAAGTGGGTCCGCGTTGCCATCCTGCTTCCGCTCGTCGCCACCCCCGTGGCGGTCGGCATGATGTGGAGGCTGATCTTCGACCCCAACATCGGCTTCGTCAACCAACTGCTCGGCATGGTCGGCATTCCCGCCCAGCCTTGGCTCTCCGGCCAGGACACGGCGCTGGGCACCACCATCTTCATGGACGTGTGGCAGTGGACCCCCATGGTGGTCCTGATCCTGCTGGCCGGGCTGACCTCCCTCTCCGAGGAACCCGACGAGGCGGCCCGGATGGACGGCGCCAACGCCTTCCAGCGTTTCTTCTTCATCACGCTGCCCCTCATGATGCCGACCGTGATCGTCGCCATCCTGCTCCGGGGCATCGACGCCCTGAAGACCTTCGACATCCTCTACGCCACCAAGGGCAAAGGCGGCGGGTCCTTCCACGAAGTCGAGACGCTCAACGTCTACGCCTACGGGCTGAGCTTCGACTACAACCAGTACGGCCTCTCCTCCGCGGTGCTGATCCTGTTCTTCATGATCATCATCGGCTCCATGTGGCTGCTGACCATGCGCAAGAAAGCGGTAAGCAAATGACCGTACTGTCCAAAAACACCGAAAACACCGAAAACGCCGAACCCCAAACCGCCCCCGCCGAGCCGGCCAAGACGGCGCCGCGCCCCCGGAAGCCGCTGGGCACCCGCGCGTACAAGGTGTTCCGCGTCGCCGCACTGGTGGCCGTGGTGCTGTTCCTGATCGCCCCGCTGTTCTGGATGCTGCTGGCCTCCCTCAAGACCAACGTGGACATCTACGACACCGGCAAGTCGTTCTTGTTCACCCCCACATTCGAGAACTACGCCAATGTGCTGCAGCGGAACAACTACTTCGTCTTCATCTTCAACAGCTTCTGGGTGGCCTTCGTCTCCACGGCCCTGTCGCTGGTCCTGGGCGTGCCCGCCGCCTACGCCATGAGCCGGTTCACGATGCACCGCTCGGCGCTCGTGGTCCTGATGGCCCGCGTCATCCCCGGCGTCTCCCTGCTGGTGCCCTGGTACTACGTCTTCTCCAACCTGAAGATGGTGGGCGGTTTCGAGGTCCTGATCCTCAGCCACATGTTCGTCTCGCTGCCGCTGATCGTGTACATCATGATGAGCTACTTCGATTCCCTGCCGCTGGAGCTGGAGGAGTCGGCCCAGGTGGACGGCCTCACCCCGATTGGCGCGTTCCGCCGCATCACGCTGCCGCTCTCCGTCGCCGGCATGGCTACCGCCGGCATCCTGTCCTTCATTTTCTCGTGGAACAACTTCATGTTCGCCCTGGTGCTCTCCGGCTCCAAGACCAAGACCCTGCCGGTCGCGATCTTCGACTTCGTCTCCTACGCCAGCATCGACTGGGGCGGACTCATGGCGGCCGCCACCGTGGTCACCATCCCGATCATGATCATTGCGCTCTTCACGCAGAAGTACATCGTCTCCGGCATGACCGCCGGCGCGACCAAGGGCTAGGCCACAGATGACACTCATCAGCAGGATTGAAACATTCCTTGTCGCGCCGCGCTGGCTCTTCGTCCGGATCGAGACCGGGAGCGGGATCGTCGGCTGGGGCGAGGCGAGCTGCGAAGGCCGCAGCGAAACCGTGCGCACCGCCGTCGAGCAGCTCTCGGAGCTGCTCATCGGCAACGATGCGCTGCGGATCGAGGACCACTGGCAGGTCATGACCAAGGGGTCCTTCTACCGTGGCGGGCCGATCCTGGCCAGCGCCGTGTCCGGCCTGGACCAGGCGCTCTGGGACATTGCCGGCAAGCACTTCAACACGCCGGTGCACCAGCTGCTCGGCGGCCATGTCCGGGACCGGATCCGGATGTACGGCTGGGTGGGCGGGGATGAGCCCAATGAGGTGGCCGACCAGATCAGCGCGCAGTTGGAGGTCGGTCTGACGGCCGTCAAAATGAACGCCAGCGGCCGGATGAGCCCCATCGCCTCTGTGGCCGAGCTCGACGGCGTCGTCCGCCGCGTCGCCGCCGCCCGCGAGGTCCTCGGCGACCACCGCGACGTCGCCGTGGACTTCCACGGCCGCTTCAGCCTCGCCAACGCCCGCCGGGTGGCGCCGCTGCTGGAACCGTACCGGCCCTTCTTCCTCGAAGAGCCGGTGGTCCCGGAAAACACGCACCTGCTGCGCGAGTTCACGTCCTCCACCACGACGCCGGTCTCCACCGGCGAGCGGCTCTACAGCCGGCAGGAATTCCTGCCCGCGCTGCAGGCCGGCATCGCCGTGGCCCAGCCGGACCTCTCCCATGCCGGCGGCATCACCGAGGTCCGCAAGATTGCCTCGCTCGCCGAAATCTACGAGGTCCAGCTCGCCCCGCACTGCCCGCTGGGCCCGCTGGCGCTTGCCGCCTGCCTGCAGGTGGGCTTCGCGACACCCAACTTCCTGATCCAGGAGCAAAGCATCGGCATCCACTACAACCAGGGCGCCGAAGTCCTCGACTATGTAGTGGACAAGTCCCCGCTGAAGTTCGTGGACGGACACATCGAACGGCTCACCGGCCCGGGCCTGGGCATCGAGATCGACGAGGCCGTGGTTCGGGCCGCGGACAAGCGCGGGCATGCCTGGCGCGGTCCCGTCTGGCGGCACCCCGACGGCGCGTTCGCCGAGTGGTGAACGCCCGAACGCCGGATCCTGACCTGTTTGCCCCGACGAAGGAGAAGCCTGACATGGAGAACACGCTGACGCCCCAACTGCTGCTGGCCGGCATCCAGGAAAGCCGGCTGGTGGCAATTGTGCGCGGCACAGACGGGGCGGCCGCGGCGAAGGCAGCCCTCGCGGCGATGGAGGAGGGCTTCCGGTACGTCGAAATAGCGCTCACCACGCCGCGGGCCCTTGAAGCGATCCGCGACGTCCGCGCAGCCGCGCCCGCGGGCTGCTTCGTGGGTGCCGGAACGGTGCTGACGGCCCGGGACGTGCACCGGGTTGCCGAGGCAGGCGGCCAGTTCATGGTGACCCCGTCGCTGGCAGAGTCGATCGCCGAATCGGCCCGGCTGGGGGTGCCCGTGCTCGCCGGTGCGCTGACCCCCAGCGAGGCCCACGAAGCCATGAACCGCGGCGCCACCGCGGTCAAGCTCTTCCCCGCTTCCATCGGCGGTCCGGGCTACCTCAAGGCGCTCCGCGATCCGTTCCCCGGGATCCCCTTCATCGCGGTCGGCGGCGTCGGGCTGGATGAGGCCGAGGGCTACTGGAAAGCCGGCGCCATCGCCGTGGGGCTCGGCGGACCGCTGTTCGGCGACGCCGGCTCCGGCGGCGACCTCGCCCCGATGCGGGAGCGGGCCCGCGGTTTCGTGGCCCTGGCCGCCGGATTTGGCCGCCCGCGCGCGGGGAGCCTGCGGTGATGGCCGGCGTCGACAGCGCGTCCGCCCCGCAGGCCGTGGACCTGCTGACGTTTGGCGAGTCCATGGTCTCGCTGCGGTCCACCGGTCCGTTGTCCTCCGGCGGCAGCCTGGGGATGCACGTGGCCGGGGCAGAATCGAACGTGGCCGTCGGGGTCGCCCGGCTCGGGCACAGCGTCACCTGGGCCGGGGTGGTCGGCGCCGACCCGCACGGGGAGTACATCCTGCGGCAGCTGCGCGCCGAGGGGATCAGGCTGCGGCACCGGGTGGACGCCGCAAGGAACACCGGGGTGATGTTCCTTGAACAACGCACCGCGGATGTCACCCGGGCCTTCTACTACCGTGCCGGATCCGCCGGGTCCACCCTGGGCCGGGAGGACCTGGACTGTGCCTTGAGCGCCGGTGCCCGGATCCTGCACCTGACCGGCATCACTGCCGCCCTCAGCCCGGACGCCCACAAGGCCGTGGAGTACGCGGCCGAGCGCGCCGCCGCCGAAGGCATGGAGGTCTCCCTCGACGTCAATTACCGCAGCAAGCTCTGGACCCGGGAGGAGGCCCGCGCTGCGCTCACGCCGCTCGCCCGGCACGCCAGCATCGTGATCGCCTCCGACGACGAGCTCGGGCTGGTCGCGGCCCCGGTGGGGGCAGGCCGGGAGGGAACACCGCATCCCGGCGATGCCGATACAGATGCAGATGCCGCCGAAACAGCGATGGCCGCCGAACTGCTGGACCGCGGCGTCCGGGAAGTCGTGGTCAAACGCGGCGCCGCCGGCGCCGGCGTCCACACCGCCGACGGGCGCTGGGAAGTGCCCGCCGTGCCCGTGACCAGCATCGATACCGTGGGGGCCGGGGACGCTTTCACCGCCGGCTACCTCTCCGCCCTGCTCGACGGCGCCGACGCCGCCGGACGCCTGCAGCGCGGCGCCCTGGCGGGAGCCTTCGCCGTCAGCACCGCGGGGGACTGGGAAGGCCTGCCCGGCCGCGCGGAGCTGGCACTGCTCGGGACCACGCCGAGCGGAACCACCCAGCGCTAAGCCCCCAGCCATCAGCCCGCCGCGGCCGGCGACCGGCCGTCCTATCCGTTGGCGCCGGGCAACTAAGACATCCCCGTTAGAGCAGATAAGGACCTGTTGTGAAAATCATTGCCGCTGAAGTGTTCGTCACCAGCCCCTCCCGGAACTTCGTGACCCTGCGGATCACCACCGAGGACGGGGTGACCGGGATCGGGGACCGGGATCGGG
>NZ_JBFUCO010000030.1:0-19432 GCF_056405215.1 Arthrobacter sp. P1_H7 | reverse complement strand
GTCGCCACCAAATGCCGGATCTTGATATCGGGGTGCATTTTGCTCATGACCCGAGCAAAACCGGTCCGAGTGTCCACGATGTCCTGAGACACACTGTCCACGATGTCTTGAGACAGAAACGTCCATTAAGTCATGAGACTCCACAGTCCCCCTGAGCGCGGCAAGACAGCCACAACTGATAGCGCAACGGGATGGTCCGAGGCGCGGGGACGTAGTCTTGTGCCCATGGATACTGCACCGACGAATACGTCACCGGCCGGTCCCGCCACAGCGGTCATTGTTGTGGCCGCCGGCTCCGGCCAGCGCCTGGGCTACGGCATGCCGAAAGCAAAAGTGCCTCTCGGCGGGGACAGCATCCTCACCCACGCCCTTCGCGGCGTGGCGGCAGCCGGGATCGCACGGCAGATCTGCATTGCGATCCCCCCGGGAGACGCCGAGTTGCGGGCGCTGTGCGAGGCCTTCACACAGGAGCTTGCGGCCGGGCACGCCGGCGCGACGCCGGGCCACGGCGTCCGGGTTCCCGTCGTGACGGTCGTCGACGGCGGTGCGGACCGCGCCGATTCAGTCCGCGCCGCGATGGCGGCCCTCCTGCCCGATACCGAATCGGTGCTGGTCCACGACGCCGCCCGGGCACTGACGCCTGAAGCCGTCTTCCACCGCGTGGCAGCGGCGCTCGGCGCCGGCGCCTCGGCCGTCATTCCGGTGATACCGGTCGTCGACACCGTCAAGACCGTCGAACCGACCACCGGCGACGGCGCCGCGGTGGCCCCCGAACTGGTCACCGGGACGGCGCCCCGGGATTCGCTGCGCGCCGTGCAGACACCGCAGGGATTCACCTTGAGCACCCTCAAGCGCGCCCACGAGGCTGCCGCCGGGTTCGACGCCGGCCAGGCCGCCCTCGTCACGGATGACGCGATGCTCGTGGAGCTCATCGGTGTCCCCGTCCACGCGGTGCGCGGCGCCAGCCAGTCCCTGAAGATCACCACGCCCCTGGACCTGATCCTGGCCGAAGGCCTCCTCGAAGGCCCCCTGGGCGCACGCTGGGTGGAGGGATGAGCATGTCCACCAACCCGCCAGTCTTTCCCCCGGTCATTCCCAGGACCGGGATCGGAATCGATGTCCATGCCTTCGCCGCCGAGGACAAGCCGCAGCCGCTATGGCTCGGCGGCCTCTTCTGGGAGGGGGAACGGGGACTGTCCGGCCACTCAGACGGCGACCCCGTGGCGCACGCCGCCGCCGACGCGCTCTTCTCGGCCTGCGGGATCGGGGATCTGGGCACACACTTCGGTACGGATCGGCCCGAATATGCCGGGGCGTCCGGCGTGACCCTGCTGGCCGAGGCCGCCCGGATAGTTCGCGCCCACGGATTCGAAATCGGCAATATCGCCGTCCAGTTCGTTGCCAACCGGCCAAAGTTCGGCCCGCGGCGGGAGGAATCCCAGCAGGTCCTCAGCGCCGCTGCCGCGGCGCCGGTGAGCGTCACGGCCACCACGAGCGACGGGCTTGGGTTCACCGGCCGCGGCGAGGGGATCTCGGCCGTGGCAACAGCGCTCGTCTACCCGGCAGGCTAAGCACCGCAGGCCCCGGTCCCCTACGCTTGAGGGGAAGGCCAAACCGAGACACCCGTTCCGAACTGCCAGGAGACCTCCCGTGAAGAAGCTGCTGACCGCCGTCGTACTCGTGGCAGGGACCATGCTGAGCGGCTGTGCCGCCTCCACGACGACGCCCCAGACGCCTAGCCCCACTCCGAAGCTCAGCGTTGAGGAAAGCTGTAAGTTCCTCAACACCGACACCTTTGTGCCCTCCGGGAGCGCGAAAGAGCAGGCAGGGCAGATTGGCCAGCACTACCAGGAGGTCGCGGACAAGGTGGCGCCGGAGGTGGGCGCCCCGATCCAGCAGATGGCCGAGATCATGAAGCAGGTTGCGGCGAGCCCCACGGGAACCAAGACGGACGAACAGACAGCCCAGCTCACCGAGCAGATCAACAAGATCGGGCAATACTGCAAGTAGGTCGCCAAGTAGGTCGCCGGGCCGGTGGTCCCCGGCGGCCGGCCTGCCGGCAACGCCTCGGGTCAGGCCGCGGAGCGCCATCGGCTAATCTGGAGCGGTGACCCTGCGCTTTTACGACACTGCATCCGCCGAAGTCCGCGACTTCGTCCCCCTGGTACCTGGCAAGGTGAGCCTGTACTACTGCGGAGCCACCGTGCAGGGCATGCCGCACGTCGGCCACATCCGCTCGGCCATCGCATTCGACCAGCTGACCCGCTGGTTGCAGTACCGCGGCTTCCGGGTGACGGCCGTCCGCAACGTCACGGACATCGACGACAAGATCCTGGCCAAGTCCGCCGCGTCCTTCGGCCCCGACGTTGAAGACGAGCCCGGGGCTCTCCGCAACGAGGAATGGTGGGCCCTGGCCTACCGCTACGAGCAGGAATTCCTGAAGGCCTACGACACCCTGGGCGTCTCCCGCCCCACCTATGAGCCCCGAGCCACCGGCCACATCCCGGAAATGCACGCCCTCATCCAGCAGCTGATCGACCGCGGCCACGCCTACCCGGCCCTCGACGACTCCGGCGACGTCTACTTCGACGTGCGTTCGTGGTCCAAGTACGGCTCGCTGACGCGGCAGAAACTCGACGACATGCAGGGCGCCGCGGACGCCGACCCCCGCGGCAAGCGGGACCCCCGCGACTTCGCGCTGTGGAAGGGCTACAAGGACGGGGAGCCGACGACGGCGAGCTGGTCTTCGCCGTGGGGCGCCGGACGCCCGGGCTGGCACCTCGAATGCTCCGCGATGGTCACCAAATACCTCGGCACCGAGTTCGACATCCACGGCGGCGGCCTGGACCTGCGCTTCCCGCACCACGAAAACGAAATGGCGCAGTCCCAGGCGGCAGGCCACGGCTTCGCCAACTTCTGGATGCACAACGGGATGGTCACCTACGCCGGCGAGAAGATGTCCAAGTCCATCGGCAATACCGTCAGCCCGACGGAAATGCTCGAGATCGCCCCGCCGCGCGTTGTCCGGTACTACCTCGGACAGGCGCAGTACCGCTCGGTCCTGGACTACCAGCCGACGTCGCTGCAGGAAGCAGCCGCCGCCGTCGAGCGGATCGACGGCTTCCTCAGCCGCGCAAGCCGGGTCCTCCCTGACCCGGGGCCGGATGCATCCGCTGGTTCTGTCCCGGAGGCTTTTGGGGTGGCCATGGACGATGACCTTAACGTCCCGCAGGCACTGGCAGTGCTCCACGAGACCGTCCGGGCCGGCAACACGGCGCTCACCGACGGCGACCTCGACGCCGCGGGTCAGGCGCTGGCCAGCGTCATCGCCATGCTGGATGTCCTCGGCCTCAACGCCACCGCAACGCCGGCGGCCGACGAGCAAGCCAACACCGCCCTTGGCGTCCTGGTCGAGGCTCAGCTGGAGGCGCGGGCCCACGCCCGGGCCGCCAAGGACTGGGCGGCGTCCGATGCCATCCGGGACACCCTCGCCGCGGCCGGCGTCGTCGTCGAGGACGGCCCGGACGGGGCGAGCTGGAGCCTCAAGCGCGGCTGAACGGACCCTCCCACGCCGCCTGACGTCCCTCCCGGGCCACCCCGAAATCGTGGATTTTACTCGAGTCAGTAGACTGGAGGTCAGACTTATCAACGAAGTACGTAACAAGCAGGGGTGGAAATCATGGCCAACAACGGTCGCCGGTCGGTCAAATTGAAGAAGGGCCCCACCGTCGGAACCGGCGGTCACGGCCGCAAGGCTCTGGAGGGCAAGGGCCCCACGCCGAAGGCGGAGGACCGCCCCTACCATAAGGCGTTCAAGAACAAGCAGCTCTCGGAACGCTCCGAGGCCAAGCGCGCCAGCGGAAGCCGCACCACCAGCGCCGCCGCCCGCACGGGCCGCTCCGGTCCCAAGGGCCGCGCCACCGAAGAGGTCGTCACCGGACGCAACTCGGTGGTCGAAGCCCTGCGCGCCGGCATCCCGGCCAAGGCCCTGCACGTCGCCGTCCGCATCGAAATGGACGATCGTGTCAAGGAATCCCTGAAGCTGGCCGCCGAACGCGGCATCCCGCTGATGGAAACCGGCAAGCCAGAGCTCGACCGGATGACCGACGACGCCATCCACCAGGGCCTCGTGCTGCAGATCCCGCCGTACGAATACCAGGACGCCTACGAGCTCGCCGAAGAAACCCTCGAGGCCTGGAAGAAGGGCCACGTAGCCAACGCCCCGCTCTTCGTCGCGCTCGACGGCATCACCGATCCCCGCAACCTCGGCGCGATCATCCGCTCCGTCTCGGCATTCAGCGGCCACGGCGTCGTCGTCCCGGAGCGCCGCTCCGTGGGCGTCACCGCCTCGGCCTGGAAGACCAGCGCCGGTGCAGCCGTCCGCGTCCCCGTCGCCCGCGCCGCCAACTTGAACAACACGCTCAAGGCGTTCAAGAACATGGGCATCTACGTCCTGGGGCTCGACGGCGACGGCGACGTCTCGCTGCCCGAGCTGACGCTGGCCACCGAACCGGTGTGCATCGTCGTCGGTTCCGAGGGCAAGGGCCTGAGCCGCCTGGTCCGCGAAAACTGCGACCAGATCGTCTCCATCCCGATCGACTCCGCCATGGAATCCCTCAACGCCTCTATGGCCGTCGGCATCTCCCTCTACGAAATCTCCCGCCAGCGCGCAGCTAAGTAGTCCGCGCCTGGTCGGGGCTGGGTCGCGCCGCAACCGTAGTTTTGCCGTCGCTTAGACACCTCCCTGCACCTCGTGCGGCCGCTGGCGGCCTTACTTGGTTCCGGTCGGCGATGCGCTCCTTAGCAAAACTCCGGTTCCGGCGATGAGCCTCGCTCACCTTTGGTAGTAAACGGCGAAACGCTCTCTCACTCCTAGTGGGGGAGCGTTTCCGTTTAACGCCAGAACGGCCACAAGCAACGCGGGGTCAGATATCGCCCACCCAAGGCCCCAACATGGGCGCGAAGTGACCCCGCGTTGCTGTTGGCAGCCCACCCCTTTTTGTCTCTTGTCGTCCTTCCGAAGCAGCCCAACTGTGGGTGGGCCCAATATCGAGCGGGCAGCGGTGTCTTGCTAAGGAGCGCATCGCCGACCAGAGCTTTCGAAGGCCGCCCGCGGCCGGAGGAAGCGTCGGGAGGTGTCTAAGCGACGGCAAGACGCCGTTGCACGCGGAGCTGACCAGAACAGGAGTGACCACAACCCGAAGTTGGTCTAGAAGATCAGGCGGCTTAGAACCGGCGGCGGTTGGCCAGGACCGGGAGTTTGGTGCGGGCTTCCTGGACAGCGGCGGTGTCCAGGTCGGCGAAGAGGAGGCCGGGGGCGCCGTCGAGCTCTTCGAGGACGTCACCCATGGGGGAGACGACCACGGAGTGCCCGACGCCGGTGGGGGCGGACCCCTTGACAGGGTGACCCACGCTGGCGGGGTCGCCCTGGCCGCAGGCGAGGACCACGGTGGTGGAATCCAGGGCGCGGGCGCGGGCCAGGAGCTTCCACTGTTCGGCCTTGCCGGGGCCCGAGCCCCAGGAGGCGCACACAATGTTGACGTCGGCGCCGCGGTCCGCGTTTTCCGTGAACAGGTCCGGGAAACGGACGTCGTAGCACGTGGCGAGGCCGAACGTCACGCCGTCGAGCTCGAAAGTGACGGGGGAGGTGCCGGCGTCAACCGTGTCCGACTCGGCGAAACCGAAAGCATCGAACAGGTGGATCTTGTCGTAGCTGGCCTCGAGGCCGCGGCCGGTGACCAGCAGGGTGTTGCGCACCTTGGCGCCGTTGCCGGCGGTGCCGGGAGTGAACATGCCGGCGACGATCACGATGCCGAGCTCCGCGGCGAGGGCGCGGACGCGGGATGCCCACGGGCCGTCCAGCGGCTCGGCGATATCCAGGAGCGAATTGCCGAAGGCCCGCATGGTGGCTTCCGGGAACACCACCAGGTCCGCACCGCCGGCCTTGGCCTGGCGTGCGTAGGCGTCCACGAGGTCCAGGTTTGCGGCCAAGTCACGGCCGGTGATGATTTGGGCTAGTGCAACGCGCACAATTACCTCCAACTCGGCGCTCCATTACAGTATGCAGTGCGGCGGTCCGTACACTGCAAAACGTCATGAAAACGAAAACGGGGGCCATTTGTCTGGCCCGGCTAAGCTTTAAGCAATGGTTATGTCTTACATAGATACCGCTTCCACCGTAGACGCTTCGCGGGCGTTTCCACTGGGGATCAGCGTTCCACATACCGGGTCGCCGGCAGTGGACGATCCCCGGGGCGCGTTCGCCAACGTGGCCGTCTACGCGCCCGGCGTGACCACGCTGGAGATCGAATATCAGGCGCCCGGGGGAACCTGGCAGGTGAAGACCCTGCCCAACGTCACCGACGGCGTCCACCACGGAATTGTTGAGGGCATTCCCGCCGGCTCGCGCTATGGCTTCCGGTCCTCCCCGGAACACGAGGCCCTCCCGCTGTCCATGCCCGCCACGAATTTCGATGCCGTCGGCGAGCAGCCGTTGCTGATGGACCCCTACGGCCGGGCCGTCGACGAACGCGAGGGGCTGATCACCAGCGTCCGGGTCGGCAACGATTTTGACTGGGGTCTGGACCGCAGCCCGCGGGTCCCGTGGCGCAACACGATCGTCTACGAGGCCCATGTGCGGGGCCAGACGAAGCTGCACCCGGATATTCCGGAGGACCTGCAGGGGACCTACGCCGGGATGGCCCACCCGGCCATGATCGAGCACCTGATCTCGCTGGGCGTCACGGCGGTCCAGCTCCTGCCCGTGCATTTCCACGTGGACGAGCCGCACCTGCAGCAGCTCGGGCTGACGAATTACTGGGGCTACAATACGGCGGCGTTCTTCGCCCCGCATCCCGGCTACGCCACGGAAGCAGCCCAGGCCGCCGGCGCCCACGCGGTCCAGGACGAGTTCAAGGGCATGGTCAAGCTGCTGCATGCCGCCGGGCTCGAGGTCATCCTCGACGTCGTCTACAACCACACCGCCGAGGGCGGCACGGACGGTCCCACCCTGAGCTTCCGCGGCCTGGGCGAGATGCAGTACTACCGCAACGACGGCCACGGCAGGTACGTGGACACCACGGGCTGCGGCAACAGCCTGAACTTCGGCGAACCGCGCGTGGTGCAGCTGGTGCTGGATTCCCTGCGCTACTGGGTGAGCGAGTTCCACATCGACGGGTTCCGCTTCGACCTTGCGGTCACGCTCTGCCGCAACAGCGCCAACGAATTCGATCCGCGGCACCCCTTCCTCGTCGCCGTGGGAGCTGATCCGGTCCTGTCCGGCGTCAAGCTGATTTCCGAACCCTGGGACGTGGGCTACGGCGGCTGGCAGACCGGCCGGTTTCCCGCCGGGTGGGTGGACTGGAACGATCATTTCCGGGATGCCGTCCGCAGCTTCTGGCTCGCCGACCGCGCCGCGATCGACGGCGGCGGCAGCGGCGGCCCGGTGGCCCGCCTCGCGGACGCCCTCTCCGGTTCCGCCCGGCTGTTCGAGTCCTCGGGCCGGTCCCGGCTGGCCTCGCTGAACCTGATCACGGCCCACGATGGCTTCACCCTGGCCGACCTGACGGCCTACGACCGCAAGCACAACGAGGCCAACGGCGAGCAGAACCGGGACGGCCACGGCGACAACCGCAGCTACAACCACGGCTTCGAGGGCCCCACCGAAGACGGCGACATCCTCGCCCGGCGCGCCCAAAGCAGGCGGAACCTGATGGCCTGCCTGATGATTTCCCAGGGCGTACCCATGATCACCGCCGGGGACGAGATCTGCCGGACCCAGCAGGGCAACAACAACGCCTACTGCCAGGACAATGCGCTCGCCTGGATCGACTGGACCAGCACCACGGAATCCCATGCGATGCTGCGCACCACCAAGCGCGTCATCCGGCTGCGCAAGGAGTTTCTGGCCAGCCAGCCGCATGATTACCCGGCGCGTGACAACCAGTCCTACTTCCACTGGTTCGATGTGGACGGCAAGCCCATGTCAGCAGACACGTGGCATGACCCCGGCCACCGGGTGATCCAGCTCCTGCTCGGGTCCGACGACGGGCACGTCGACGGCCTCGTGGTGGTCAACGGCGGCGCCGACGACGTCAAGGTCACCTTGCCGCGGCTGAGCAACGAGGACGGCACCGGGCACCGGCTCTTCGAACTCCGCGTGACCACGTCCGAACTCCATGACCGGCGTCAGGGCGCCCGCGTCGCCTCCGGTGAGCGCGACCTCGTCCAGGCCAACACGATCAACATCTACCGCACCTAATTAATTCGAGACTAAGGACCCCATGAAGATTTACTCGGCAGAGACCTGGACCATCGACGAACTCACGGCGCAAATCGGCGACGCCGGCCGGCGCGCCCTGGTGGTACCCGCCGCCGACACCAAGCAGGCGGTCCTGGACACGTTCGGCGAACTCCTTGACGTCCCCGAGGACTACGGCACGGACCTGGATGCCCTGCACGATTCGCTGCACGACGTCGCGGATGCCGTGACGGACGACGGCGAGGCTCCCGTCACCTTCATCTGGCAGGTGCCTGCCGCGCTCCGCGCGGACCGCTCCTTCGCCGTCATCTGCGAAACGCTGCAGGACGCCGAAGGCTACGCCGGCAAGAGCCTGGACGTCATTGCCGTCTGCCTCTAAAAAGAGGCTGGAACATGACGACAGGCGTTGACGATCAGGCGTTGACGATCAGGCCCAGTTCCGCCTTGGAGGCCAGCGCCTCGTTCTTGGGGAGCACGCGCACGGTGTAGCCGAAGGACCCCGAACGGTCGATCACCAGCGTGCCGCTGAAGAGGTGCCGGCCCTTGCCGAGGTCTTCGGCGGCTTTCAGCTCCGCGACCGTGATGTCCGTCAGTTCGTCGGTGTCCTCGGCCCGGCCGTAGGCCACCTCAACATAGACGTCCTCCGGTGAGAGCTCACGCAGCGCCACGTACGCGTTGACCTGGAGCAGATCGCCGATCTGCGGGTCCTCGGAGACCCCCACCGAGTCGACGTGTTCGACCTGGATGTGCGGCCACGCGGCCCGGACCCGTGAGGTCCACGCCGCCAGGGCCTTGGCCTGCGCGTAGTTGTCCGCCACAGCGCGGCGTCCTGCGATCGCGGCGGGCCGGTACAGGACGTTGACGTAGTCCCGGAGCATCCGTTCCGCGGAAACCGCCGGGCCCAGATGGGACATGGTGTGCTTGATCATCGAGACCCAGTGCGTGGGAACCGCCTGCGGGCCGGGCTGGGACGGTCCGGCAGCGCCGGCGGCGTCGGACACGGTCAGGCCGTAGAAGCGCGGTGCCACCTGCGTTTCGAGCAGCTCGTACAGTGCCGCCGCCTCGATGTCGTCGCGTTCTTCCGGGGAGGCATCGTTGTTGGCGGTCGGGATCGCCCAGCCGTTCTCGCCGTCGTACATCTCATCCCACCAGCCGTCCATGACCGAGAGGTTCAGCGAACCGTTCAGGGCGGCCTTCATGCCGGACGTACCGCAGGCCTCCAGCGGGCGCAACGGGTTGTTCAGCCACACATCGCAGCCAGGGAACAGGGTCCGGGCCATGGCGATGTCGTAGTTGGGCAGGAACGCGATCCGGTGCCGCACGGCGGGGTCGTCGGTGAACCGGACGAGGTCCTGGATCATCTTTTTGCCGGCGTCGTCCGCCGGGTGCGACTTCCCGGCGATGACCAGCTGGATGGGGTGCGTCTTGTGCAGCAGCAGCGCCTTGAGCCGTTCCGGGTCGCGCAGCATCAGGGTCAGCCGCTTGTAGGTCGGCACGCGGCGGGCAAAGCCGATGGTCAGGATGTCCGGATCCAGGACGGAGTCCGTCCACGCCAGCTCGGCGTCGGCCGCGCCGCGCTTCTTCCATGCGGCCCGGAGACGGCGCCGGACATCCTCCACCAAGGACACCCGCATCTCGCGCCGCAACGCCCAGAGGTCCTCGTCGGTGACGTTGTAGGCCAGGTCCCACCGGCCCTGCGCCTCCGCCTCGGCGCCGAACTGGTCCCGCGCCAGCGCGGCGATGCGGGGGTCCACCCAGGTGGGGACGTGCACGCCGTTGGTGACGGAGGTGATGGGGATTTCGGAGTGGTCGAAGCCCGGCCAGAGGGCGGAGAACATCCCGCGTGAGACCACGCCGTGCAGTTTGGCCACACCGTTGGCCCGCTGGGCCAGCCGCAGCCCCATCACGGCCATGTTGAACACAAACGGGTTGCCGTCGGCGAAGTCCTCGCGGCCCAGGTCCAGGATCTTGGCCACCGGGACGTCCGGGGCGAGGCCGGCTTCGAAGAAGTGCTGAATCTGGGAGATTTCGAAGCGGTCGATCCCTGCCGGCACCGGCGTGTGGGTGGTGAACACCGTGGACGCCCGCCCGGCGGCCAAGGCCTCCTCCCAGCTCAGCGGCGCCACCCCGGACATCAACTCCTGGATCCGCTCGACGCCGAGGAACCCGGCGTGGCCCTCGTTGGTGTGGAAGACCTCCGGCGCGGGGACGCCCGTGAGCCGCTGGAACTCCCGCAGCGCCTTGACCCCACCCATGCCCAGCAGGAGCTCCTGCTGCAACCGGTGGTCGCCGCCGCCGCCGTAGAGGCGGTCGGTGATGCCGCGGGCGGCTTCGTCGTTGCCCGGAACGTTGGAATCCAGCAGCAGCAGCGGCACGCGTCCGACGTCGGCCCGCCACACGTGCGCCAGCAGGCGCCGGCCCTGGGGAAGCGGCAGGGAGATCTGGACCGGTTTGCCGTTGCCGTCCGGGGAGGCCTCGCGCAGCAGCGTCAGGGGCAGCCCGTCGGGGTCGAGGACCGGATACGTTTCCTGCTGCCAGGCGTCCCGGGAGAGCGACTGCTTAAAGTAGCCGGCCTGGTACAGGAGGCCGACGCCGATCAGCGGCACCCCAAGGTCCGAGGCTGCTTTCAGGTGGTCCCCGGCCAGGATGCCAAGGCCGCCCGAGTACTGGGGCAGGACCTCGGTGATGCCGAACTCGGGCGAGAAGTACGCGATGCACGCCGGTGCGCCGTCGCCCAGGCTCTGGTACCAGCGCGGCTGTTCCAGGTACCGGTCGAGGTCGTCGGCTGCAGCGTGGACACGCTGCACGACGTCCTGGTCCGCGGCGAGGCGCTGCAGCTCTTCCCGGCTGACCAGGCCCAGGAAAGTCACGGGGTCGTGGGCGCTCTCCGCCCAGATCCCGGGGTTGAGCCCCTCAAAAAGCTCCCGGGTGGGCCGATGCCAGGACCACCGGAGATTGGTGGCGAGCCGGGCCAGCGGCCGGATCGACTCCGGAAGAACGGTTCGGACAGTAAATCTGCGGATTGCCTTCACCAGCGAAACACTAACGGACAAGTCGGTGCCCCGGAACCGCTTTAGGATTCTTTCCGGTAAATGACGAATATCGGTCCGCCAGGACCGGAAACCTCCGCAAAACGTTCGAGGCCTTAGCATTCTGGCCGTTTTGTAGATAACGTCGAGGCGTGACGAATAACTCGCGAACCAGCGCCGTGTCCAAGCAAAAGCCCAAGGCCCTGATCACGGATGGCCTTCGATTTGGCCGCTTTCCGATCACCGCCGTGCAGCCTTCGGTGGAGGGCGGAAAGTTTCCCGCCAAAGCCGTTGAGGGCCAAACCATTGTCGTAGGAGCCACCGCGTTCCGGGAGGGACACGACCAGCTCGGCGTCAGCGCCGTCCTGCTCGACCCCCGCGGCAAAGAGCGGCAGCGGGTCCGCCTCGCCCCGCCGCGCGGACCCCGAGGAATGGGCACGGACCGCTGGGAAGGCCTCCTGACCCCGCCCACCACCGGCAACTGGTCCTTCGTCATCGAGGCCTGGCACGACCGCTACGGCACCTGGCACCACAACGCCGAGGTCAAAGTGGAGGCCGGCATCGACGTCGAGCTCATGCTGTCCGAAGGTGCCGCGCTGCTGGCGGAAGCCTCCGAAGACGCCTCCCGCCCCTCCGGTGACCGCAGGACGCTGCGGATGGCCGTCGTCGTCCTCTCAGACACCTCCCGGACACCCGAGGAACGCCTAGCCGCCGGCTTCGGCGCCGACGTCGCCGCCGTCGTCGAACGCCAGCCCATCCGCGAACTTGTGACGGTTTCCGAGCCCTACCCGCTGCTGGTGGAGCGAAAGCTTGCCGGGTCAGGCGCCTGGTACGAATTCTTCCCGCGCTCCGAAGGTGCCGTGCGCAACCACGACACGGGGGAGTGGACCTCCGGCACCTTCCGCACCGCCGCGCAGCGCCTCGACGCCGTCGCCGCCATGGGCTTTGACATCATCTACATGCCGCCGATCCACCCGATCGGTGTCCAGCACCGCAAGGGGCCGAACAACACCCTGATCGCCGGACCGCACGATCCCGGTTCGCCGTGGGCCATCGGATCCCACGAGGGCGGCCACGACGCCATCCACCCGGACCTGGGCACGTTCGAGGACTTCGACGCCTTCGTTGCGCGGGCCGGCGAACTGGGACTCGAGGTGGCCTTGGACCTGGCCCTGCAGGCTGCCCCGGACCACCCGTGGGTGCAAAGCAACCCGGAATGGTTCACCACGCGCGTCGACGGCACTATTGCCTACGCGGAGAATCCGCCAAAGAAATACCAGGACATTTTCCCGCTGAATTTCGACAACGACCCCGCGGGGCTGTCCAACGAAATTCTCCGGATTGTGATGCTCTGGGTCAGCCACGGCGTCAAGGTGTTCCGGGTGGACAATCCGCACACCAAACCCGTGTGGTTCTGGGAATGGCTAATCGGTAAGGTCAACAAGAAGCACCCCGACGTCGTCTTCCTCGCCGAGGCGTTCACCCGCCCGGCCATGATGCACGCCCTGGGCCGGGCCGGCTTCCAGCAGTCCTACACCTACTTCACGTGGCGGAACACCAAGGAAGAACTGGAGAAGTACTTCCAGGAGGTCAGCCACGAATCGGCGGCCTACTTCCGGCCGAACTTCTTCGTCAACACCCCGGACATCCTCACCGAATACCTGCAGTTCGGCGGCCCGGCGGCCTTCAAGATCCGTGCCGCCCTGGCCGCGACGGCAAGCCCCATCTGGGGCGTGTACGCCGGCTTTGAGCTCTACGAACACGTGGCGCGTCCCGGCGCCGAGGAATACATCGACAACGAGAAGTTTGAGTACAAATCCCGCGACTGGGACGCGGCGGCAGAATCGGGGCGCACCCTGGCCCCGTACCTGACCCGGCTGAACGGGATCCGGCGCGCGCACCCGGCACTGGGGGACCTGCAGAACCTGACGGTGCACCAGAGCTCGGACAGCTCCACCGTGGTGTACTCCAAGCACAAGACCCTCGCGGACGGGACCAAGGACACCCTGATCATCGTCGTCAACGTGGACCCGCACGGCACCCGGGAGAGCACGGTGTCCCTGGACCTGCCGGCGCTGGAACTGGACCCGGAGAACTTCACGCACAACGGCCGTTTCATGGTTGATGACCTTCTGACCGGCGAGAGTTGGGAATGGGGGGAGTACAACTACGTCCGCCTGGACCCGCATGTCGAGCCCGTTCACATTCTTAGCATCCGGAGGTAGTGCCAGTGAGTTTCAGCCCGCAGAACCCGAGCCAGCACTTCAGCCCGAGGGGGAGCTTTGAACTGAATGCCCCGGGCCTCCAGCACGATCCCCTCTGGTACCGCAAGGCGGTCTTCTACGAGGTCCTCGTCCGGGGCTTCGCCGACGGCAACGGAGACGGCTCGGGCGACTTCCACGGCCTGATCGAGAAACTGGACTACCTGCAGTGGCTCGGGGTGGACTGCCTCTGGCTCCCGCCGTTCTTCCAGTCACCGCTGCGCGACGGCGGTTACGACATCTCGGACTACAACTCCGTGCTGGACGAGTTCGGCACCATCAGCGACTTCAAACGGCTCGTGGCCGAGGCCCATGCCCGGGGCGTCCGGGTGATCATCGACCTTCCGCTGAACCACACCTCCGACCAGCACCCGTGGTTTCAGGAGTCGCGGAAGGACCCCGACGGTCCGTTCGGCGACTTCTACGTCTGGAGCGACACGGACGAGAAGTACGAAGACGCCCGCATCATCTTCGTGGACACGGAGGAATCCAACTGGACCTTCGACCCCATCCGCCGGCAGTTCTTCTGGCACCGGTTCTTCAGCCACCAGCCCGACCTCAACTTCGAGAACCCCAAGGTCATTGACGCGCTCTTCGACGTCGTGCGGTTCTGGCTGGACCAGGGCATCGACGGCTTCCGGGCCGACGCCATCCCGTACCTGTTCGAGGAGGAGGGCACCAACTGCGAGAACCTGCCGCAGACCCACGAATTCCTCCGCCAGCTGCGCCGGATGGTCGATGAAAGCTACCCGGGCCGCGTGATCATCGCCGAGGCCAACCAGCCGCCCGCCGAAGTGGTGGAGTACTTCGGCACCGAAGAGGAACCGGAGTGCCACATGGCGTTCCACTTCCCGATCATGCCGCGCCTTTACTACGCGCTGCGGGACCAGAAGGCGTCCCCCATCATCGAGACGATGAAGGACACGCCGGACATTCCCGAAGGCGCCCAGTGGGGCACATTCCTGCGCAACCACGACGAACTGACGCTGGAAATGGTCACCTCCGACGAACGCGCCGCGATGCTCGGCTGGTATGCGCCGGATCCGCGTATGCGCGCCAACATCGGCATCAGGCGCCGGCTGGCCCCGCTGCTGGATAACTCCCGCTCCGAGATCGAGCTCATCAACGCCCTGCTGCTGTCCCTGCCGGGCAGCCCGTTCCTGTATTACGGGGACGAGATCGGCATGGGGGACAACATCTGGCTCGAGGACCGTGACGCGGTCCGCACCCCGATGCAGTGGAACCCGGACCGGAACGCCGGGTTCTCCAGCGCCGACCCGGGCAAGCTGTACCTGCCGGTGATCCAGTCGCTGGTCTACAACTACAGCATGGCGAACGTGGAGGCCGAGGCCGCACATTCGGGGTCCCTGCTGCGCTGGACCCGCCAGATCCTGAGCGTCCGCAAGAACCACCCCGCCTTCGGGCTTGGCGGATTCAAGCATGTGGAGGCTGACCACGACGTCGTTCTCGCTTACCTGCGTGAACTCCCGGAAGGCAACGCCGCCGGCGAGGACGCCGAGACCATCCTGTGCGCCTTCAACCTCTCACAGCACCCCGTGGCGGCCACGTTGCGGGTGCCGAACTTCGCCGGCCGTGGGCTCCGGGACGTCTTTGGCGGCCAGGCCTTCCCGGCCATCGGCGATGACGGAACGCTGACGCTGACCCTGGGCAGCCACGATTTCTTCTGGTTGCGGATCCGTTCCGCCGCCTCCAACCCGGCATCCCCGTTCACGCAGGCGATGCCCGTCCTGTCCATCGAGGGCTGAGATGACTCGACCAGCCCTTGCCCCAGCCTTGAGCGGACTGCTTGGCGCGTGGCTGCCGCGCCAGCGGTGGTTCCCTGTCAAGACCGCCGAGTTCACCTTCGAACCAGCGGGCGGCCTGCGCCTGGAACCCGCCGGCGGGGCCGCCGGTGCGGCCGCGTTCGAGGTGTTGCTGCTCGCGGTGTCCTACCCCACGCCCGGCGGCAGCCGCACCGACGTCGTCCAGGTGCCGCTCAGTTTCCGGCCAGAACCCCTGCCGGGGGCAGAGCGTGCGCTGATCGGCGAACTGCCCGGCACCCGCGCTGATGCCGCCCACCAGTGGGTCTACGACGGCGTCCATGACGCCTCATTCGTCGCCGCCTGGCTGGAGCTCATGCGACACGGCGGAACCACGCCGTCGGGCAACGCCACCGGCCACCTGGTGGAGTCCGGCTACCGCCTGCCGTCTGGAACAGGCAAGGTCAAGGTCCTCTCCGGCGAGCAATCGAACAGCTCGGTGATCGTGGACGACGACGACGGCGGCACAGTCGCCATCGTGAAATTCTTCCGGGTGCTGTCCGAAGGCCAGAATCCCGAGGTTGAAATCGGCGCGGCGCTGACTGCGGGGCACACCTCGGAGGTCCCGGCAACCTTGGGCTGGGTGGCCGGCGAGTGGGAGACACCGGCGGCTGCAGCCGGGACGGGGCCGTCCGGCGCCGCCCGTCCTGCCACTGTCCGTCCCGCCTCCGGCGAACTCGCTGTTGCGCACGAATTCCTCGCCGGCGGACTCGATGCCTGGCGGCTCGCCGTGGACGCGGCCAGCCGGGGGATCGGGTTCGCTGCCGAAGCCCACGCGCTGGGCGCGGCGACGGCCACCGTGCACCGCAGGCTCGCCGAGGCCCTGGGCACAGCCGCCGAATCTGCGCCGGGGCAGGACATCGCGCCGGGAGTAGCCGAGCGCGTCCGCCAGTCCTGGGCCCAGGCCGGCCAGGCCGTCGGGCCTTACGAAGAAGCGCTGGACGGTCTCCTCGGCCGGCTCGAGGGCACCAGTGCAGGGCCGCTCCAGCGCATCCACGGCGACCTTCATCTCGGGCAGATCCTGCAGGTTCCCGGCAGTACCGTCCCGGGCGAGCCGGGCGCGGCACCGCGCTGGGCCATCCTCGACTTCGAGGGCGAGCCCCTGCGCCCCATCTCCGAGCGCAACTTCCCCGACGTCGCCCTTCGCGACGTTGTTGGCATGCTGCGGTCCTTCGACTACGCCGCCGGCGCCGCCGTGCGCGAAAACCCCGGTGCAGTGGTGCCCGGAACCTGGGTGGACGACTGCGCTGAGGCCTTCCTGGCCGGCTACGCCGACGTCATTCCCGGCAGCATCGACCGGGACTCGCCGCTCTTTGTGGCGCTGTGGCTCGACAAAGCCCTCTACGAAGTCATCTACGAACTACGGAACAGGCCGGACTGGCTCTCCATCCCGGTGAACGCATCGCGTCGTCTCCTCGGCAGTACAGGTTCCGGCGTCGCCGCCGAAGCCGCAGCGGAAGGTATAAAAATGACAGGATCAGCACGTATCGATCGGCCGGGCACGCCACTGCCTGTGGATGGCGAGACCCTAGCGAGGGTCTCCAGCGGCGAACACCACGCGCCCCACTCGGTCCTGGGCGCCCACCTTGATGACCACGGCCACGTCACCATCCGGACGCTCAAGCACCTGGCGGAAGCGGTCTCGGTCGTGACGTCCGCAGGCTCGACGCCCATGACGCACGAATCGAGCGGCGTCTGGGTGGCCGTGATGGAGCCGCTCGAGCGCGGCCATGTGCCGGATTACCGGCTCGAGGTGACCTACAAGGACCACGAGCCCCAGATCATGGACGACCCCTACCGTTACCTGCCGACCGTCGGGGAAGTGGACCTGCACCTGATCGGTGAGGGCCGGCACGAGCGCCTGTGGGATGTGCTGGGCGCGCATGTGCAGCACTACAAGTCCTCGCTGGGCGACGTCGACGGCGTGTCCTTCGCCGTCTGGGCCCCGAATGCCCAGGCAGTGCGCGTCAAGGGTGACTTCAACGGCTGGGACGGCCGCGAACACTCCATGCGCTCCCTCGGTTCCACCGGTGTGTGGGAAGTCTTCATCCCCGGGGTTGTAGCAGGGGCGTGCTACAAGTTTGAACTCAGGACCCGGCACGGATACTGGGTGGAAAAGGCGGACCCGCTGGCCTTCGGCACCGAGGTCCCGCCGCTGACGGCATCCCGGGTGGTGGAGCCCTCGTATGTCTTCAAGGATGCCGAGTGGATGCAGGCACGCGCCGCCCGCGATCCGCACAACTCGGCCATGAGCGTCTACGAGGTCCACCTCGGCTCGTGGAAGGTGGGGCTGGGTTACCGCGAACTGGCCAAGGAACTCGTGGAATACGTCAAATGGCTCGGCTTCACCCACGTGGAGTTCATGCCCGTGGCCGAGCACCCCTTCGGCGGCTCGTGGGGCTACCAGGTCACCTCGTACTTCGCGCCGACCTCGCGCTTCGGGCACCCGGACGAATTCCGCCACCTCGTCGACGAACTCCACCAAGCCGGGATCGGCGTCCTCCTGGACTGGGTCCCGGCGCACTTCCCCAAGGACGAGTGGGCCCTGGCCCGGTTCGACGGCGAACCCCTGTACGAACACGCCGATCCGAACCTGGGCGAACACCCCGACTGGGGAACACTGATCTTCGACTTCGGCCGCAGGGAGGTGCGCAACTTCCTGGTAGCCAACGCGCTGTACTGGCTCGATGAGTTCCACATCGACGGGCTCCGCGTGGACGCCGTCGCCTCCATGCTCTACCTCGACTACTCCCGCGAAGAGGGTCAGTGGCAGCCAAACCGTTTTGGCGGCCGCGAAAACCTCGAAGCGATCTCCTTCCTCCAGGAGGTCAACGCCACGGTCTACAAAACACACCCCGGCGCGGTCATGATCGCCGAGGAATCCACCGCATTCCCGGGCGTCACGGCACCCACGAGCGGCGGTGGCCTGGGCTTCGGCCTCAAATGGAACATGGGCTGGATGCACGACTCGCTCAAGTACATGGCAGAGGACCCGTACAACCGGCGGTGGCACCACGGCACCATCACGTTCTCAATGGTCTACGCCTTCACGGAAAACTTCCTGCTGCCGATCAGCCACGATGAAGTTGTGCACGGCAAGGGCTCCATGCTGCGCAAGATGCCCGGGGACCGGTGGCAGCAGTTGGCAAACCTGCGCGCGTTCCTGGGATATCAGTGGGCCCACCCGGGCAAGCAGCTGATCTTCATGGGCACCGAATTCGGCCAGGAAGCGGAGTGGTCGGAGCAGTATGGCCTGGACTGGTGGCTCGCGGACATCCCGGCGCACAACGGCATGCAGCTCCTGACCAAGGACCTCAATGAGCTGTACCGTTCCACGCCGGCGCTGTACGAGCAGGACAACCAGCCCGAAGGTTTCCAGTGGATCAACGGGGGAGACTCGGACCGCAACGTGCTGACGTTCATCCGCCGCGACACCGACGGCAACCCGCTGGTCTGCGCCGTGAACTTCTCGGGCGGCCCGCACACGGACTACCTCCTGGGCGTCCCGGCGGCCGGTGAGTGGCAGGAAGTGCTCAACACCGACGCCGCCAGCTATGGCGGTTCCGGGGTGGAGAACACCGGAACCCTGACCGCGACGAAGGAAGGCCTGGACGGACAGCCGGCCATGCTCACCGTCACCCTGCCTCCGCTCGGGGCCGCGTACTTCAAGCCGCTGGGATAGGCGCAGCGCCCGGACAGCTCACCGGGCGCGCATCGAGGAGTGTCTGCGAGAGGCCCGGAATCCCCGTGATTCCGGGCTTTTCTGCACCGCCTTCAGGTCGGCTTTGTCAGCCGGGCCAAGTGGTGGTAGAGTTTATTTCCGCGCTGCTCCCCGGAGTTGAACGGCCACCAAGACCCAGAAGCCAATGGCAAGACTGAGTCTGGATCGCCGATTTGACTAGGGTGAAGCGGCCGGGTAAGTTTGAAAAGTTGCTCCGGAGCGATCCTCGACCGAAATGGTTGTGGTGGTGCCGGGTGTGTCTGTTGTTTGAGAACTCAATAGTGTGCCAAGTTTGTTGATACCAATTTATTGTATTGAATTGGTTGAATTTGCCGGGCCCG
>NZ_JBFUCO010000029.1:0-19437 GCF_056405215.1 Arthrobacter sp. P1_H7 | reverse complement strand
GTCCCATCCCGAACCCGGAAGCTAAGACCCACAGCGCCGATGGTACTGCACCCGGGAGGGTGTGGGAGAGTAGGTCACCGCCGGAACACCATTCAGGTCGAGGACCCCAACCACCAGGTTGGGGTCCTCCCGCATTTAAACGGCTCTTTAGGCCGCTTTCGAGTCCAGGCCAGAATCTCGGAAGAAGGCCACGCGGGTAGAGTTGTTGCCCATGGATAACCTCTTCAGCCATGCCCCGTCCGGCGCACCGGAACCCGCTGCGGCGGACGAACTCGATCCCGTCGTCGTCAGCGTCGTGGTGCCGGGCGCAGTCGCCCGGGCCTTCATGGGATTCACGGAACACACGCACCTCTGGTGGCCGCTCGAGGACCACAGCGTCTACGGCGCCGGCTCCTATGTCGAGTTCGAGGAGAACCTGATCATGGAGTCCTCGGATGACGGCAGGACGGCGGTGTGGGGATCGATTGACGACTGGCAGCCGCCACTGTCCTTCCACGCCAGCTGGCACCCCGGAACCACTGCCATGTGGTCCACCGAACTCCGGGTGGCGTTCAGGGCGGTGGGCGAGGGGACAGAGCTCCGCCTGGTTCACAGCGGCTGGGAAGGCGCCGAGGACCCCGCTGCAGCCCGGGCAGAGTACGCGGCAGGCTGGCCCGCCGTCCTGGACCGCTTCGTTCGGTTCATGGGTGGCGCCGGTGCGGCCGGCCCCGACGCCTGAGCAGTCCTGAGACCGGCGCGCCCGTACCCTCCGGCGTTCAGACAGGCATTCAGGCCGGCGGCCGGTCCGGGACGGCTGGGCCGGACTTAGTCCCGCAGTGGTGGCTGGTCTACCGGCGGAACGGCAGTGCTGGAACGGATCACGAAGTGTGTAGGGTATTCGGAGTCCGTGGCCGATGAGTCTGCGTCGCCGTTGAGTCCCGCCAGCAGACGCCTGACGGCCAGCGCGCCCTGCCCCCGAGCATCCTGGTCGATCGTGGTCAGTCCGAAGACCTCACCCAGCTCGTGGCCGTCGATGCCGATGACAGAGAGGTCCTGCGGCACCCGCAGGCCGAAGTCCCGGGCGGCGAGGATCGTGCCGATCGCCATCTCGTCCGAGGCGGCAAAGACGGCCGTGGGACGCTCCGGCGAGCCACCGAGCAGTTGGCGGGCGCTGGCATAGGCGCCCTGGATCGTGAAATCAGCGGAGACCTGCCACTCCGGCCGGACGACCAGTCCCGCCTCGCGCATGGCTTTCTTGAAGCCGGCCTGACGCGTCCCGGGCAGGCGGAAGTCTTGTTCGTAGGCGGCGTCCCCGGTCATGTGGGCGATCCGGCTGTGACCAAGCTGGATCAGGTGCCGGGCCGCGGCCTCCGCGATGCCGGAATCATTGATGCGGATTGTCGAAGCCCCGGGCAACGGACCGCCGATTCCCACGATTGGGCGGTGGATGGCCAGCAGTTGGTCAATCTCCACTTCGGAGAGCTCCAAAGACACCGCGATTACGGCATCCACGCGTTTGCGGAGCAGGAAGTCGTTCAGCACGCTGTGACGGCGCTCCTGCCCCTCGCTGACGTTGTACAGCGTGAGGTCGTAGCCGGCATCCAGCAGCGTTGCCGAGACGCCTTCGACGACCGAGGAAAAGAACCACCGGTGGACCGAAGGCACGACGACGCCGACGTTGTGGTTGCGTCCCGAGGCCAGGCTCGAGGCGTGGTAGGACAGGACGAACCCGAGCTCGGCGGCGGCGGCCCGGGCACGCTCCCGGCTCCTCGGCGAGACGTTGCCCTTGCCGCTCAAGGCGCGCGAAACGGTAGCGATGGAGAGGCCGGCCCGTTCCGCGACGTCCTTGATGCCGGGCATTTCTACCCCTCCGTGTCCTCTATGTAGGTTTCCAGCCAAACTGTTTCACCTGAGCTTAACCGATCACCGGTGCTGGACATGTCCTCCGTGGCGTAGCCGGACCCGGGCCTCGAAGAGCTTCGCAACAGCACCCGTCCGGCCGGCATGTCCAGGGGTTCGGATCCCGTGTTGAGCAGCACCAGCGTGGTCCCGTTGAGGAAAGCCAGGCTCGTGTCCGTGCACAGGTCCTCGTACCAGGACAGCGAGCCGCGGCCGAGTTCCAGCCCGCGGCGGAGATCCAGCATCCGCTTGTAGAGGCTCAGATGCGACGATGGCGACGCGGCCTGCAGATCACGCGCAAGTCCGGCAAAGCTGTCCGGCTGCGGCAGCCAGGGGTCCTGCCCGTCGCCGAACCCGGCATGGAGTTCGCCGGCCCGCCAGGGCAGCGGGACCCGGCAGCCGTCGCGGCCTAGCCGCTCACCGCCGGTGCGGGCAAAGGTGGGGTCCTGCCGCCGGGTGTCCGGGATGTCGATCCCGTCCGGGAGACCGAGTTCCTCGCCCTGGTAAAGGTAGGCGCCGCCGGGCAGTCCCAGCATGAACATGGACGCGGCAGCCGCCCGGGACCGTCCGAGGTCCTCATCCGGCTGCGGATCCCAGGTGCCGATTCCGTCGCCGTCACGCGGCGCCTGACCGGTGTAGCCGAAACGGGTGGCGTGGCGGACAACGTCGTGGTTGGAGAGCACCCAGGTGCTGGGGGCACCGACGGCGTCCAGCGCCGTCAGCGACTCGGTGATGACGTTGCGCATGCGGTGCACGTCAAGTCCTGCGTGGAGGTAGGGGAAGTTGAAGGCCTGGTGCATTTCATCCGGACGGACCCAGTCGGCCAGCCGGGGAAGCGGGTCCACATTGGCCTCGGCGCAGAGGATCCGGTCGGGGCCGTACTCCGCGAGAATCCGCCGCCACTGGCGGTAGATCTCATGAAGTGCGGGCTGGCCGAACATTGGGGCGTCGTGGCCGGGGAAGCCGTCGCAGCTGTTGCCGTCGGCGCGGCCGCCCCACTCGGGCAGGCCGGGGGCCTTGACGAGGGCATGCGCCACGTCCACCCGGAACCCGGAGACCCCGCGTTCGAGCCAGAAGCGCAGGACGCGCTCGAATTCCTCGTGAACGGCGCGGTTGTCCCAGTTGAAGTCCGGCTGGGAGGAATCGAACAGGTGCAGGTACCACTGGCCCGGCGCGCCGTCGGGTTCGGTGATCCGGGTCCAGGCCGAACCGCCAAAGTGGGACTGCCAGTTGTTCGGCGGCTCCTCGCCGAACGTGCCGCGGCCGTCGCGGAAGATGAACATGTCCCGTTCGGGACTGCCGGCCGGCGCGGCGAGGGCGGCCTGGAAAGCCGGGTGCTGGTCCGAGCAGTGGTTGGGCACCAGGTCAACGATCATCCGCAGCCCCAGCCGGATGGCCTCGGCCATCATGGTGTCGAAATCGTCCAGCGTGCCGAACAGGGGGTCGACGTCGCAGTAGTCGCTGACGTCGTAGCCGGCGTCACGCTGAGGTGACCGGTAGAACGGGGACAGCCAGACGGCGTCGATGTCGAGTTCGGCGAGGCGAGGCAGCTCGGCCGTGATGCCGGCGAGGTCGCCGACGCCGTCGCCGTTCAGGTCCCGGAACGAACGCGGATACACCTGGTAAATGACGGCGGAACGCCACCAGCCGGGAAGGCGGTCGGCGGTGTGCACCGGGGTCAACGGGCCCGTCAGGGGGCCGGTGGGGGTGCCGGCCATCGCGGCGGGGGAGAAGAGAGCTGCATCTACGGACATGACCGTAATGGTAAGTCCCGCGCACCCAAAATGAAAACGTTTCCAGTCACATTCCAGCCCGCGTGTTTGGCCAGTGATTGGATTATCCCGGGAGGGGAGTGCGGCCTGGCGGCCGACGCCAGCTAAGAAACTGGGTGACGGATCGTGGCGCGTCGCACCCTAAGCGCAAGAGGCCGGTCCGGCTACCGCTCGGTAGCCTGACTTTTCAAAGCGCCGTCGAGCATGTACTTTGGAAGCGCTTGCAGCTGTGAGCCACATCACCGACGATGCCACGGGGCTCTGGAATGGAATTCCAGGGCCTTACGCGTGGATGCAGGATTTTATGAAAGGGACACCAATGAAGGTGCAGAACACCCTCACGAACGGGACGAGCCGGCGGGTATTCACCGCAGGCGCGATCTCCGTAGTGGCCGCGCTGGCCCTCAGCGCTTGCGGCGGCGCCGCAGCCACCGCGCCGGCCACCGCGACGGCCAAGCCGGACCTGAAGGCTTCCGGGGCCAGCACGATCACCATGTGGGTCGATGCCGAGCGTTCACCCGCGCTGAAGGACATCACGGCCAAATTCCAGGCCGATACCGGCATCGCGGTCAAGCTCGTGGTCAAGGACTTCGCCGCAGTCCGCGACGACTTCATCACCCAGGTCCCCACCGGCAAGGGCCCGGACCTGATCGTCGGTCCGCACGACTGGGTAGGCAAGTTCGTCCAGAACGGCGTGATCGCGCCCGTGGAACTCGGTGACAAGAAGGCCGGGTTCCAGGACTCCGCCGTCAAGGCCATGACCTACAACGGCTCCGTCTACGGTGTTCCGTACGCGATCGAGAACATCGCCCTGCTGCGCAACACGGACCTCGTGCCCCAGAGTGCCAAGACCCTGGATGAGGTCATCGCCAACGGCAAGAAGGCCGTGGCCGACGGCAAAGCGAAATTCCCGTTCCTGGTGGGCATGGACCCGAAGCAGGGCGACCCCTACCACCTGTACCCGCTGCAGTCCTCCATGGGCTCGGAGGTCTTCGGCAAGGCTGCCGACGGCGGCTACGATCCCAAGCAGCTCCTGATCGGCGACGCCGCCGGCGTCGCGTTCGCCAAGAAGCTGGCCGCCTGGGGCGACGCCGGAGAGAAGATCATCAACTCCAACATCACCGGCGACATCGCCAAGGAGAAGTTCCTGGCCGGCGAGTCCCCGTACTACCTGACCGGCCCGTGGAACGTGCCGGACGTGCAGAAGAAGGGCATCAAGTTCGCTGTCGACGAGCTGCCCACCGCCGGCGACAAGCCCGCCCAGCCGTTCATCGGCGTCAACGGCTTCTTCATCAGCGCCAAGAGCGCCAACGCCCTGGCCACCAACGAGTTCGTCACCAACTACCTCACCACCGAGGCAGCACAGGACTCCATGTACAAGGCCGGAGGCCGTCCGCCGGCCCTGAAGGCCTCGTTCGAGAAGGCCGCCAGCGATCCGGTCGTGGCAGCCTTCGGCAAGATCGGCGCCGCCGGCGTCCCGATGCCGGCCATTCCGGAAATGAGTGCCGTCTGGGCTGACTGGGGAGCCACCGAGCTCGCCCTCATCAAGGGCCAGGGCGATCCCGCCGCTGACTGGGCCAAGATGGCCGCCAGCATCAAGGCCAAGATCGCGGGTTAGCCCTCGCACGGTTCCAGCGGATCCCGTTGAGGGTCCGCGGCACCGCACAGCCCGGGCCGGGCGGCAGAGCATGCCGCCCGGCCCGTTCCTGCACCACCCCAGCTTTCTCCCGAGGACCGAACACAGCCATGACAGACACCGAACTCCGCCAGGCCGGCGATTCCGCCCCTGCAGCTCCCGGCGGCCCCGCCGGGACCCCCTCCCGGAAACTAAACGGCTCCCGCCGCCGAACCTTCGGCCCCGACACCACCAAGGGAACGATCGCCAAGATCGTCCTGCTGGGCCTCGTGGATGCCGTCGCCGTCTACGTGCTCATGATGCTGTTCCTCAGCCAGTCCTGGGGCGCGCTGGCTGTTTCCGCCGTCGTCGTGGCAGCGATCAACTGGATCTACCTGCGCAAGGGCGGGCTTCCGGCGAAGTATCTCGCACCCGGCGTGCTGTTCCTGCTCGTGTTCCAGGTGTTCGTGGTGCTCTTCAGCGGCTACATCGCGTTCACTAACTACGGCGACGGGCACAACAGCACCAAGGATGACGCGATCGCGGCCATCCAGCTCACGGCGCAGAAGCGGGTCCCTGACTCGCCGGCCTACAAGGCAGCTGTGCTGTCCAAGGATGGCTCCTTCTACCTGCTGTTCACGGACCCGGACGGCAAGACTTCGCTGGGGAGCACCGGCACGCCGCTGGAACAGGTCTCCGGCGCGGGAACGGACTCCACCGGCAAGGCCAACGCCCTGGCAGGCTACCGGACCCTGAACTTCCAGGAGATCGTCGCCAACCAGCAGCAGATCCTGGGCATCACCGTTCCGGTCTCCGCCGATCCCGCTGACGGTACCCTGCGGACCGCTGACGGCAGCTCCGCATACCAGTTCAAGCCGGCCCTGAAGTACGACGCCGACGCCGGCACCTTCACGGACACGGACACCGGTTCCGTCTACCGGGACAACGGCAAGGGAGCGTTCGCCACGGACAGCGGAGAGACGCTGACTACGGGCTGGAAGATCGACGTCGGCATGGAGAACTTCGCGCGGGCCTTCACCGATCCGAGCCTCCGCGGCCCGCTGCTGGGCGTCATCCTGTGGACCTTCACCTTCGCCGTCGCCTCGGTGGCGCTGACCTTCGCCCTGGGACTGTTCCTGGCGATCACGTTCAACCGCGAGGACCTGCGAGGCAAGAAGATCTACCGGATCCTCATGATCCTGCCCTACGCCTTCCCGGCATTCCTGTCCGGACTGGTGTGGTCCGGCATCCTGAACCCGCAGTTCGGCTGGCTCAACCAGACCCTGCTGGGCGGGGCCACGATCGGCTGGCTGACGGACCCAGTCCTGGCCAAGATCAGCGTGCTGGTGGTCAACCTCTGGCTCGGCTTCCCGTACATGTTCCTCGTCTGCACCGGGGCCCTGCAGTCCCTGCCCACGGAGTTGGACGAGGCGGCCAGGATGGACGGCGCCGGCCCCTGGCGGGTGTTCCGCTCCATCAAACTGCCGCTCCTGCTGGTCTCGATCGCGCCGCTGCTGATCTCATCCTTTGCCTTCAACTTCAACAACTTCAACGTGATCTTCATGCTCACCGGCGGCGGCCCGCGGTTCGCGGACACGGACCGGGACATCGGGGCCACAGACATCCTGATCACGCTCGTCTACAAGGTGGCGTTCGGGCAGGGCACCGGCCGTGACTACGGCCTGGCCAGCGCCCTGGCGATCATCATCTTCATCATCGTGGCCACTGTTTCGGCCATCAGCTTCAAGCAGACCAAGGCACTTGAGGAAGTGAACTCATGAACGGGCCCGCAGCACGCGTCGTCTCCACCACTGACCAGCCGCAGCACGCTGCCGCAGGCAAGAGTGCAGTCGACAGGACGGCCGAAGAAGCGCGCGACAGGGACGGTGCCGGAACCCGCAACGGCACCGGCAACACCGCCGGCGAGCCCAAGGTCCTCCGGCGGCGCACGTCCTTCGGCGCCTGGCTCAAGGACAAGGGCTGGCGGCACCTGGTGGGGATCGTCGTCACCATCTTTGCGGTCTTCCCGCTGTTGTATGTGCTTTCCGCGGCCTTCAACTCCACGGGCACTTTGGTGGGATCCAACGCCTTGTTCAGCCGGATCGACTTCGGCAACTTCACCGAACTGATGAACAATCCTTCGCGCCCCTTCGCGCGCTGGTTCGTCAACACCATGGTGGTGGGCGGCGTGACCTCTGCGTCCACCGTGTTCCTGGGCGCCATGGCGGCGTACGCGTTCTCCCGAATGCGCTTCACCGGGCGCCGGATTGGCCTGCTGAGCCTGCTGCTGCTGCAGATGTTCCCGCAACTGCTCGCCGTTGTGGCCATCTTCCTGCTGCTGAGCGGGATATCCGAGGTCATCCCGGCCCTTGGGCTGGGCAGCCAGCTGGGCCTGATCATGGTGTACCTCGGCGGGGCCCTGGGCGTGAACACCTACCTCATGTACGGCTTCTTCAACACCGTGCCGCAGTCCCTGGACGAGGCGGCCAAGATCGACGGCGCCAGCCACGCGCAGATCTTCTTCGGCATCATCATGCGGCTCGTCACCCCGATCCTGGCCGTGGTGGGCCTGCTGACGTTCATCGCCATCTCCGGCGAGTTCGTGATCGCTTCCGTGGTGCTCACGGACCCGGACAGCCAGACCCTCGCCGTCGGGCTGTACTCCTTCGTGGCGCAGCAGCGCTCGGAAAACTGGGGCGTCTTTGCCGCCGGGGCGGTGCTGTCCGCCGTCCCCGTGATGGCTTTGTTCCTGTACTTGCAGCGCTATATCGTCAGCGGCCTCACCCAGGGCTCGGTGAAGGGCTAGGCATGGAGCTGCCGGGCAGCGCGGGCCCGCTTCCGCACCATGACGGCTCGGCCCTTTACGCGCCCGGGCACGTCGAGCAGGGGGCGGAGCTCCGCCTGCGGCTCCGCGTCCCCGCCGTCTGGGGGCGGCCCGCCCGGGTCTGGCTGCGGTCCATCCACGACGGCGAACCCCGCTACGACCCCGCCCTGCCCCTGGGCGAGGCCGACGGCTGGGCCTGGTGGGAGGCTGCCACCGTGGCGACCAACCCGGTGGCCCGGTACCGGTTCCTGCTGGAAGTCCCGGACGCCAGCGGTGCCGCCGCGGGCGGGGCCGCAACCGGCGGGGCCACGGCAGCCGGGGCCGCCGGCAGCCTGCGGTACTGGAGCCTGAACGCGCAGGGGTTATTCAGCCGGGATGTGTCCGACTACGCCGACTTCCGCATCACGACCTTCCTGCCCGCACCTGAATGGCTGCGCCGGGGAACGATGTACCAGATCTTCCCGGACCGCTTCGCCCGCTCCGCGCTTTCGTCGCAAAACCTGCCGGCGCAAAACCTGTCCGCAGAAAACCTGTCCGCGCCTGCTCCGGTCCCGGAGCGCCCCGCTCCGGACTGGGCCGTGCCGTGCAGCTGGGACTCCACCGAAGTGGAAGGCTCCGGCCCGCGGACCCCGTACCAGTACTACGGTGGGGACCTCCGCGGCATCACCGAGCGGCTGGACCATATCCAGCAGCTCGGGGCCGATGTCATTTACCTGACGCCGTTCTTCCCGGCCCGTTCCAACCACCGCTACGACGCCGCCACCTTCAGCTGCGTGGATCCGCTGCTGGGCGGGGACGAGGCCCTCGTGGAACTCGTCGAAGCCGCCCACGCGCGCGGCCTGCGCGTGATGGGCGACCTCACGGCCAACCATTCCGGAGATGCCCACGAATGGTTCCGACAGGCCCTGGCCGACCCGGCCTCCGAGGAGTCCGGATACTACTACTTCAACGCGGAGCACACGGAATACGAGTCCTGGTACGGCGTCAGATCGCTGCCCAAACTGAACTGGTCATCCCAGGGCCTGCGCGAGAAATTCGTCCTGGACGACGATTCCCCCGTGGCACGCTGGCTCCGGCCGCCGTTCAACCTCGACGGATGGCGGATCGACGTCGGCAATATGACCGGCCGGCTCGGCGGCACCGATCTCAACCAGGACGTCGCCCGCCTGATCGCGGACCGGGTCCGTTCGATCAACCCGGACGCGGCGCTGCTCGCCGAGGCCACCAACGATGCCGCCCCGGACTTCAGCGGCGAGCACTGGCACGGCGCCATGACCTACTCCAACTTCACCCGGCCACTGTGGTCCTGGCTGGCCGGGGACGCCGGACACGTCAACTTCTTCGGAACCCCGCTGCCGGGGCCGAACCGGACCGCCGCCGAGGACTTCCTGGCCACCCATCTGGACCTCGCCGCCGCGTTCAGCTGGGACGTCCGGCAGCAGAACATGAACGCCCTGAACAGCCACGACACCGCACGCGCCGCCACCGTGATGATCGACGGCGGCCAGCGGCTCGGCGCGCTGCTGATGTTCACCCTGCCCGGGGTCCCCGTGGTGTTCGCCGGAGACGAGTTCGGCCTCAAAGGCGACAACGGGGAGTCCTCCCGCACACCCATGCCCTGGAACGACCCCGGCCGCATCCTCAGCGACCTCCGCGCGGATTACGCGGCGCTCAGCACACTGCGCCGGGAACAGCCCGCGCTCACCGGCGGCGGTGTGCGGTGGCTGCACGCCCGCGGGGATGTCCTGGCGTTTGTTCGCGAAACCGCGCGGAGCTCCGTGCTGGTGGTAGTGGCCCGGGCGGCCGCCGAAGTGAAACTGGCGCCCGGAACACTCGCGGCGGCCCAGCTGGCGGCCCTTGCCGGGCAGCCCGCCTACGCGACGGCCGACGTCGACGTGGCACTGATCCCGTCGCCGGGGCAACCGGGCGGGCAGATCAGGTCGGATGACGCCGCCCTGATCTGCACCCGAGAACCGGTGGCCGCCGCGTGGGTGTTGCCCGGGACCCGGGTGCCCGTCCCGCGGACTTAGACTGGGATCCGGATTCGACCGAACTGGAGACCGCATGCGCAGCATCATCGATGAGCTGACCTCTTCCCTGGGCGCGGCGAAAATTGCCGTGGACGCGACCACGCTGGCCGCCTACGCCGTGGACCAGGGCCCCGTCCTGGACTATCAGCTCCCGCAGGCCGTGGTCCGCGCCGAATCGGTGGCCGACGTGCAGGCAACGGTGCGGGCCTGCGCCGCCCTCGGCGTCGCGCTCGTGGCCCGCGGAGCCGGGACCGGGGTCTCCGGGGGCGCCCACGCAAGCGCGGGCTGCGTGGTGCTCACGCTCGAGGGGATGAACCGCATCCTGGACCTCAACCCGGACGACGAGACCGCCGTCGTGGAACCCGGCGTCATCAACGCCGACCTGAACGCGGCCGCCGCCGTGCACGGGCTCATGTACGCCCCAGATCCTGCGAGTTTCAAAATGTCCACCATTGGTGGCAACGTGGCCACCAACGCCGGCGGGCTGCGCTGCGCGAAGTACGGGGTGACCCGCGACTCGGTCCTGGCACTCGACGTCGTCCTCGCGGATGGCTCGCTCATCCACACCGGCCACCAGACCTTCAAGGGCGTCGCCGGCTACGACCTCACCGGGCTGTTCGTCGGCTCGGAGGGGACCCTGGGGATCGTGGTCGGTGTCACCGTGCGGCTGAAGTACCTGCCGCGGGACGTGCACACCATCGCCGCCTTCTACCCGGAGTTCCGCAGCGCCGCGGCCGGGGTCCTCGCCGTGGGCAGGGCCCGCGTGCAGCCGGCCATCATGGAACTGCTCGACGGCGGCTCGCTCGCCCAGCTCGATGACCTCCACGGCTCGGACCTGGCCGCGCGTGGGGCAGCCCTGCTGCTGATCCAGACCGATGGCTTCGGCGCGGCGGCGGAAGCCGCGGCCATCCGCCCGGTCCTGGTGGCGGGAGGAGCGGTGGTGACCATGGAGGCCGACGCGGAGGCCGAGCAGCTGGTCGAACTGCGCCGCAACAGCCGCGGGACCGAGGTGGACGACGAATACCGGGTGGGCGAGGACGTGGCCGTGCCGCGCTCACGCCTGGTGGATTACGTCGCCGAGCTCGAAGCCATGGCGGCGGAGCACCGGGTCCAGCTCAAAGTCGTGGCACACGCCGGCGACGGCAATCTGCACCCCACCTTCTGGATCGACCGGGCGGACAACACCGTGGACCCCGATGCCATGGCTCGCCTCGGCGCCGCCCTGGACCGGTCGATTGCCGTGGCCCTGGCCATGGGCGGCACCATCACCGGCGAACACGGGATCGGGCAGTACAAGCTGCGCTGGCTTGGCCTGGAGCAGAAGGAACCCGTGCGGGAACTGCAGCGCCGGATCAAGGAACTCTTCGACCCGGCCGGGATCCTGAACCCTGGCAAGGCGATTTAGCTGAAGCGATTTAACCCCTGCATGCCACAACCTGCCCGGCGCGCGGGCTAGTCGTCAGAGTCGGGGTATTCGTCCACGGATTCGTCGGCGCCGTACCGCGATTCCTCGGTCTCCACCTCAAGGATCTTGAGCAATCCCGTGTCCGGGTTGAGCATGATCGCGGCCTCGTCCCGGCGGTGACGGAGTTCGTTGTCGATGTAGGACTGGACGGCCTCCGCCAGGGGGATGTGCCGGTTCTCCTTCTCGGACATGTACCAGCGGTGCTCCAGGACCTCGTGCACCGCCTCGGCCGGCTCAAGCTTGCCGGAGAGGTCGCGGGGGATGGCCCGGACGATCGGCTCGAAGATCTGGCTGACCCACAGGTGCGCGCTGTATTCCTCGTCCATGCCCGGGTTGTTGTCGGCCCGGAAAGAATCCATATCGTTCAGGAGCCGGCGGGCCTGGTTTTCCTGGGCGTCCAGGCCGGTCAGGCGCAGCAGCCGGCGCTGGTGATGCCCGGCGTCGACGACCTTCGGCTGGAGCTGGATGGTGGAGCCGTTCTGCGTGGTCTTGATCGCGTATTCCTCGACGTCGAACCCCAGCTCGTTGAGCCGCCGGATCCGGGCGGCCACGCGCCAGCGTTCCCCGATCTCAAACGACTCCTTCGCCGTCAGCTCGGTCCACAGCCGCCGGTAGCTGTCCATGATCAGCTCGCTGGTGGCCACCGGATCCACTTTCTCCTCGATCAGGCCGCCGTCGAGCAGGTCCATGAGCTCCCCGGCGATGTTGACGCGGGCGATTTCGAGGTCGTACTCGCGCTGGCCGGTGGACAAATCCGGGTACAGTTCGCCGGTCTCGGCATCGACGAGGTAGGCGGCGAACGCGCCGGCGTCGCGGCGGAACAAGGTGTTCGAGAGCGAGACGTCGCCCCAGTAGAAGCCGATCAGGTGCAGCCGGACCAGCAGCAGCGCCTGGGCGTCGATGAGCCGGGTCAGGGTGTCCTTGCGCAGCATCTGGGAGAAGAGCGCGCGGTAGGGCATGGAGAACTTCAGGTGCCGGGTCACCAGCACGGGGTTCAGCGGCCGGCCCTCCGGGGTGGTGCGTCCGGTGATGACGGCCACCGGCTCCACGCCGGGAACGTCCAGCCGGGCGAGCTTGCGGAGCATGTGGTACTCGTGGCGGGCCACGTGCTCGGAGGTTTCCTTGATGGCGATCACGGATCCGCCGAGGTGGGCGAAACGCACGATGTGCCGGGAGATCCCGCGGGGGAGCGCTGCCAGATACTCCGCCGGCCAGTCCTCGAGGGCAATGTGCCAGGGCAGGTCCAGCAGCTCGGGCTCGGTGGCGGCGGCCGTGATGCTCAGCGAACTGGACACCATCGAGGCCTTGTCGTCATTGGCGCTGGCGGCCTCATACCGGGGCAGCTTCCCGATCTGACCGTAGTCGGTGGGCTCGTCGTGCCACTGGGCACTGTTTTCCTCGGTCATGGGGTTTCCTCGGTCATATAACAATTCTTCCGTATTTGGCGGGCCGCGCCTAAAGCAGGGCAGTTAACCCCCGACGGCGGCCCTCCGCTGGGGAGGACCGCCGTCAGTCGAACCGGTGGGTGTGTGCGAACCGGTGGGTGTGTGCGAACCGGTGTTCCCTGACCGAAGCGAAGCGAGGTTAGGGAACCGGTGGGGCTAGTCGCCGAGGCGCAGGCCGGTCTTGGTGTCGAACAGGTGTACGTGGCCTGACTGCGGGCGGACCCAGATGGACTCACCCTTCATCGGGGGGCGGCGGCCGTCGACGCGGGCCACGATGTCGTGGCTCTGGCCGTCGAGCGTGGTGTGGCCGTAGACGTAGGCGTCGGCGCCGAGTTCTTCGACGACGTCGACCTCGACCTGGAGACCTTCACCCTGGGCAACAGTCTCCAGGTCTTCCGGGCGGGAACCGAGGGTCACGGTCTGGCCGTGGGCTTCCTCGAGGACGTCGCGCGGTACCGGGTAAACGGTTCCGCCGAACTGCACGCCGCCGTCGACGACGGGGAGTTCGAGCAGGTTCATGGCGGGGGAGCCGATGAAGCCGGCCACGAAGACGTTCTTGGGCTTGTCGTAGAGGTTGCGCGGGGTGTCGACCTGCATCAGCAGGCCGTCCTTCAGCACGGCGACGCGGTCACCCATGGTCATGGCCTCGACCTGGTCGTGGGTCACGTAGACCGTGGTGACGCCGAGGCGGCGGGTCAGGGACGCGATCTGGGTGCGGGTCTGCACGCGCAGCTTGGCGTCAAGGTTGGACAGCGGCTCATCCATGAGGAAGACCTGCGGGTTACGCACAATGGCGCGGCCCATGGCAACGCGCTGACGCTGGCCGCCGGAGAGGGCCTTCGGCTTGCGGTCCAGGTACGGTTCGAGGTCGAGCAGCTTGGCGGCCTCACGGACGCGCTCGGCGCGCTCTTCCTTGCTGACGCCGGCGATCTTCAGCGCGAAGCCCATGTTGTCCGCCACGGTCATGTGCGGGTACAGGGCGTAGTTCTGGAACACCATGGCGATGTCGCGATCCTTCGGCGGGACGTCCGTGACGTCACGGTCGCCGATGAGGATGCGGCCGGAGTTGACGTCCTCGAGACCTGCAAGCATGCGCAGGGAGGTCGACTTTCCGCAGCCGGAGGGTCCAACGAGGACCAGGAATTCGCCATCGGCGATATCAATGTTGAGCTTGTCAACAGCGGGCTTCTCGGTGCCCGGGTACAGGCGTGTTGCGTTGTCAAAAGTAACTGTAGCCACAGTTATCAATCCCTTCACCGGCAGGTACGTGCCGGACGATCCGTAGTGAATGGTCATTTTATGCAGTTGTTAATTCAATTGTGGGTTCTCGTGCGCATACTCCTCGGCCGAAGCCGAGGAGTATCCAATGACGCCGCACGGTAGTTGTGCGCCACATCACATACAGAGTATGTCAGATTTATGGCATTTGGGCCAAAATGTTACGGATGTCACACGTGGGGTCCGTCACGTGGCGCCAGAAATGGGTGTGTAGGCTGTGCGCATGACGGCACTGCAGATCTATGTCAGTTTCCCGGGCACGGCTCGTGAAGCACTTGGCTTCTACGCCGACGTCTTCGGCGGAGAGCTTGCCTTGTTCACGTACGAAGAGTTCAACCGCAGCGACGGCCCGCCGGACGCCATTGCCCACGGACAGCTGAACGGCGCAGTCGCTTTGGCGGGCTCGGATGCGGCAGCGGGCGAGAAAAGCGTCCGGTTCGAAGGCCTCATGCTCTCGCTGCTAGGGACCGCCGAACCGGCAGTTCTCCACGAGTGGTTCGACACGCTCGCCGTTGATGGCCGGGTGATCGACCCCCTGGCCCCGAAGCCCTGGGGCGCAACAGATGGTCAGGTCGTCGACCGTTACGGACTGCACTGGTTGATCGGCTACGAACCTGAGTCGTGACCGACGTCCGGTTGACCGCTCAGTGAGCCCGCTTTAGCTCCCAGAGTCGACGGACTTCTTGCGCTCACGCAGCAGTGCCTCCAGCAGTTCGCAGATGTGGACCGGCGCCTCCACCCGGAACTCGGCCTGGGTGAAATCGAGCCCCACTTTTACGCCAAGATCGCCGGGGACGAGGCTGGCCAGGGCGTCCTCGTCGGTGGTGTCGTCTCCGGCGAAGGCCACAGCCGTGGCTCCGGTGGCCTGCCGCAGGAAGGCAATGCCCTCGCCCTTGGAGGCGTTCACCACTGAGGTCTCCAGGACGCGGTTGCCCGTCTTGAGGAAGACGCCGCTGCGGTCCTGCAGGACCGCCCGCGCCGCGGCGACGGCGTCCTCGGCGACGTCGTCCGCCGCGAGCCGCGTGTGCAGCACGACGCCGGCCGGTTTGTCCTCCAAAAGGGTCCCCGGGGCCTGTTCCACGATTCCCTCAAGCTCCTTGCGGACTTCGGCCAGGAGTTCGCGTTGGGCCTCGTCGAGCATGAGCTGCGAGGAGCCGGGCCCCATCCAGACCTCTGCGCCGTGACTGCCGATCAGCAGCGTCTCCTCGGGCGGGGAGGCGACGGCCCGCAGGCTGTCCAGCGCCCGGCCGGAGATGAGCGCCGTCGTTGTCCGGGGAAGTTCCGTCAGCGCGGCGAAGGCGGCCGCGGAGCGCGGGAGCGCGCGGGCGTCGCCGGCATGGTCCACGAGCGGCGCCATGGTGCCGTCGAAGTCCATCGCCACGAGCAGGTGCCCGGTGCCGGCGACGCGGCGCACGGCCGCCAGCAGCTCAGGGGCGAGCGAGAGCGGGGCGGTGTCTGGGGTGTTGGTGTCTGGGTCGTTGGTACCGGCGGCGTCAGGAGTCATCGCGTACAACCTTTTCGGCGAGGGCTTTCAGGAAGTCGGAGGACCAGAGGTCGACGTCGTGGTCCAGAATCTGCTTGCGCATGGCCCGCATGCGGCGCGATGCCTCGGCCGGCTGCATGTTGACGGCCCTCATGATCGTGTCCTTGAGCCCGTCAATGTCGTGCGGGTTCATCAGCAGGGCCTGCTTGAGCTGGTCGGCGGCACCGGCGAACTCACTCAGTACCAGGGCGCCGTCGTTGTTTGTCCGGGCCGTGACGTATTCCTTGGCGACGAGGTTCATGCCGTCGCGCAAGGCGGTGACCAGCATGACGTCCGCGGCCAGGTACAGGGAGACCATCTCTTCGATGGGGTAGCTGTGGTGCAGGTAGCGGACGGCCGTGCTCTCCATGGTGTCGAAGGTGCCGTTGATGTGGCCCACTGTGCCCTCGACCTCCTCGCGGAGCAGGCGGTACTGCTCCACGCGCTCACGGCTGGGGCTGGCCACCTGGATCAGGGTCGCGTCCTCGACGGTGACCTTGCCGTCCTGCAGCAGTTCCTCGTACGCCTTGAGCCGGTGCCGGATGCCCTTGGTGTAGTCGAGGCGGTCGACGCCGAGCAGGATGGTCTTGGGGTTGCCGAGGTCCCGGCGGATCTGCTTCGCCCGCTCGATAACCTCCGGCTTCTTCGCCAGCTCGCTGATCTGCTTGACGTCAATGGAGATAGGGAACGCCTGGGCCCTCGCGATGTGGGTGGTCTCGCCGTCGGTGCCCCTGACATGGACCTGCTGCTGCTTGACGCTCGCGCCCAGGAAGCGCCGCGCGGAGCGCATGAAGTTCCCGGCATCGCTGCTGCGCTGGAAGCCCACCAGGTCCGCGCCCAGCAGGCCATCGATGATCGCGCGGCGCCACGGGAGCTGGGCAAAGATCTCCGGCGGCGGGAACGGGATGTGGTTGAAGAATCCGATCTTCAGATCCGGCCGGGCCTCCCGGAGCAGCTTGGGAACCAGCTGGAGCTGGTAGTCCTGCACCCAGACGGTGGCACCCTCCGCGGCATGGCGGATGACGGCGTCGGCGAACCTGCGGTTGACCTTCCGGTAGGAATCCCACCAGGTACGGTGGAATTCCGGCGGGGCGATCACGTCATGGTAGAGCGGCCACAACGTGGCGTTCGAAAAGCCCTCGTAGAAGAGCTCGATGTCCTCGGTGCTCAGCTGGACGGGGATCAGGTCAATGCCGCCGTGGCTGAAAGGCTTGACCGTCTCATCGGGGGCGCCGTGCCAGCCCACCCACGCGCCGTCGGTCTTCGTCATCATTGGGGCCAGCGCTGTGACGAGTCCGCCGGGGGAGCGGCGCCAGCCGTCCTCGCAGCCGGTTTCGTCGGACGAACAGCGGTCGACGGGCAGCCGGTTGGACACCACCATGAAGTCGAACTGATCCCCCGCCGCGGCGCCGGTGGTGGCGCCGTCCGCTGCCGTCCGCGTCGCTTCAGTGGTGCTCTGTGTGCCGTGGCCGGCGCTGTCCGTTGCTTGCATTGGTGCCCCCTGGGGTCCGCTCGTGGCTCTCCATCAACCCTAGCCGCCCGGAATCTTCCGGGCTATTCGTCCGTTGGGCAGGCGGAAGGAAACTTGAAAGCGCAAGTTCTCGGGTTTCTCCCCTAAAATGATGACGTTGCCACTGAGTGGACTGTCCCTGGCCGAACGACCCGAGGAACCAATGAGCCCCGCAAACGAACCCCGACTGTCTAAGGCAGAGCGCACTGCCGCGGCGCGCGAGAAAGCCCGCGAGATCCGCGAGGCGCAGCTGAAGAAGGAGAAGCGCAACAAGCTGCTGATCGGCTGGGGCATCGTTGCCGCGGTCGTCGCCATCGTCGTGATTGTCGCGCTGGTTGTCACCTCCAACATCAAGAACAACGCCCCGGTGGCCGATGAGGGACCCACCCCGGCCAACGGCAACATCCACGGCGGTGTCACCCTGCTGGCGAACACCGAGGTTGCGAAGACCGATCCCGCAACCGTGAAGCTGTCCGATCTTCCGTCCGCTCCGGCCACGCCGCCGTCCCCGGTCACGGCCCCGGGCGCCGAGGCTGAGGCCGGCAAGCCGGTCAAGGTGGTCCTCTACATCGACTTCATCTGCCCCGTCTGCAAGAACTTCGAGGCGCAGTACAACGAGACGCTCACCAAGCTGCGCAACGAGGGCAAGATCAGCGTGGAGTACCGGCCGCTCGGATTCCTTGACAGCCGGTCCACCACGAACTATTCCTCCCGCGCGGCCAACGCCGCAGCCTGCGTGGTCAACGAATCCCCGGAGAAGTACTCGGACTTCGTCGACCTGCTGTTCGCCAAGCAGCCGGCCGAAGGCAGCGCCGGACTCTCCGACAACGAGCTGAAGACGCTGGCCAGCGACGTCGGGGCCAAGAGCATCGACCAGTGCGTGGATGGCAAGACCTATCGTCCGTGGGTGAAGCACACCACCCAGGAGGCCACGGTGATCGGCATAACCGGCACGCCCACCGTGTTCGTTGAAGGCAAGCAGTGGGGCGTCGGCGACAGTGCCCAGACCCCGTTCGACCAGTACCTGCAGGCCGCAGTCGACGCCAAGAAGTAACCGTCCACGGCACATGCCGTTGAAGGCCGCAGTAGAAGGCCGCGGTTGAAGGCCCGGCCCCGGATCGCTCCGGGGCCGGGCCTTCGCTTTTGGCTTTCGCTGTGGCCTGCACTCTGGCCTTCACTTTGTGAGTGGGGCGTTGCGCGTTTTTCTCACCGGGCGTCGGTGGGCTAATCTTGTCTAGCGTCCTGACATCCGCGCCATTTTGTGGCCCGGTGTTGTGTCAGGAAGCAGGAATGCCTCCTTAGCTCAGTTGGCCAGAGCACCGCTCTTGTAAAGCGGGGGTCGTCGGTTCGAATCCGACAGGGGGCCCCACGAACCCCTCCGTTCCGGCGAATGTGCCCGGAACGGAGGGGTTTTCTTATGCCTTCAAACGGGCAACCAAACGGGCGACGTATTTCCAGTCAACGTTTTCCAGCCCCTGAAGTAGGAAGCGGCGGCGGGTCGCACAGGCGTCCGGCCCGCCGTCCACCCGCCGTCCAAGCGTTGTGGCGTACGATCCGGTTACGACATCCCGGTTCACCACAGGACAGCAGGAGGGCTAATGCAGGGTTCGTCCGTTCCGGCCCGGATGGCGTGGGCCGTGCTCTACTACGCGCTGCACTTCGCCCCCGGCATGGACAAGGCCACCCAGGCCGACCGCGACGACGTGGTGGTCAAGTTCCTGCTGACCGCCGGCGCCATCGGGGTGCTGTACAAGGAGCAGGCCTCGATCTCCGGCGCCGAGGTCGGCTGCCAGGGCGAGGTGGGCTCGGCGTCCTCGATGGCCGCCGCCGGCCTGGCCGAGGTCATGGGCGGCACGCCCCAGCAGGTGGAGAACGCCGCGGAAATCGCGATGGAGCACAACCTCGGCCTGACCTGCGATCCGATCGGCGGGCTCGTGCAGGTCCCGTGCATCGAACGCAACGCGATCGCCGCCGCCAAGGCCATCAACGCCGCCAAGATGGCGCTGTGGGGCGACGGCACGCACCGGGTCTCCCTGGACGAGGTCATCGTGACCATGCGCGAAACCGGCAAGGACATGAGCTCCAAGTACAAGGAAAC
>NZ_JBFUCO010000028.1:0-23194 GCF_056405215.1 Arthrobacter sp. P1_H7 | reverse complement strand
ACGGCGAAAATCTGATTTTGGAGTGATCCGGGTGCGGCAGCGGTGATGCTCTTGCCGATCATGATGGATGCTTCCGACCCGGGAGGGGTCAGCTGCGCCACCCGGAAGTCCTCGCTGGCGATGTAGTCGATATCGACGCGGAAGCCGAGCGATTCGTAGAAGGCCTTGGCCCGGTCGACGTCGGAAACGGGAACGAACAGTACTTCAAGCTTCAAATCCATGGTGATAAGTCCTTTTTCTTCTTGGGGTCTTTTGTATGGCACCGGGCGGTGCCGTTGCCTGGGTTGGAGGTTTTAGCCGGCGGTGAGCCGATGGCCTGCTTCGGCGAGGGTGCGGGTCATGTGTTCCGCGTACCACTGCGGCCATTCGGTGTCATACACCCCACCCAGGACTTCGGCTTCGTAGATGCCATGAGCAGCCGCGGCCTTGTTAAGTGCGTCTGCCAGTATCTCGGTGGTGGACTGCGCCATTTGTGGTTCCCTTTCAGTGGGTAATGCCGGTCTATGTGATCCCGCCGCCGGGGGAGGGGCGGAATCTTGGGGGAAATGCTGAACAATGCGGCAACCACTTCTGCGTCACCGGTTCAACTGGTAACGATAATGACATCCCGTTCCGTCACCTGTCAAGGAGGTGATCCGTGGTCCGAATCGCCGAAATCTCTAGCTTGACAATTTAGTAGCCAGCTTTTACGCTCTAACTACCACAATTAGAAGTCAGGCAGGTGGGTCGATGTCAATCAAACTCAATGGCGCGCTCGAGGATCGGGGCGCCTGGCGCGTGGAGAACTGCTCCATCGCCATGACGATGGAAATAATCGGGACCCGGTCATCGATGCTCATCCTGCGGGAGGCCATCTACGGCACAACCCGATTCGACGACTTCGTGCGCCGGACAAAAGGTACCGATGCCATAGTCTCGGCTCGGCTCAAGCAACTCACGGATATTGGCCTCTTCGAAAAGCGTCCGTACCAGGAAGAGGGCAAGCGGAAGCGCTATGAGTATGTGCTGACGCCGAAGGGTGCAGATCTCATGCCGGCGGTGTTCGCTCTGATGCAGTGGGGCAACCGGTATTTGCAGTCCGACGACGGCGGCCCGTTGCGGCTCGTGAAGCGCGGCACGGACATTCCAGTCGTTATCGGACCACATGCCGAATCGGATGCGCAGCTCGGGTTCGACGATCTGGAAATTGCCGCAAACGGCAACTGGATCGAGCAGGGCCACGACTGATCAACCGGCGCCGCGCTGCCCCGGGCGCCGGACCACAACATACAAATCAACTACGGTGCCGGAGGATTGTTGGCCGGCAGAACAGAAGCCTTTCAATGTCAACTGATACATCCCTCGAAACTCGCACACCAGCCGCTGGCAGTCGCTCCAGGATTCCTGCCGGATTGGCTTTCACAGGGAGCGCAGTCACCTTCATCAGCTTGTACCTGGCGGCCGGTGCGCCGACGCCACTGCTCGCTTTCTACCAAGAGCGGTGGGGCTTTCCTGCGGCGGTCCTGACCCTGGCGTTCGCCGTCTACGCGCTCGGCTTCCTTGCGGCCATGCTGACCGTCGGTTCGCTCTCCGACCATGTCGGCCGGCGGCCCGTGCTGATCGGAGCACTCCTCGCTCAGCTCGTAGCGACCCTGATGTTCCTCATAGCGCCCGACATCGGGTGGGTGATCGCCGCCCGCGTCGTGCAGGGCCTCGCCACCGGCGCTGCCACCAGCGCATTCACGGCCGCCCTCGCCGAACTCGCCCCGCCGAACCGAAAGAAATTGGGCAGCATACTTGGCAGCGTCGGCATGACCGCGGGGCTCGCTGTCGGCGCATTGCTTGCGGGGTTCGCCATCCAGTTCACGCCCGCGGCGAACACGATCATCTTTGCCGTCCTCACCATCGTGACGATCCTGGGAATCGTCGTCGTCGCGCTCTCTCCCGAAAGTGTGGCCGGCTCACCGGGAGCGTTGCGTTCCCTGATCCCGCGCGTCTCCGTTCCGCCGGCTGCCAGAAAAGAATTTGCCGCGGCTGCCCCGGTGATAGCCGCAATCTGGATGCTCGCAGGTCTGTCCCTCGGACTCGCGCCGACAATCGTACGAAACGTCTTCCACTTGAACAGCGGCCTGGTCAACGGCCTCAGCGGTTTCATCGCGCCGGCAACTGCTGCTGTCGTGGCTGTCGCCTTCGGGCGGCTTAGCCCTCGGAACGGTATGACTCTTGGGATCTACGCCTCCATCGCCGGGACCACCGTCGTCGTGACCGGCGTGCTCGCCGGAGGTCTTCCGCTCATGATCACTGGTCTGGTTATCACCGGCATCGGCTTCGGGGCAGCCTTTTCCGGATCACTGCGCCTGATCATGCCGCTGGCCGGCCCCCAGCAGAGAGCTGGAATCGTCGCCGCAATATACGTTGTGGCCTACATCGCGTTCGGCCTGCCCGTCATCATCGCTGGCCAGCTCGCCGCCCCGCTGGGCCTCATGCCGACGGTTGTCGGGTATGGAGGCGCGACTGTCGCCCTCGCGCTGATCAGCCTCGTCGCACAGTTCCGCATCAGCCGGCGCTCCTGAGGCGCGGGTCTATCTGCCGGCTGCCGACAGCAGACCATGGCGTCACCGGCTTGACGGGTGACGGTCTTAATGCAATGATATTGTCACCTGCTTAACCGGTAACGATTCCTTCGGCCGGAAGGATTTAGTCCCCGCAGGGCAGGTGGCGGGGCCCTCAATGTTATGAGGGTGAGTGACGGCGGCACCGGCCCTCGGTAAAATCATGAACGGTCCGCGAAGCGAAAGCCGCGGGTATCCTTCCCTCCAAGAAGTAGACCGCCCGTCTATTCAACTGGCACGTCGCAGTTACCTAATTCACTGTTTATCTATTGATTGGAATGTGAAATGAAAAAAGTCCTTATGGTCCTCACCGGAGCTACCTTCTGGGAATTCAAGGACGGGACCAAACATCCGACCGGATTCTGGGCGGAAGAGTTCGTGGTCCCTGACCGCATGTTCCGGGAGGCGGGCCTGGAAGTCACCATCGCGACTCCTGGCGCCGTCACCCCGGTTGCGGACGAGTTCAGCCTGGTGCCGGAGACGAATAACAACGACAACGCGAAAGTCGAGGAATTCCGCGCCTACCTCGCGGGCTCCAAGGAGAACCTGGCCGCCGCCGTCGCGCTCGAGGAGGTCGATCCCAGCGAGTACGACATCGTTTTCGTCCCTGGCGGCCATGGTCCCATGCAGGATCTCGCGACGAACACCGACATCAAACGGATCTTCGAGGCAACGCTCGATGACCCCACCAAGGTGGTCGCCTCTCTGTGCCACGGGCCCGCCAGCTTCAGCACAGCAACCCGCGACGGGCAGTGGCTGTTCAAGGGCCGGCGCCTGACTGCGTTTCTGGATGAGGAAGAGACCCAGGTTGGCTTCGCCGACAAGGCGCCCTGGCTCCTGGAATCCCGCCTCCGCGAGTACGGTGCCATCTTCGAATCCGGGCCCGCCTGGGGTTCGTACGTGGTCGTCGACGACCTGCAGCTGCCAGCGCCGCCACCAACACCTCTTCCCAGGAGACATCATGAGCAAAAGCAAGAAAATAGTCATTATTACTGGAGCCACTTTATGAGCAAGAAAACAGTCGTTATCACGGGAGCCTCGCAGGGAATCGGTGCCGGCCTTGTCCAGGAGTTTTTAAAGCGGGACTACAACGTCGTTGCTTCCGCACGATCCATCGAGCCCGTGGAGGACCCGAGTGTCCAGGTCGTCCGGGGTGACATTGCCGACCCTCAGACCGCGGACCGGATTTTCGAGACAGCCGTGCACAGTTTCGGCCGTGTAGACACGGTCATCAACAATGCCGGTCAGTTCTTGTCCAAGCCCTTCACTGAGTACAGTGCCTCCGAGTTCGACCAACTCGTAGCAGTCAATCTCGCCGGATTTTTTCATGTCAGCCAAAGGGCCGTCGCCCTTATGGAAGCAGCGGGCTCCGGGCACATCATCAACATCACCACCACTCTCGCCGACCAGCCGAGCACAGACGTGCCGGCAATGCTCGCTGCCCTGACAAAGGGCGGGCTGAATTCGGCGACAAAGTCCCTCGCCACCGAGTACGCAAGCCGCGGGATCCGGGTCAACTCCGTATCTCCGGGCGTCATCAAGACCCCGATGCACCCGGTTGAAACACACGCGCAGCTTGCGGGACTGCATCCTATGGGCCGTCTGGGGGACATAGACGAGATTATCCATGCCGTCGTCTTCCTCGAAGAAGCCGAGTTTGTTACCGGTGAAATCCTTCACGTCGACGGCGGCCAGCACGCCGGACGATGACCACATTCCTTTACTGAAGAACGGATTAATCAGTCATGCCTATTGTCACCATTGACATCACCAAAGAAGGATCGACGGCGGCTGCGACAGCCGCCACCGCTGCCGAAAAGGCCGCCATCATCAGGGGCGTCAGCCAGGTGCTGCTTGACGTCCTTAACAAACCCCTCGCCTCAACGTATGTCGTGATCAATGAAGTGGACACGGACAACTGGGGCTGGGGAGGACTGCCAGCGCTCGAATACCGGCAGGCCCTGCGCGACGCTGCATAACGAAGGGACCGGCATCATGAACACGTCCACGAGGAAGCAACCCCGCTTCGATATCGCCGCCCTGCCACTGCCCGTCATCCAAGCCCCGATGGCGGGCGGCCCGTCTACTCCACAGCTTGCGGCCGCCGTAAGCTCCGCTGGAGGACTGGGGTTTCTGGCCGCCGGATACAAAACAGCGAGCAGTGTGGCTGCCGAGATCAACGCTGCCAGGAAACTCACCGAAGCACCATTCGGCGTCAACGTCTTCGTCCCCCAGCCCTCGGCAATCCGGCCTGACGTCTTGCAGCAATACGCGCTTTCCCTCGCCGCCGACGCATCCCGCCTGCAGGTGACCCTCGGCGATCCCAGACACGATGATGACGATTGGCAAAACAAGCTTGACGTCCTTTACGAACTGGCCCCCGCCGTCGTGTCTTTTACCTTCGATGTGCCGGAGGCGGGTGTGGTCACCGCCTTGCAAGAACGAGGGGTATCAGTGACAGTGACGGTCACCTCGCGCGCCGAAGCGAAGCTGGCGATAGCCGCAGGGGCAGATGTGCTCTGCGTCCAGGGGCCCGAAGCCGGCGGGCACAGGGGTACGTTCGATGCCACCGGGCCGGCAGGGATCACACCCCTGCACGTGCTGCTCAATGACTTGTCCGACCTGGAGATCCCGTTAATTGCAGCAGGCGGCATTGTCACGGGAGCGGATACGCAGGCTGCGATGTCGCAGGGCGCGGTGGCAGTCCAGGCCGGCACGGCGTTCCTGAGGGCAGACGAAGCTGGGACCGGAGCGGTGCACCGGGCGGCCCTTTCCTCCGATGATTTCCCGGCGACAGCCGTCACGAAGGCCTTCTCCGGGAGGTATGCGCGGGGTCTGTATAACGACTTCATGAGGCAGCACGACGTCGAGGCGCCCTTTGGATATCCGGAAATTCATCACCTGACCCGTCCTTTGCGGGCCGCCGCAGCCGGGGCAGGTGATCCCCACCGTATTAACCTCTGGGCGGGCACCGGATTTGATCGCTCCATCGTCGGCTCGGCCCGATCCATCCTTGCCCGGCTCACCACCTGAGAACAGGAACCGTTACGGATCCCTTCGCGCCAATGCCTTAGCTTCAGTGCTTCCTCCGCTGAAGCTAAGGCATCTATTTGCTGGCTGCAGAGACCAGTTTCTCTTCTCTTTTGCGGGCACGGTAGGCAGCCGCCTTCATCTTGTTGCCGCAGGGGTCCATGGCGCACCACTCCCGGCGCGCTCCCCGGGACCGATCGATGTAGACCCGGGTGCACTCGTGGTTCGCGCACTCCTTGAGCAGCGGCACGTCGGGTCCGCTGAGGACCTCGATAGCATGCCGTGCCACAGTTGACAGCGCCTCCCTTGGGGTTGCCTCGGTCACCCGCCCGTCAGGCGTGAGCTGAGGGACGGCCGGCGGTGTGCGGGCGGCATCGTTGACGATGGAGAGGGCGTCGTCGTCGAATTCATCGCCGGCTATTTTGGTGTGAACCAGGGAGTAGATAGCCTCCCGGATCACGATGGCCTGCTCAAGATCGGCCGCTTGAAATTTGGTGTCCCCGTCGATAATGCCGGATTCGTGGAACCAGGCGTCCAGGCTCTCAGGTGACGAGAACATCTCCAACGGCACCCCAAGCCGTGAGCGGACTGTTGCGGCGAAGTCGAGGGCCGGATTGCCGCAGACGAATGAATGTGTCATGTCACCAGTTTGACAGGTGACGCACTGGAATGCAAAAATCGTCACCTGCTTAACCAGTGACTGGCTATCAATCTCGTGGCCAATGCAGCCCATCCCCTCAACAAGAAGAAGATCACATGCCTGACCTCAACCTGGGACCATCCACCGGCCGGTTCTGCGCGATACGCGCTTTCCTCCGTCGAATGGGGAAGTCCGAAGGGGCGAAGAAGCCCAGCCTGACCAAGTCGAGCGTAGGGAGGACCGCCGAAGAGGAGCGGCACCCGCTCCGGTACGGCGACAAAATCCCAGACGCCCACTTCTGGTGGTTTTAGTCGTGCAGCGCAGACCAGCGAAAAGAGACGCAATTGCGTAAGAACATGCTTGCCGTCGGCTTGCTCGGCGTCGTACTCACCAGCGGCTGCGCCTTAGGCAGCAACGCTCCCGGCAGGGCCGCCGGCGCCGTCAAGGACGGGGCGAGAAGGGAAACCGTCGGCAGCGTCGCGGCAGAGAACTTTACCCGGCAGCTCTACGGGTCCAGTGCCGTCGCAGCTACGCCCACTGGTGCGGCCAAAGATGACCCCGCGATCTAGGCGAGGATATCGGTGCTGACGGTTTCCAGGAACCCGTCAAGGGGGGCGCGTGACTTGGTGAGCTTGGCGCGGGCGACTGCGCCTTCGAACGCGGCCACGATAAAGGAGGCCAGCCGGTAGGCGTCCCCCTTGTTGGTGATTTCACCGGTTTCCTGTGCCGCGGCGATGGCGGCGGCCAGCTTCACGGTCCACGCCTCGAGGGCCCGCTCGACGACTTCTGTCACCGCTGCACTTTGGGAAGGCATTTCGTTCGAGAAATTGCCCAGAAGGCAGCCCCGGGTGTAGCCGTCAGCCTCGGCCATTGCCGTGATGTGTGCCAGGTGGTCGTGGATCCGCCGGAGCGGAGCGGTGCTGGGGCCGTCGAGCAGTTCGACGCGGGTAGTTGTGCCATAGAGCGCGACGGTCTCGACCGCAAGCGCTTCCTTACTGTCGAAGAAGTGATAGAAGGAACCCTTTGGGACGCCGGCAGCCCTCGTGATGTCGAGCACCCCCGTCGCCGAATAGCCGTTTGCATGGAAGAGTTCGAGCGCCTTGGCGCTGATGCGTTCCTTCGTGCCGACAGCCATGTCGCCGTTCTCCTTGTGATCGATTGCCGATTCTCCAAGACTGGACCGGTCGTCTACTCGATGCAAATCGCCGGGGATGGCGCCCAGCGCGGCGCGGACACCGTCACACGGTACGGCGCGACTGATAAACGGACAACGACGGCGGGAGGAGGCTCCCGCCGTCGTCGTTTGGCCCTGCCGCCTGGAACCCGGGCTTTAGGCGCCGTGGTTCAGGCTGAGGGTGAAGGTGTTCGGGCCGCTGGCGTGGACCGCGATGTTGCTCTTGGCGGTGTTGTGGCGCTCGGAGAGCTCGTGGACCAGCGCGTCCAGCTCGTGGTGCATGGTGGAGCGGTCCCAGAGCTTGTGGGTTACAGAGTTGGCAGTTTCAAACGTCATTGTTCAGTGCTTCCATTTCATGAATCCGGATGTCCGGCTGCCGCACCGATGCGGAGCCGCCGTAGGGCCAAACCAGGAACGCCTGAGACCGTGGGCAGCTCTGCGAGCTCACCGGTTTGGCCTCATTGCGTCCACCAGGATGGGTACCCGGCGTTCCCTGCGGACGCGGAACGTCGCAAGAAATCGTCAGGCTGCACGGGCAGGAACGTCGCAGTCCCTGCCTTGCCTTTCCATAGTGCACAGCGCCGCGCGGGCGGCTCAAGCCAGTTGGCGAAAATTGCGCGTGAGACTCATCACAGCCGCTCTGGGGGAAACTGATCGGCGACGACGGCACCCGAGTCCGGCGTGGACGGTTCAGTGCGGTCTAGGGACGGGACCGCTTCGGCCGAAAATGCGGAGGGTGGATGTGCATGCGGCTCAGGCCGCGGGCGGGAGCGGGAGAGACCGGCACCGGGCCCCCGGGCTCCGGTCCCGCTGCGGCAGCCGCCCGTCCGTAGCGGGCGGCCAACGGTGCGGCGCTGAAGCCGTGGGCCAGGACGCTGAGCAGCACGGTGGCGGCGATGACGGCCACAGCCTGATCGGACAGCGGTCCAAGGGCTTCCAGCGCCAGCAGCGCGAACACGAGGGACGCCAGGCCGCGCGGACCGAACCATCCCACGAACAGGACGGTTTTCCGGTCGAGGCCGGCGCCAATCGAGGCCAGCGCCACCGGCAGCATCCGCACCACCGTAAGGCTGAGCGCGGCGTACGCGATGGTCAGGGGGAGGGAGTGCGCCAGCATGATCGGCACGGTGATTGCTCCGAAGGCCAGCCAGACGAGCAGGGACACCAGGCCGCTCATCTGCTCGACGAAGGCCAGTTCGGCCGGCGCCCGCTCCCCGGCGCAGGTGCCGAACGCCAGCCCGGCGCAGAACGCGGCGACGAATCCGTTGCCGCCCACCGCGAGTGCGGCGGTGTAGGCGAGCAGGCTCAGGGCAAGGACGCCGATGCCGGCGAAGTCCTCGGTTGCGGTCCCGCGCCGGCGGGCCAGTTGAAGCAGCCACCCTCCCGCGGCGCCGGCCGCTGCGCCGACGCCGGCGCCGATGAGCAGCTCCATGGCCGCGCTGCCTGGGCCTTCGGCGCTCTCCAGACCTGCTGCGGCGGCCGCGCCGGCGATGGCGAGCATGACGACCGGGGTGGCGATGCCGTCGTTGAGGCCGCTTTCGACCGTGATCAGCTGGCGGATCCGAGACGGCACCGCCGGATTCGTCACCACGGGTATTCCGAGTGCGGCGTCGGTAGGGGCAAGCGCAGCGCCGACGAGGAGGGCCAGCCAGAACCCGAACTGGGGAAAGAACCAGACGGCCAAGGCCCACCCGAACACAATGGTCAGCGGCAGGCCAACTCCCAGCAGCCGCACGTAGCGGCCCACGTCCGGGCGCAATTGCTGGAGCGGCAGTCGGGCGGCGTCGGAGAAGAGCACCCACACCAGGGTGACCTCGACAACCGGGGTGATACTCGCCAGGGGTGACGGGCCACTGACCAGCCCGGACCAGGCCAGGGCTGCGCCGACAGCGGTGAACACTATCGGAGCGGTCAGGTCCGCCTGCTGCAGCCGTGCCGACACCAGCGCCCACGCAAACAGGAGGGCGGTGACGAGGACAATGACCGTCAGCTCCATGACGGAGCGGCGCTCGCTTCCGTGGGCGCCGCGGGAGGTCCTCCCGGTTCCAGCGGCCGGATCGGTCCGCCCACAGGGTCCACGCTCCCTCCGCCGATTGCACTCAACGTTCCCCTGCCATTTAGTGAATCCGCCGGCCCGGCACCGCGCCAGAGAACTAAGCCCTGCCTTTTGGGTCGAGAGTGAAGCCTGATGCCGCCCGCAAGCGGATCAGGTGTGTTCGCTGGCCGTCCGCGGGGCCGCCACCGAGCCGCGGCGGATCAGCGTGGCCGTGAATGTCGGTGCCGCCGCCGGTGCCTTGCGGCCTTCGATCTGCCGGATCAGGGCTGACGCGGCCGCAACGCCCATGTCATAGACAGGCTGCGCGATGACCGTGAGCGGGGGCGTGGTCAGGCGTGTCCAGGCGAAGTCGTCATACATGAGGAAGGAGACATCATCCGGAATGGAGAGGCCGAGCTCGTGGATCGCTTCCACCACGCTGAGGCCGATCAGTCCGTCGGAGGCGATGATCGCCGTCGCCGGGTCCGGGCGCTGCACCAGCTCGCGGGTGATCTTCTTGATTGACTCGTCGTCGCCGGCGTTGAGGCGGATCAGATCGACGGGCAGGTCCAGCCCCGCCTCCTCGAACGCGCGTTTCATGCCGTCGCGCCGGTCCGAGATCTGGGACGAGTCCAACAGCATGCCGTCGTAGTACGGTCCGGCTGCTTTCAGCGTGGAGATGAAGGCGATCCTCCGGTGGCCGGACTTGAGCAAATAACAGGTGGATTCATGGGAGATGTCCTCCATGTCCACCGCCACGGTGTCGACGTCGAGCCCTGGCGCCTTGCGGTCCAAAAGGACCAGCGGACGGCCGGATTCTTGAACGCGCCGTAAATGTTCCGTTTCCACGGATGACGCGGGTGCCACGATCAGGCCGTCAACGCGCTTGTCGAGGAGCACCCTGACGGCGTCGATTTCCGCGTCGGTATCCTCGTCCGTATTGATCAGGATGACATTGAATTCACTCCGCTTGGCGGTATCCGTGATGCCCCGTGTGGCCAGGCCGAAATGGGGGTTTTCGATGTCGCCGACCACCACCCCTATGGTGTGCGATTTCCCGGTGTTCATGCTGCGGGCGAGCTCGTTGGGCCGGTACTCCAGTTCTTCGGCGGCAGCCAGCACCCGCTCGCGCACGTCGTCGCTCACGGCACCGTAGTTGCCCAGGGCGCGGGCGGCCTGGGCCTTGGAAACCTGGGCGGCTCTTGCGACGTCGGCGACAGTGACATCGCGGCGCCGGGAAGCATCACTATTCATTACGGCCTTTCGTAGCGGACCCTTGACGCCTGATGTGGCTTCGATTACATTTCTAGCAATCGATGTGAGTCCGGTCTCAATCTTAGGGACTGAGACCGGACTCAGCAAGACTCCCATCGACAAAGTCCCACTCCACGGGGCCCGCTGCCCGCCAACCTCGCCCCTCACCCCCACGATTGGAAACGCTGTGAACACAGGAAACAAAATGCGCCCCGGGGCGCTCATCGCCGCTGCTGTTGCCGCGGTCCTGGCACTGTCCGGCTGCGGAGGCAGTTCATCCGCCTCGTCCTCGCCGGCGGACAACCCCTACGGCCTGATCGAGGCCGGCACCATCCGCGTTGCCAGCCTGGGTGATTCGAAGCCCTATACATTCGCCGATGCCCAGGGCAACTTCACCGGCTTCGACGTCGAGCTCTTCAAAGACGTCGCCCACCGCGCCGGAATCGACAAGGTCGTCTTCACCGGACAGGACTTCTCCGGGCTGCTCGCGGCCGTCTCCAACGGCCAGTTCGACGCCGGCGTTGCGGCGATCGGCATCACTGACAAGCGCAAACAAACCGTCGACTTCTCCGACGGCTACCTGGCCGGCTACCTGACCGTCATCACTACGAAGACCTCGGGCATCACCAGCGCCGACGGTCTCGCCGGAAAGCGTCTCGGCGTCGTGCAGGGAACGCTGCAGGAGGCCTACGCCGTCAAGAACTTCACCTCCGCTAACCTGGTGCGCTTCCCGGACAACAACACCGCCATCTCCGCAGTGAACAGCGGATCCGTCGACGCGCACTTCCTGGATTACGAGGCCGCCAAGGCCTACGAGACGCAGTACGGACTGGTCAGCGCCGCGGACATCCCGTCCTTCGACGCTCCCGCCGGCTTCGCCGTGGCCAAGGGCAAGACCGCTTTCAAGGACGCCCTCAACAAGGGCCTGGCCGCAGCCATGGAAGACGGCACGTGGAAGAAGCTCTACCAGAAGTGGTTCCCGGGCTCCCCGATGCCCGAGCAGTACCTGCCCAAGGCCGAGCAGACGGCCAGCCCCACACCCAGCAAGTAAGCGGACCGGCAACCAATAGGCACCGAAACTATCAGCACGTCCGGCACATAGCCCGGCTGCCACCTGACCGGGCGGGCCGCACCGCGCGGCCCGCCCGGGTTCCACAAGCTACCTACGTCTGAGAGCAACCATGGACTGGTTAAGCACCATCACCCGCACCTTCTTCGACTTCGGCGCAATGGCCGAGGTCCTGCCCCAGCTTCTGGGAGTCGGTCTCCTCAATACCCTCATCATCTCCATTGCGGCGACCATCATCGGCGTTGGCCTCGGCATGGTCGTCGCCGTGATGGGGATATCTCCCTCCCGGTGGCTTCGGGTTCCGGCCCGGATCTACACGGACCTCTTCCGCGGACTCCCCGCCATCCTGACCATCCTGTTGATCGGCCAGGGCTTCGCCCGCTTCAGCCAATCGATCTTCGGCCCCTCGCCCTACCCCCTGGGGATCATCGCTCTGAGCCTGATCGCCAGCGCCTACATCGGTGAGATCTTCCGCGCCGGTATCCAGAGCGTGGACAAGGGCCAGGGTGAGGCCTGCCGCGCGCTGGGCATGAGCTACGCGAAGTCCATGGCCCTAGTGGTGGTTCCGCAAGGCGTCCGCCGGGTCCTGCCGGCGCTGGTGAACCAGTTCATCGCGATCGTCAAGGACTCCTCGCTGGTCTATTTCCTGGGCCTGCTGGTCACGGAACGCGAGCTCTTCCGCGTGGGCCAGGACGCCGCCGTGCTTTCCGGCAACCTCTCGCCCCTGGTCATGGCCGGCATCTTCTACCTGCTGATCACGGTTCCCCTGACCCATCTGGTCAATTACTTCGATAACCGCTTCCGCACCGGCCGACGCCGCCCCGCCGCACCCAGCAGCGGTCTCAAGGAAGTCAAAGAACTCGCCGCGGCTTCACCGCTGACCACCGGGAGCAACACATGAGCCTCGCCAGCAACACCGCAAGCAGCACCAGTAACGCCAAAGAATCAGTCCCGGACATCGAGGCGTTCCACGGCTCCAGCCTGGAACTGACGAACCTGACCATGGCCTATGGCGACGTCGAGGTGCTCCGCAACGTCAGCCTCAACGTCGCCCCGGGCACCACCACCTGCATTATCGGGCCCTCCGGCTCCGGCAAGTCCACCCTCCTGCGCGGCGTCAACCGGCTCCACGAACCCAAGAGTGGGGACGTGCTCCTGGCCGGCGAGAGCGCCCTGCAGGTCAAACCGGACCTCCTGCGCAGCCGCATCGGCATGGTGTTCCAGCATTTCAACCTCTTCCCGGACCACACCGCCCTCGAGAACGTGGCGCTGGCCCTCTGGAGCGTCAAGGGCATGCCCAAGGCCGAAGCCAGGGAACGCGCCCGGCGCCGCCTCGCCGAGGTCGGTCTTGCCGAACGCGCCGACCACCGGCCCCGCGACCTCTCCGGCGGACAGCAGCAGCGCGTCGCGATTGCCCGAGCCCTGGCCATGGAACCGGAAGTCATGCTCTTCGACGAGGCCACCAGCGCCCTGGACCCGGAACTGGTCAAGGGTGTGCTCAACCTCATGGCAGGCCTGGGGCGCCGCGGCATGACCATGTTGGTGGTCACGCACGAGATGGGCTTTGCCCGCAAAGTCGCCGACCAGGTCGTCTTCATGGACGAAGGGGAGGTCGTCGAGTCCGGCACGCCGGCCGACCTCTTCGACAACCCCCAAAGCGAACGCCTCCAGCGCTTCCTCTCGGAAGTGCTCTGATGGAGACCCTGAAGGGAAACACCGCGGCGGCACCCATCCGCACCGCCGTCGTCGGATTCGGCATCTCAGGCAAGGTCTTCCACGCACCGCTGATCGCGGCGGATGCCAACTACTCGCTGGACGTGATCGTCACGGCGGATCCGGACCGCGCCTCGGAGGCGGCAAGGCTCTACCCGGAAACCAGGATCGTCCCGACGCCGGAGGACCTGTTTGCGCTCTCCGGTGACCTTGATCTGGTGGTCCTCGGCACGCCGCCGCTGACCCACTTCGACCTCGCCGCAATGGCCATCGCCCATGGCCTGCACGTGGTGGTGGACAAGCCGTTCGTCACCACATCGGACCAGGGGCAGGAGCTCATCTCCCGGGCGGCCGACGCCGGCGTGCAGCTCACGGTATTTCAGAACCGACGCTGGGACGCCGACTTCCTGACGCTGCAGAAGCTAATCGGGGAAGGAACGCTGGGCGAGGTCCGCAGTTTCGAATCGCGCTTTGAATGGTGGCGGCCGGAGGGCTTCGGGAACTGGCGGGACACCGCCGCCGTGTCCGAGGGCGGCGGCATCCTCAACGACCTCGGCGCCCACCTGATCGACCAGGCCATCCAGCTCTTTGGCCCGGTAGCCGAAAGCTACGGGGAAACGGCGAACCACGGCCCGGACCCGGGCGGCGCCGACACCGAGGCCTTCGTGTCCCTGCTCCACGAATCCGGCGTCCGCTCACGGCTCTGGATGAACGGCATGGCAGCGCAGGTCGGCCCGCGCTTCCACGTCCTGGGCTCAGAGTCCGGCTACACGAAGTGGGGCCTGGACGGCCAGGAACCGGCCCTCGCGGCCGGCATGACACCGTCGGATCCCGCCTATGGCATCGAACCCCAGATCCATTGGGGGGCCTTGGGTACCGACGGAGACCTGCGGCCAGCCGCACCTGAACCCGGCGCCTATCCGCTGTTCTATGCACAGCTCGCGTCTGCCCTCCGCGGCGAGGGCCCACTTCCTGTCAACCCGCAGGAATCACTCGACGTCCTGAACGCCATCGAAAATATCCGCGCCTTCGCATAGCCCGCACACCGCCTCCCCGTGCCCCTGACGGACACCCCAGACACCACTACTTAAGGAAAGGCAGACCCATGTCCTCCACGCCCTCAACCAAACGCATCGCCATCATCGGCGGCGGCATCCTCGGCGTCTCCACCGCCGTCCACCTGCTCCGCGACGGCGCTTCCGTCATCCTCCTGACCGAACACGGCCTGGCCAGCGAGGCCACCGGCCGCTCGCTCTCCTGGCTGAACTCCGCCGGAGAACGGTCCACGCCGTACCACCAGCTCCGGGTCGCCGGCGTGGACCGCTACCGCACACTCTTCGCCGCTGACCCCGGCCGGGACTGGCTGCAGTTCGGCGGCGGCCTCATGTGGAATCCCGCCGGCCAGGAAGCCGCGACGGAAGCCCGCCACGGCTACGAGAAATCGATTGGCTACGACTCGAAGCTCCTGGCGCCCGGACAGATTTCTTCAAGCACCCCCGGCATCGATCCGGATGCCGTGCCGGAGAACGCCATCTTCAATCCCGGTGAGGGCTGGGTCAGCCTGCCCGATCTGGTGGACTTCCTAATGGAGGAATTCCACGCCCTGGGCGGTGAACTCGTACTCAGCGCCGGCAAGGTGTCCGTGACGGTCGACGACGGCCGGGCCACCGGCGTCGAGACGGCCGCAGGCGAAACCTACGAAGCAGACGCTGTCCTCGTGGCGTGCGGAGCCGCAACTCCCGCCGTCGTCGCGCCCCTCGGCGTCGAGATCCCCAACGGATCCCCGGTCTCCATGCTGGTGCTGACCAAGCCCGTGGAGCACGAGCTGAAGGCCGTGCTGAACACCCCCAGGGCCGCCGTCCGGCCCAACCCCGGAAACACTCTCGCCCTGGACCACGACTGGTATGAAGGGCACATCGCCGAACACGCCGACGGCTCCTTCAGCATCCCCGATGACGTGGTCCAGGAACTCGCCGATGAAGCATCCAAGCTCATCGCCGGCAACCCCGACCTCAAACCGGCCTCCTGGAAGATCGGCTACAAGCCCATCCCGGGCGACGGCGAACCGGTCCTCGGTGAACTCGGCCAGGTGCCCGGCTGCTTCGTGGCCTTCACCCACTCGGGGGCCACGCTCGGCCTCATCGCAGGCGAACTTCTCGCGGGCGAGATCATGACCGGCACGAAGCACCCGATGCTGGCCACCTTCCGGCCGGGACGCTTCTCCTAGCCCGAGCCAAAATGGGCTGCCAGGCAGGCAGGGTCGGCGTTCACCTGCCCTGCCTGCCTAGGCCCCGTCCTGCACAGGTACCGGGCCCGGGCTACGGGCTGGGACTGGGGCTGGGGGACCCGGTCCCGGGTTGCGCGGGTGACGGGGCGCTCGAGGCAGTCCCGGACCCGGGCGATGCGGGCATGTACGACTGGTATTCAGGCAGTGTGGAGTCGAGGACGGGAAGCTGCACCTCGGCCGACGTGCCTGTGGAGTCCTCGCTCACCCGGACCGTGACCAGGGTCCCGGGGGATCCCGTGGTGGGGTCCAGCATCATGGCCGGAGGTTGGGCCAGGGATGTTTCACCGTTGGCCTTGACTGGAATCGATACCGTCGACCCAGAAGCGCCCGAAATGGTGACAACCGCGTCCTTGGCGGAGGTGTTGAACACGGTGCCCATGATCCGCCCGGGCTGGTCCGCTCCGTGGGAGAGGATGAGCATGTCCGTCAGCTTCATCGGACCGACCACGGTGGCGATCCCGTTGGTCGCCGGTGTGATCTTCGTGGTTTCCGCGGGATTGTCGGAGGAGCAGCCGGTTCCGGCCAGAAGCAGCACCCCCAGCGTGAGGGCGGCGATCGCAGATCTGATTCCTGCCAGCAGGGTGGTGGGTGCCACGGCCGGCTCCTCTCGGCAGAAGCTGTCCGGTCACCTCCGATTATCGTCCCGGGCGGCGGCAAAATCGAGACGGTGTCGCTCCTGGTGGCCACCCAGCGGGCGGCGCCCGACGACGGCGCCGAACTTTCGACTGATTTGCGGCTCGAAGTGCCCATAATTTCCGCAAATGGGGGATTATGGAGTCATGCCGAAAATCCGCATCTCCGAAGCAGCACGTTTTCTCGGGGTCAGTGACGACACCGTCCGGCGCTGGACCGAGAACGGGATCCTGACCCCGGTGAAGGATGACTCCGGCCGGCTGGCCGTGGACGGCCTGGAACTTGCCCACCTCGCCCGCGACCAGGCCCAGCTGCCCGACGACCCCACCAAGGTGGGCCGCTCCGCCCGCAACCGGTTCGTCGGCCTGGTCACGGGCATCACCGCGGACAAAGTCATGGCACAGGTTGAGCTGCAGTGCGGGCCCTTCCGCGTCGTGTCCCTGATGAGCAGCGAAGCCGTCCGTGAACTGGGCCTGGAGCTTGGATCCGTGGCGACAGCGGTGGTCAAAGCCACCACCGTCATCATCGAAACGCCCCACGGAAAGAGCATCATATGAGGATCGCCAGCAAGCACGTCACCGCACTGCTGGTGGCCGGCGTCCTGGCCGCGGGCCTGGCCGGCTGCGCCGCCGGCACGCCCGGGGCAGGCTCCAGCTCCAGCGCCGGGGCCGGCTCCAACTCCAGCGCCGGGGCCAGCGGGACCCCCAGGCTGTCCGGAGCGATCACGGTCTTCGCCGCGGCCTCGCTGAAATCGACCTTCGCCACGCTGGCCAGCGACTTCGAGGCGACGAACCCGGGCACCAAAATCACGCTGAACTTTGCCGGCTCCTCGGACCTGGTCACGCAGATCACCCAGGGCGCCCCGGCCGACGTCTTTGCCTCGGCCGACACCAAGAACATGGCCAAGCTGGCCGATGCGAAGCAGATCGACGGCGCCCCGGCCAACTTCGCCACGAACGTCCTGGAGATTGCGGTTCCGCCGTCCAACCCGGCATCGATCAGCTCCTTCGCCGACCTCGCCAAACCGGGTGTGAAAGTGGTGGTCTGCGCACCGCAGGTTCCCTGTGGTGCCGCGACCGAGACCGTCGAAAAGGCCGCGGGCACCACCCTGGCGCCGGTCAGCGAGGAATCGTCCGTCACGGATGTCCTGGGCAAGGTCACCTCGGGTGAGGCCGACGCCGGTCTGGTCTATGTCACGGACGTCAAGACCGCCGGAGACAAGGTCAAAGGCATCCCCTTCGCCGAGTCGGACCAGGCCGTGAACACCTACCCCATCGCCACCGTCGGCACGAGCAAGAACAAGGAGCTCGCCCAGGCTTTCATCGCCGTCGTCACCGGCAGCGAGGGCAAGAATGTCCTGAGCGACGCCGGATTCGGCACCCCGTAAACGGCATGCACAGACGCAGCGGCACCGGGTACACCGGCATCCCGGCATGGATTTACGCCATCGCGGCGGCAGGGGCACTCTTCGTCCTGCTGCCGCTGGTGGCGATGGTGGCCAGGGTCAACTGGTCCCAGTTCATCCCGCTGGTCACCTCCGAATCCTCACTGACCGCCCTGGGCCTGAGCCTGCGCACCTCCGCGGCAAGCACCGCCTCCTGCATCGTCCTTGGCGTGCCGCTGGCACTCATCCTGGCCCGGAGCGCGTTCCCGGGTCAGCGCCTGCTCCGGGCCTTCGTCCTGCTGCCACTGGTCCTGCCTCCCGTGGTGGGAGGCATCGCCCTGCTCTACACCTTCGGCCGCCAGGGACTCCTGGGTAAAAGCCTGGAGCTGGCCGGAATCCAGATCGCCTTCTCCACCACCGCCGTCGTCCTCGCGCAGACGTACGTTGCGCTGCCGTTCCTGGTGGTCAGCCTCGAAGGCGCCCTGCGCACCGCCGGCAACAAGTACGAGGCGGTCGCCGCGACTCTCGGGGCCCGCCCGGGCACCGTGCTGCGCCGGGTCACCATCCCGCTCGTGCTGCCCGGGCTGGCCTCCGGCGCCGTCCTGTCCTTCGCCCGCAGCCTGGGCGAATTCGGCGCCACGCTGACCTTCGCCGGCAGCCTGCAGGGCGTCACCCGCACCCTCCCGCTGGAGATCTATTTGCAGCGCGAAACCGACGCCGACGCCGCCGTCGCGCTTTCCCTCCTGCTGGTCGCCGTGGCGGTGGCCGTCGTCGGGCTCTCCTACCGGCGCCCGCGTCTTGGCGTGGCACCGGAAGGGGCATTCCGGTGACCTTTCAGCTGGACGCAACCCTTGCCGCACGGGGTTTCGAGGTCTCCCTCAGCCTCGGGCCGGCCGAGACAATCGCCATCCTCGGGCCCAACGGGGCCGGCAAATCGACGCTCCTCTCGATCATCTCCGGCCTGCTGCGCCCCGACGCCGGCAAGGCCACGATCGGCGAAAAGGTCCTCTTCGACCTGGGCGCGGACAAAAACATTTGGCGCGCCCCGCACACCAGGGGCACGGCGCTGCTGGCCCAGGAAGCCCTCCTGTTTCCACACCTCAGCGCACTGGACAACGTCGCGTTCGGGCCGCGCAGCGCCGGCGCCTCCAGCGCCGCGGCCCGCGCCACGGCCATGCACTGGCTCACCGAAGTCGACGCCGACTCCCTCGCCTCGCGGCGCCCCGGACAGCTCTCCGGCGGACAGGCCCAGCGTGTGGCCGTGGCCCGAGCCCTCGCCGCCGACCCCGACCTGCTGCTCCTCGACGAGCCCATGGCCGCGCTCGACATCCATGCCGCCCCTCTGCTCCGCCGGCTCCTCAAACGCGTCCTCGCCGGCCGCCGGGCCATCATCATCACCCACGACATCCTCGACGCCCTCATGCTGGCCGACAGGGTGATCGTCCTCGAAGACGGCCGGATCACCGAACAAGGCCCCACCCGCGAAGTCCTCGAAAAACCGCGCAGCCGGTTCGCCGCCGGCCTGGCCGGGCTGAACCTGGTGGCCGGCACCGTCAGCGACGCCGGCGTGACCACCGCCCAGGGCATGGTCGTCGCCGGCCACCGGGACGGCACCATCGAGCCCGGGCAGGACGGCGTCGCGGTTTTTCCGCCCTCGGCGGTATCGGTGTTCCTCACCGAAGAGCACGGCAGCCCGCGAAACTCATTCCAGGTGATCATCACGGACCTGGAGCCGCACGGCGATCAGATCCGTGTCCGTGCAGGACGGCTCTCTGCCGACATCACCCCGGCCGCGTCAGCCGACCTCGGCCTCACCCCCGGAATGAGCGTCTACTTCGTCATCAAGGCAACCGCCATCGCGATCTACCCGGCCTAGGGAGCTTCCGGACGTTCCGATTGGCGGAGTAGTCTCGGTGCCGGGCGCTGCCGGCGTCGAGCGATTCCGCGAGGAAAGGGAAGGCCATGCCTGGACAGTATGTGGCGACATCGACCATCACCATCGAGGCGCCCGCGAGCCGCGTATGGTCGGTGATCACCGATCCCGGCGCCGCCAAGGAGTTCATGTTCGGAACCGAACTCGTGACCGACTGGACGGTCGGCGGACCCATCCTGTGGCGGGGCACCTGGGACGGCAGGGACTACGAGGACATAGGCAGCATCCTTGAGCTTGAGCCCGGACGGCGGCTGGTCGTCACGCACTTCAGCCCGCTGAGCGGCCAGGAGGATGCGCCCGAGAACTACCACACGCTCACCTGGACGCTCGAGGAACGGGCCGGCGCCACGCAACTGACGCTCGCCCAGGACAACAACGCCAGCGCCGAGGAGGCCGACCACTCGAAGGGCATGTGGGACAGCCTGGTAAAGAGCGTGAAAGGAATCGCGGAGCGGGAAGAGCCAGGGCGCGATTAGGTCTCGGCGGCGGCAGAGTGCCTACAGCAGGCTTGCCGCGATGTCCCTCCCGATCCTCTGCAGCAGGGCGGCGGAAAGTCCGGGGTCTTTGGAGGAGTCCTGGTCGGTGTACTCGGCCAGGGTGTAGACCCGGGTGAGCGCCAGTTCGGACCACCTTTCCCGGGGGAGGAGGGAACGGCCGGCCACCGCGATGATCGGGCGGGCTCCGGACCTCCGGGCGACGGCGGCGGGAAGTTTGCCGGAGAGGGTCTGTTCGTCGATGCTGCCTTCGCCGGTGATGACGACGTCGCAGCTGTCCCTGCGGTTGTTGAAATCGAGCAGGTCCAGGAAGTAGTCGGCGCCCGAGACCTGCTTTGCGCCCAGCAACAGGCAGGCAAAGCCGATCCCGCCGGCGCTTCCGGCACCCTCGCGCTTCGCAAGTGCGGCCGCATCCTCGAACCCGGCGTCCGTCATCTTGGCGACGAGGTGCTCCAGCCCGTGCTCGAGTGCCGCAATGTCCTGGGGTCCGGCGCCCTTTTGGGGTCCGAAGACCGCCGGCGCGCCGTCGGCCCCGAGCAGCGGATTGTAGACGTCGCTGGCCACCACGAGCTCCGTGCCGTTCAGTTCCGGGAACCTGGTCCGGCGGATGGTGTGGATCTGCGCCAGTGACTGTCCGCTGCCGTAGAGCTGCCGGCCATCGTCGTCGTGGAAGCTGTAGCCCAGGGCGGTGAGCATTCCCATGCCGCCGTCGGTGCTGGCACTTCCGCCCAGCGCCAGCACGATCCTGGCCGGGTTCAGGCTGAGGGCGAACAGGACCGCCTCCCCAAAGCCCCGGCTGGAGGACACCAAGGGTTCCCGCTGGCCCTCCGGCAGGAGCGCCAGGCCGCAGGTGTTGGCGACCTCGACGACGGCGGTGGTGCCGTCGTACGCGATGCCGGCCTGGAAGGGCTGGCCGGTGGGCCCGGCGACGGTGTAGCGGTGCCGGGTGAAGCCGGAGGCGACGGCGGCGTCCACACTGCCGTCCCCGCCGTCGGCCAGCGGAAGCAGCTCGCAGTGGACGGCTCCGGGCCCGCGGGTGGAGCCGGCTCCGGCGCGGAGCCCTGCGGCCAGGGCGTCGGCCACCTGGCCGGCCGTGAGGCTGCCTTTGAACTTGTCCGGCGCAATGAGGGTCCGCACGGTTTTCGGGGCGGTGGTGTTGAACATGTCAGATGGTTTCCGAGTAGGCGGGGCGGCGGTTGTCCTTGGACGTCGGCTCGTCCTCGGCGGGTTCCGTGTGCCCCGGGTCGCTGTCCATGGACGTGTGGTGGCCGTGGTCGGTCAGGTCAGCAGCGATATCCGTGAACTCGTCCAGTGGTGTCGGATCCTCGCTGGGCAGGGGCTCAACCGCTTCGCCGTTGAAGACGCGGCGGACGCGGTCCGCATCCAGGGTGTGGTCCCACCAGGCGATGAACAGGGTGGCGACGGCGTTGCCGGTGAAGTTCACCAGGGCCCGGCACTCGGACATGAACTTGTCGATGCCGAAGATGAGCATGATGCCGGCGGCCGGGATGGTGCCGAGCGTGGCCAGGGTGGCGGTCAGGGCGATGAAGCCGCCGCCGGCGACGCCGGCCGCGCCCTTGGAGGTGAGCAGCATGACCGCGATGAGGCCCAGCTGCTGGCCGATGGTCAGGTTCGTGTTGGTGGCCTGGGCGATGTAGACGGCGGCCAGGGACAGATAGATGGCGGCGCCGTCGAGGTTGAAGCTGTAGCCGGTGGGGACCACGAGCCCGACCGTTTCCTTCTTCACGCCGGCGTGCTCGAGCTTGCGCATCAGGCCCGGGAGGGCCGGTTCGGCAGTGGAGGTGCCCAGGATGAGCAGGTATTCCTCTTTGAGGTGGCGGATCATCTTGAAGATGTTCAGCTTCAGGAAGGCCATGACGGATCCGAGGACCACGACGACGAACAGGATCGAGGTGGCGTAGAAGAGGGCGATCAGCCCGCCCATGCTGGAAAGGGAGGAAACGCCGTACTTGCCGACGGCGAAGGCCATCGCGCCGAACGCGCCCAGCGGGGCGGCCTTCATGATGAAGCCCAGGATTTTGAACATGACCCCGGTGAGGCGCTGGACGCCGTCGAGGACGGGCGCTCCGACCTTGCCCATGGCGTTCAGGGCGATGCCGAAGATCACGGCGATGAAGATGATCTGGAGGATGTCGCCTTCCACGAAGGGCGCGACGATGCTGGTGGGGATGATGTGGGTCAGGAACTGCCACCATTCCTGGTGCGCGCCGGCGTCGATGAGTTTGGCTGCGGAGTCCGTCGTCTTGATCGCGCTGGCGTCTGCGTTGACGCCGTCGCCGAGGCGGAAGATGTTGATGGCGACCAGGCCGAAGAGCAGGGCAAAGATCGTGCCGATCTGGAAATACGTCAGGGCCTTCAGTCCGGTCATGCCGACCTTTTTCAGATCGGCGACGCTGGCGATGCCGCCGACGATGGTCAGGAACACGATCGGGCCGATCAGCATTCTCATGGCGTTGACGAAGGTGGTGCCGATCGGTTCCATGGCGATGCCGGCGGCCGGGGCCAGCCAGCCCACGAGAATGCCGAGGACGATGCCGGTCAATACCCAGAAGTACAGCTGCCTGTACCAGCGTTTTTTGGGGGCCGGGATTTCCGTGCCCGCGGTGGTGATGTGTCCCATGATTCCTACCTCATTGTGGAATGTCTCTGGAGATGCTTTAAGTGCGGGGTTTGCACGGGGCGGGTGCCAGTTGGGCGCAGCCGCCCCGTGCGGTGGTGTAGCGTTCGACGGCGGCCGCGCGGCCGGCGTCGTCTGTTTCAGTGCCGTCGTCCGTCTTAGTGCGCCGCAGCGCTGATATGTAGGCCTGGTTGTCAAGAGGCGTAGTTGAGCGGCTCCTGGCTTTTGGTTCCGGGGGCCGCTCATTGGGTGCCGGCCGGTCGTGGTGGAGGTGTTGGCGGGTCTTTTTCGACTGCACTGTCAGGCTGATATTCGCGGG
>NZ_JBFUCO010000027.1:0-29693 GCF_056405215.1 Arthrobacter sp. P1_H7 | reverse complement strand
CAGCAGTTCTCCTACTGGATGACCACCATGCTCCACACCCCCGCCGGCGCGGACGACTTCTCCCGCGCCCGCCAGCTCGGCGAGCTCAACTCTGTGGTCTCCTCCACCCACGGCATGGCCTACCTCGCCGAGGCCTACACCGGCTGGCCAGCATAGTGAATGTTCGCTGTCCTGCCCACGGAACCCCAGGGCAAGTCCGTCGTGGTTGGTCTAGTCCCGCAGCAGATAGCTGCCGCAATCTGGCCTAAATGCGCCTTCGCGAAACTGAGCTGCATGTCCTACGCATAGCGACTCTAAGTGCAGGTGCCCCTGCTTTGCTGGCAGCCCTGGGCTCGCTTGTCCCTAACCCCGAAACTCGCCTTGACCTTAGGAAGTGACTTCGTGCCGGCTATCATCAGCCTCGAGTCTCAGAACAACGACTCGACTTTTGCCAATATCTGGCAGGAGTTGAAGTGGCGTGGCCTGGTCCACGTCTCCACTGACGAAGCGGAGCTGGAAAAGCTCCTCGCCGGTGCACCAGTGACGTACTATTGCGGCTTCGATCCCACCGCGCCGAGCCTCCACCTGGGTAACCTGGTCCAGATGCTCGTGATGCGACGGCTGCAGCTGGCCGGACATAAGCCCCTCGGGCTTGTGGGCGGTTCCACCGGCCTCATCGGCGACCCCCGCCCCACAGCCGAGCGCACGCTGAACACCAAGGACACCGTGGCCGAATGGGTGGGCTACCTTCAGGCGCAGGTGAGCCGGTTCCTCAGCTTTGAGGGCGCCAACGCAGCCCGCATGGTCAATAACCTGGACTGGACCGCGCCGCTGAGCGCCATCGACTTCCTGCGTGAGGCGGGCAAGCACTTCCGGGTGGGCACCATGCTGCGCAAGGACGCCGTGGCCTCGCGGCTGAACTCTGATGAAGGCATCAGCTACACGGAGTTCAGCTACCAGATCCTGCAGGGCATGGACTACCTGCAGTTGTTCCGCGACCACGGCTGCATGCTGCAGACCGGCGGTTCGGATCAGTGGGGCAACCTCACCAGCGGCACCGAGCTGATCCGCAAGGTGGAGGGCAAGAGCGTCCACGCCCTGGGGACACCTTTAATCACCAACTCGGACGGCACAAAGTTCGGCAAGAGTGAGGGTAACGCCATCTGGCTCGACGCCGGCATGTGCAGTCCGTACGCCTTCTGCCAGTTCTGGCTCAACACCGCAGATGCTGACGTTGTGGACCGGCTCAAGGTGTTCACCTTCCTGACCCGCGCCGAGATCGAAGACATTGCAGCCGCTGTGGCCGAACGGCCCTTCGCCCGTGAAGGCCAGCGGAAACTCGCCTTCGAAGTCACTGCCCTGGTCCATGGCGTCGAGGCCACCGAAAAGGTCATCGCCGCCTCGGCTGCACTGTTTGGCAACGGTGACCTGTCCGCACTGGACAAACAGACGCTCCGGGCGGCCACGTCCGAACTCCCTTCCACCACTGTCCAGGTGGACGCAATGGGAATCATCGACCTGCTGGTTGCCTCCGGGCTCTCCGACAGCAAATCTGCTGCCCGCCGCATCGTCGGCGAGGGCGGGGCCTACGTGAACAACGAAAAGGTGCTGGACCCTGAAGCCGTGATCTCCGAGTCCGAACTCCTGCATGGGCAATACCTGCTCCTCCGCAGGGGCAAGAAAAACCTAGCCACCATCCACGTGCGTTCGTCGGGCCGAAAGGACTGATTCGCCAGGAAACCCACTACCTTTTCCGGCGTGGACTTGGGGCTGCAATCCACACGGGACTTGCAGCACCTCGGACGAAGCTTTATCGGACGATACAGCCGAAACAGATGCTTTATAGGTGACATCACTTGACTTGGCTCACGTCTCCTGACCTCCTTATGCGTCGCGGCGACCCGCGGTGTGGTGCTCTGAATGGATGCTTTTACCAGAAGGGTTTGGCCTAAGGTCGCCGATGTGGTGTTTATCAGGCGGGTGCGGACGGCTTCTGGGGCGACGGCAGTGCAGCTCGCAGAGTATGTGCACGGCCGTCAGCGGATCATGGCGCACGTTGGTTAAGCGGCACCGAGGCTGAACTCGGTGTGCAGTGGGCACGGACTCACGGATCCGGTTCCGGACCTGGTGGTCGCCCGGGTGGTAGAACCCACCTCGCTGCTCGATGCCGGCAGGGTTCTGCGGGACCTCGGCCAGGCTCCTGCCAGCTGTGCAACGATGAAGCGGACGCTCGGCCGGGCTGCCGCGTACAAGCACCGCGGCCAGGTCGCGACCTGGTGTTTCCAGCACCGACGGGGACGTTTCCTTGGGCTCTACAACGTCACCACGCTGTATTTCGAGGCGGAGAACGAAGACGAGCCGCCCAAGGTCAGGTACTCCAAGGAACGCCGCGTCGACCCGCGGATCGTTGTCGGGCTGCTGGTGGACCGGGGCGGGCTCCCGGGCTGACTGATATGGTCGTGGTCTCCGACGCGGGGATGCTCCCGGCGGGCAATCTGCGCGAGCTGGACGAGGCGAACCTGCGGTTCATGGTCGGTTCCCGGATGACGAAGGTTCCAAACGATCTGGCCTCGCGCTTCCGCTGCCGCGGCGACGCATTCACCATGGGCAGCTGATCGATCCCATTACACCGAGAACTGAACACAAGCCGGAGAACGACCCCGACCTGCGCGCCGAGTCTGTCTGGGACCCCGCCGCGCACCCGGGATCCTGCCGGGCGGTATGGGCCCACTCCCGCAAGCGAGCCGTGCATGACAACACCATGCTCACGGCGCAATAGAACCGAATCCGGGAGGTCATCGAGGGCCAGAAATCAGCCCGAACTCCACGCTTCATCAAGACCACGGGCGGCAAACGAAGCCTGGACGAACCCTCCCTGACACGGGCACGGCAACTGGCGGGGCTGAAAGGCTACGTCACGACCGAGCAGCAGGCCATTCTCCGACGCACTTCAAGCCCAAGAGTCACGCACTATGCAAATAGGCCAAGTCAGGTCGGACGATATAGCCGGAACCAGGTGCTTTACGGGCGACATCACACTGCCACCGCATGACCTCAACTCTAGGATCGTGCGGCGGCAGCGCGTACCTGACGATGAGGTGTGCCTGGCAGTGCATCACTGCCAGGCACTTCAATCCCGCGGCGGCTATTAGAACGGGTAGGGCGCGATTTCCGGACGCAGGGTTAGCCACTGGACTTCGGTGAATGCTTCGATGTTTGCCGCAGCCCCGCCGAAGCGCGACCCTGTTCCGGACGAGCCGACGCCCCCGAAAGGCGCGTTTGCCTCGTCGGATACGGTTTGTTCGTTGATGTGAATTTTGCCGGAATTGATGCGATCGGCGATCTTCATTGCCTGGCCGACTTCGCCGAGAATGCCTACAGAAAGCCCGTAGTCGTTCGCGTTTACCAGTTCCACCACCTCGTCTTCGGTCGAGTAGGACATGACCGGGGCTACTGGCCCGAAGATTTCTTTTGCGAAGGCAGGATTCGTCAGTTCCAGGTCGACCAGAACGGTGGGGCGGTAGAAGAGGCCGTCATAAGTGCCGCCAGCTGCGACCCTCGCACCTTCTGTAACCGACTCTTCAACGATGCTATGAATGCTGGCAAGCTGGCGTTCGTCGATAATCGGTCCAAGGGCGACGGTGCCGGATGTCGGGTCGCCTACGGGAATGCCCTGCGCTTTGGCAGCGAGCCGTTCTACATACGCCTCGTACAGTGATTCATGGACAAAGTGGCGTCCCGTTGCCATGCAGATCTGACCTTGATGCATGAAGGAGCCAAAGGCTCCGGCCGAGGCTGCCTGGTCGAGGTCTGCTCCGGGGAGCACGACGAGTGCGTTGTTTCCGCCGAGTTCCAGATGCGCCCGCTTCAGGTGCCTGGCTGCGGCTTCGCCCACCTTGCGTCCCGCGGCGGTTGACCCGGTGAACGATACGATCCGTACTTCAGGTGCTTCTACAACCGCCGCGCCGATGTCTCCACCGCCTGGCAGCAGCTGTAGCAGGCCGGCCGGAAGTCCCGCTTCTTCGAAGATGCGCATCAGGGCAACACCGCCGCTGACGGCGGTGCGCGGATCCGGCTTGAGCAGTACGGCGTTACCCAGTGCCAAGGCCGGCGCTACGGATCGGATCGACAGAATCAAGGGAAAGTTATAGGGCGCAATCACGCTAACGACGCCCGCAGGCCTGCGCCGCGCAAAAGACCAACGGTCCTCGTTAGAGGTCAATACCTCACCATGAGGATGGGACGGCAGCGCGGCTGCTTCCCAGCATTCGTTAGCGGCGATGTGGGTTTCCAGGGCGGCCTTGGCTGGAATCCCGCCTCCTTCCCGCACAATCCACTCATGAACCTCGGCTGCATGTAGCTCCCAGAGATCTCCTGCCCGGCGCAAAACAGCAGCCCGTTTTTCCGGTTTGGTATTCGCCCAATCAGCCTGGGCTGCCGCTGCAGCCTTGGATGCCTCCGCGACATCCTCAACCGAAGCAACACCGACCCGTCCAAGAACCTTGCCTGTCGCGGGCTCCACTACGTCCTGAACTCCGCCACCGCCGGTAATCCACCGGTTAACGAAGATCTTTCCATCCCACAGGGATGTTTCCAGCAGGCTCACAATACTCTCCTAATTGATGTAAATTCTAAAAAGTCTCTTGGTAACGCACGTGCCGCCCCAGTTACATTGCCTGGCCTAGAGATGTGGCCGGACCCGGCAAAATGGGTGGCGGTGGCTGTAGGACATGCTGTCAATGCCGTGTAGGGGCCGAGCAGACTTCACACCCTAATTGCCCCTATTGAGTTGTTCGATGTGGTCCAAACGATCAAAATGTGCCCGCTTTTCAACGAACTTGCCGTCTTTTATCCTGAAGAGGTTGCACATGGACATACGCAGGTGTGCCCCCTTGGGCGGAATACCAAAGATTTCCCCGCTCTGATCTCCCTCAAAAAGGATGTATGCAACGACGTTGTTGCCTTCAGCGATGGTTTCAATGTCCATGCTGTAGCCATCAAAAGCATCCAGATTCTTCTTTTCGGAAGCCAGAAACCCTGAAATTCCGCGGCGCGGCGTGTCGACCTGGTTGTAGAACACAAAGTCTTCATGACACATCGCTGCCGCAGCATCTAAGTCCTGGCGTCTGAGTGCATCATAGAAATCTAGGACGAGGTTCTTGTTCTCTTTCAAGCTCATGAGATTTCCTATTCGCGCATATGCTTGCTGCTGATTATTTCGACGAGGGGCCTGGTAGGGCTCGTAAGCCCGAAAACGTCACTTCTAACCCAGGACGGTCGACTGCCCGGGCTCCAGAGCCCTGATCCTGTCGCCGAGGCCCTCTCGCTCAAAGAGATCCGCCAGTTGAGATGAGGTTTGCGAGAAATGATCCCACGAGTCCGCATGCACGGGGACGATGGTCGCCCCTTCAAGAACAGCGGCGGCTTTGACGGCATCTTCATTGCTGAGCGTCAAGTAGTCCCCGCCCAATGCCTCGAAGCGGGCGCCGCCAACAAAGAGAACCGCAACCTGAATCGGGCCGCACTTTTGTTGAACTTCTTCGACGACATCAAGCCAGGAGTTATCACCGCTTATGTAAGTGGTCGGAATGCCGTTGCCTGTCAAAACGAATCCAATAACTGGCCCCGAAACCTGCCAGACCCCGTCCGGGCCGTGAAGCGCGGGAACGGCGGTGACCGTCAGTTCCCGGCCGTCGGGCATCTGTACGACAACCGATGCGTAAGGGTCCAAGCCGGACACGTTTTCACCAAACTTTGCGGCGGCTTCCACCGTCGTCAAACCCTGGCTCGAGTTCGCGAGGAACCTCCGTCCCGAATGGTCGAGGTTGTCTTCATGCTCATGCGACGCGAGCACAAGATGAACCGGTTGCAGCTCTTCCGGAGTGAAGGCCGGACCCGCCGTCTTGACCAGAGTGATGGGGACATCCTCGCGGGAATACGACTGCGGGGGATCAAACGTGGGGTCAATGACGATACGAAACCCGTCGATGTCCAAGACGGCGGTTGGACCGCCAACGAGAGTTATCTTAAGAGACATAATTGCGCTTTCAGTTCGGCAAATTGATGAGTTGCAGGTCAGGGTAGTGCGTCCGCCAGGTCCGTCCCTGTCGCTAGCGGACGTCTTCGCGCCCCAGGAGAGTGGCGTCCTAGCTTCTGACCTCGGGGATGTCTGATGCATCCTGTTCGGCAACCGGAGAGGCGGGACGGGCATTTGCCACCGATCCAACCTTGGAGAAGGTGGCCCAGACCACGCCTGCCAGGCCGGCAAGGACCACCAGCCACGGAAGGAGCGTGGGCACCCCTTCCTTTGCTCCGGTCAGGAGGTCCCAATTCGTGACGGCAAGAAATGCAGCGCCCGCAAGTCCAATGCCGCCCAGCACAGGAGCGATAACTCCACTCCAGAGCCGGAGCTCGGTCCGGTTCCTGCGCAGGAAGAAGACGAGCACTGCGAACGAGGTTGCTGCCTGCATGACGAGTACGCCAAGCGTGCCGACCCCAATAAGCCAGGCATACAGCTCAGCGAATGGATCCGCGCCGGCGAGCATGAACAAGCCAAGAATGACGATTGATACGGCCGTGACCGCAAGGCTCGCCCGGTGAGGCGACTGCCAACGGGGGTGGGACCTGCCCAGGGACCGGGGCAGGGCACCGGCCCGGCCCAAGGCAAAGTTATACCGCGAGAGGGTGTTGTGGAATGCAACCAGCACGGCGAAAGAGCTGGTGACCAGGAGTACGTTCATCAATACAGTGGCCCAATGACCCACGTATTGCGTGTTTACTGCGAAGACAAAGTTGGCCGGATCTTCAGCGGCTGCCGTCTGTACTGCCTCGGTGCCGTGTGCGAGACCGATGGCCCATGTTGAGATCGCGTAGAAGACGGCGATCAGGGTTACGGCTGCATAGGTGGCGCGGGGAACGGTTCGCTGGGGGTCCTTCGCTTCCTCGCCATAGATGGCAGTTGCCTCGAATCCAACGAAACAGCTCGCCGCAAAGAGCAAGGCAACGCCGAGACCGTCAGAGAAGACATTGCTGGGCTGGAAGGCGTCAAAGTTGATACCGGAGGCTCCTCCTTGGGCGAGAACTCCGACGTCGAAAACTCCGAGGATGAGGACCTCGCCGATCATGAGGACTCCGAGAACTCTTGCGCTGAGGTTGATTTCCATGTAGCCCAGGATGGCCACCCCCGCCCAGGCGATCAGCGACCAGACTTTCCAATCCAGCTGTAGTCCCGTCAAATCAGCAACAATGGCGCTAGTAAAGAAACCAAGGATTCCGTAAAGGGCAATAAGCATACAGGTATAGGACAAAAGGGCGAGTGCAGCACCAACAAACCCCGCGGTGCGGCCGAAGCCCGACTCAAGGTAGGCGGCAAATCCCGCAGTGCTCGTGACAAATCGGCTCATGGCCGCGTAACCGACGGCGAAGAGGATCAGCACCAAGCCCGCGATGAGGTAGGCACCAGGCGCGCCGACTCCTAGAGACGCAAACGCAACAGGAGAGGCGCCAAGGGTCGCGGCCAGCGGAGCTGCGGCTGAAACAACGAAGAAAACGATACCGGGCACTCCAACAGCGTTGCGCTTCAGCGCACCCACTGTCTCGACCGTTGCCGGGGAGGAGTTGGACATGAAGTTGACCTTTCAAAGCAAGGATAAGGCGACGGTCCTGTCAGGGCGGACGCTGCGAAAGCTACTGGTGACAACTGGAACGATGGGTGACTGCTTTGTCCTCAGTCCTGACGCGCTGGGACAAAAGCACCTGGTTGATTGGGCTGGACCATCAGGCCGCTTCAGTCAAGATGGATGTCAGTGACGGAGCGGTGTGACTGCGGCGTTGGGCTCGCGCGATTCCTATTCTGCAGCCTGCCCAGCGCCAGCCCCGTGCCAGCATGACCTGCCTGGCCTACAACGCCCAGCGACAAAATGGGGGAATCAAGTTGTAGGGGCACTCTCCTGTCCGGGCTGCCTGCAGGAGATCTTCAGCCGCGGTGAAGTCCTGTCTCTTCAGCCCGACATCGCATGCAGCAGGAAGACCTGAATACGTGGCCTTGTGGGACTGGATAGTCATCATCGTATGTACGCGCCTTTCCGCTAGCGCTTATCCTTAGGAGTGGGATAAAACAAGCATGATTGCCGTCACAACAGTGAACAATGGACAAACTGCGATCGCCCGATCTTCACTGCAGATCAGGAGGTTCACAAGGAGGAAGACGTGGACATTCGCCAGCTGCAGTACGTGGTCAGGCTAGCTGAGACACTTCATTTTGGCCGGGCTGCCGAATCGCTGCACATAGCCCAGTCAGCGTTCAGCACGCAGATCGCCCGTCTTGAGCGGCAGATCGGCGCCCAGTTGTTCGATCGGTCGGCGAATCGGGTCACCATTACGGTCGCCGGCGAAGCTTTTGTCCGCCGCGCACAGGAGATTCTCGCCCAGATGGCTGATGCAAGCCAGGAAGCCAAAATTCTCCACAGCATAGGGCAGAATCAGCTCAAGATAGGGCTCTTCTACGAATCCGCGGGCGAACTAACACCCCTCATCATCAACGCCTTCCGGCAGGCCATGCCCCATGTCGATCTCTCATTCCGTGAACTCACGATGAGCGATCAGGTAGAGGCCCTCGCCAGTGGTGATGTGGACGTGGCCTTCGTTCGCTCCCCAATAGCGGACTCGCGTGTGCAGCTCCTCGAGCTCTTTGCAGAACCCCGCTACGTCGGGCTCGCGAAGGATCATGAATTGGCTGACCGTACGGAGGTGTACACCGAAGACTTGGTGGACCAGGCCTTTGTGGTCGCTTCGCCAATGGCTCCACCCCTGTGGCGCGGATACTGGTCCTTTGACGACCTGCGTGGCGGACCTGGCCGGGTCGCTGCCGAAGTTGACAGCGTCCCTCAAAGCCTGAACGCAATCGCATTCCAAGGAGCGGTGGACACCTTCCCCGGATCTGCAGCCCGCCTACAGCGGCCGCCTGGAGTGGTGTACAGGAGGATTGCTGATGGAACCTACTCACCCAGTGCTTTAGCCACTCGAGCTGGTGAGCGGCGCCTTCACGTGGAGGCCTTTCGTCAGGTGGGAAAGCAACTGGCGATCACTTCACTGAAGGTTGTACCCGAGGCCGTCCGCGTGGTGGAGGCGCCGTCGGGGACGCCCCGTACTGCTTGAGGCAGCCCGGACGATCCAATCTAACGTGCTGCCAGCAGCCGCGAGAGATGATCAGTCTCGCGGCTGCGCTAGAAAACACTTGTGGCTGCTCTTCCTGCCCGGCAACCCGGCGACGCGGCAGTGACAGCGAAAAATCTCTACGGTGAACAGGCAAGAAGCCGCGATTGGCCAGCTCAAGAGAGCATATCTGCGTTTTCTCTCCGTTCACTTGCGCCAATAGTCCCGGTGGTCGTGGACCTTGAGACGGGTGCATTCATGTAGGCGTAAGCCCTGGGTGAGAAGCCCATGCCGTACACCCGGAAGCGGCTGTTTAGGTGAAGCAACGAGACGGAAGCCCCGTTCGGAATCGCGGGAGAGAAGTAAACCGGATGACCGACGGCGCCCACCATCAATGGTCCCTGCACCGATCAATACCTCGAGGCACACGACTATGACGGAACCATAGGCAGAGTCGGCATGGAGGCAGCGCCTGATCACGGAAGCGTCATTTTGCTCAGGCAGGAGGGCCGAAGCCGCGACGTCCGATGGAGTCCTGCCTCACATCCGGCTGACCGTTGCCGTTTCCAAGGGTAAGCAAGAGTGCTCCCTTGCCCAGTGCAGTTGCACAGGCAGCATGGCGAAGGCACTACATATAACAACCGCCGGGTGCGGCCGGACAGTTATGTTAGTGCCGCACGCGGCGATTCTTGGGCTTTGCCGCTCAAATCCGATAGTTAAGTCGCAACTCACCACACACCTCTGAGTGGATGCGAACCCAGGCGGCAGCTTTAGGCGAGGGAGAGGAGAAACTTCTCCAGACTCTCCCCGTCACGGTTTTCCGGCCCATCACGGACCTGAGAAGGTTCATCAGAGCGCCGGACCTACAGGAGTGAAATTTTTCTGTTGCCATGGAATACGCCCAAACATCCGGCGTGCTTGCCGCCACCATCAGGCCCTATTCGAAGTGCGGAGCTCGCCATCGCATTCGGCGATTGGGTAATCGCAGATCGGCCATTGCCGCCGGCACGCGGGAGATTCACGATGAAAGTACCGGCAAATTACCCAACGACAAGATAGCCGGATATCCAGCGCCAAGTGCTCCCGGAGCACAACATAGGCAGTAACGAGATGGAGTAGTACGAATGGGCACGTTGAGTATCGAAACGAGCGTTAAGGCGTTCAGCAGTAAGTTTGCAGAGTCTGCCGAACTGACGCGGAAGGGACGGGAGCTCATTCCCGGGGGATACAGCAGGAACTCTTTCAACTTCGGGCCCCATGCCGTCTTCGTAGACAAAGGAAACGGCGCCTACCTCGAGACCGTCGATGGCCAGCGAATGCTTGACCTCAACAACAACTTCACGGTCAACGTTCTGGGACACAATCATCCAGCAATCACTTCTGCACTGCTGGAAGCCATCCCTCAGGGCATTTCATTCGGTAATCCCAGCACCGCCGAAGCCGAGCTGGCCCAGATCCTCATCGAACGCATCCCCTCAGTCGAGAAGATCCAGTTCTCATGCTCAGCCACCGAATCGTGTATGAGCGCCATCCGTGTAGCACGGGCATACACGGGCAAAACCAAGATCGCCAAGTTTGAAGGCGGCTACCACGGGTTCAGCGACATCCTCCAAATCTCAGCCCATCCCCACCCCGAAGACAGCGGCACGGAAGCTGACCCGAAACCTGTACCGGATAGCGGCGGCATCCCCTCGGACGAGGTGGAGAACATCATCGTGCTTTCCCAGAACGACAGGCAGGGCTGCGAACGAATTCTGCGAGCGAACGCCGACTCACTCTCATGCCTCATCCTCGAACTTCAGAGCGGAGCCGGAGGCCTGGTTACACTCGATCAGGATTTCGTCGAAGAGCTGCGTGCCCTGACGAAAGAACTCGGCATCGTCCTGATTTTCGATGAAACGATCAGCCTTCGCGCAAGTTACCACGGTCTCCAGGGGGTGTACGGGGTCACCCCCGACCTGACCGTGATGGGCAAGATCATCGGTGGCGGTCTGCCATTAGGGGCTCTGGGTGGATCGTCCGAGGTCATGAGCGTCCTGGAGAACGGAAAAGTGACAATCTCGGGAACGCACCACGGCCACAAGCTTTCCCTAATTGCGGGTGCTGCTTGTATGCGCACGATGGACCGGTCGGCTTTCGAGAAGCTGAACACCCACGCGAAGCGCATCATGTCCGAGATGAACGAGTGGAGTGCTGCAAGGAACAGCCCGCTCAAGGTCTATGGCAAGGGCTTTTCCCACATGGCTTACGCGTACATGAACTCCCCCGAACTGTCGGTTCGGACTCATCGCGACTACTGGCGCAACGTAGACGGTGAGAAGACACAAATTTGTTCCCTCGAGCTCGCTAACCGCGGCTTCTTCCCAGTCCACCGCGGTGAATTCTCCTTGTCTCTGCCGATGACTGACGACGATATCTCGTCCTTCATCCGGGCTCTCCAAGAGATAGTCAAAGACCTCGAGGCTTAGTCCCGACTTCCTCGGCAATCACGCAGTCCTATCAAAGGCGTCGCACAAATGCAAAGTCCTAGCAATCATGCGATCTCCAAGGACCTGCCCCTGACGATCCATGAGAAATGATCATGAAAAGAATTAGCGCAGGCGGCACAAGACGCCGCAACTCCCCTTCCGGCGCACGGGAGCACTCCCAAAGACCAAGACTTTGAACAACCTCAAGGACAGACCGGTGACCACCAACACCTCCCGTCTGGGGCCCCCCGCCACCCGCCGTGGCGCTGGAAATGAAGCGTCCGCGCACCTGTCGCGGGGCGAATCCCAGGCCGTGATTCCGCCGTTGATCCTCCAACTTTCCGGCAGGATCAGCCGCCGGGCTGGGCTCCTGGAGGCGTCATCGATGGGGCCCAAAGCCCCGAGGACCTGGTGGCCCTCGCCTGGATCCAGGCTCCTGTTGACCAGGCCGCCAGCTGCCGCTCCTCCCTTCCACACCACGGGCCTCTGGCCTGTCCACAGTACTGATCACCGCCCTGAGAGTAAGGATTCATGACCATGCACGCAGGACCCGAATGTCTCGGCGTAGCCGTAAAAACCCGAATCGAATTGGACGCCTCCCTGGATGAAGCGGTGGATCTCCTGAAGCCGGCGGCGATGACTGAACAGGTCGGCATCTCGGTGACACGGCTCGCCCCGGGCCGCTATGAAGCCCGCCTGGACAGCGACGTTCCACACGGCGTGACACTCGAAAGGTGGGGAGCGGGCTGCGATGAACGGACGGCATAGCCATCTCTCCGATGCGCCCGCCAGCGTGTTTAATCTGCTCTGCCCCGCTGCCCGCCGGGCCGGCTGCTCGCTGCGCACGGCCGCTCTCAACGCAGCACCGGGGAGAAACGGGTTGAAAGAGTCGCTGACAGAATGCGAAACCGACATCTTCCTCTCCCTGGCACCCGGGCACCTCATCGCTGTGAGGGATCACGAAACCGGGGCAGTGTGGGGCGGGTGGGTTGACATGACGTTCCCCGAACACGGATTCGTCTGGGTCATCACGGACGTCGGTGAGCGGAAGTTGCTCGATATTGGCGTGCACACCATCTGGCGGCCGGAGGAGTCCGGTGCCTGCGGCAGCGTCCGCCGGGAAGCCGGTCACCTTGGGCCGTTCGCAGAGGATCCGGGTTAGGGCCGTCTGACGCCGCTGCAGGGGCGTGGCCTCATGCAGCTGCGTGGTGCGGGAAGAGAGAGGTCAGGGCTTCTTTGAATTGGGAGCGACCAAGCAACCAAAGCAAAAGAGACCCGGACATGAATAGCTCTCTGTCGTGTTCCGGGGGCCGCTGGTGCGAGCGGGCCGATGCGCTGCTCGGTATCGAAGGCATCCACGTCAGCTCCGTCACCCCGCCCGGGGCCGGCCTGATTCTGTGCGTCGAAACCGGCGAATCCGTTACTGCTGTGTCTGGACCGCCGAACGTCGCATCGGAGGTCCAGCGCACCCCCATCAAATAGGCGTTCTACTCTCGTGCCTCTCGCTCAGCGGGGGAAGTGGAGTTGAGACCCTAGACTGGGGAGGTGCTGGCTTCCATTGTTCTTTTGGGATTGCAGCTGTTTACGAGACTGGGAGGGTTACTTGACAACGCGTTCGACTGCCGTTGAGGGCACACGCGCCTCATTCGTCATAGGTCCCCGCCTGAAAGCTGCCCGTCTGGGGCAGGGGCTCACATTGCAGCAGGTCGCGGATGCTGCAGCCATAACGAAGGGATACTTGTCCCGCCTTGAACGGGACAGCGTTTCTCCTACCGTGGCCACACTCATGGTGCTTTGCCGGACGCTGGACATCGAACCATCCACCGTCCTTGCCGAAGAGGCAGTGGAAGTAATCACCAAGGGCGAGATCATGCTCGGGCCAACACAGGGCGAGGGTATACGGCATAATATCCTCACGCCCACGGCTACGAAGACCGTTTCTGTCAGTCATTCTGAACTGGAGCCGGGTGCCAGCGCGGGGGACGAGCTCTACCCGATGTTCTGCGAAACCCAGACCGCCTACGTCCTGCGGGGTCGCATCGAGATCCTGTTCTCGAACCGGGCCGTAACTCTCAACACTGGCCAAGCCATCACTTTTCCGGGTCGCGAGCCGCATTCCTATCGGAACCCTGACGATAACCAAAGCGCCGAGATGATCTGGGTGCTTGCGCCAGCATTGGGCCGCTAGGTTACAGCGGAAACCTACCCGCCGATATCCAGCTTGGCCTCGCGCGGGGCCCTTGCCAGCAGGGCAGCATCGGCCCCTCCGACCAGCGATTCCCAATGTCATTGCCGTCCACAGCATCTTGGTTCGAGCCTTGGGCTCGGGGCTCTCTGTCTCATTCCACGCCGCCTGGGACCCCTAAGCCCGATGCCTTGCTACGTTGTCCCATGGTTCGGGCAGCAGGAGGAATTGCGCCATCGGGCCAAGCCCAGTCACTCCGCCTTCTGCAACTTTCAACCCTAATTCATGCCGTGATTCATCCGGCCTTCGGGGCCCTGGCCGACGCTAGATGTACTCGGCCAGGACGCCGCCCATAGAGCCCTGCTTCCATAAGACGCGCCTTCTCTGGCCGGACGTTTTGTACCGCCCCATTTCTACCAAGAAGGCAATTTCCTTGACAACAGAGACGGCATAAGGTTCTATGAAACAAAAGTTTCTTGGGTTCGAAAACTTCCTGGATAGGAAAAATCGAACGTAGCCACGGAAGTTCTTTCGTGACCCTGAAACATCCAAAACGTACAAAGGAAACACGCTGATGTGGTTCGATGCTGAAGAATACGTTGCACGTCTTGAGAAGGCCCGAAAGTACATGGCAGAACGGGACTTGGACTACCTGTTGGTTTTCGAGCCGGAGACGGTCACATACCTCACAGGCTTCTACACCCTGGGGTACAGCACCTCGTTTCAGTTTGCACTGATCCCCTCGTCGGGCTCCCCCCTCACTGTTCTTCGCAAGGCAGAGGAGCATCACTTCCTTACGACCGCCGCATGGCCGGAGAACTGTATGCTCTGGTACGACGGCGAGGAGCCTGCCGCGGTCGTCCTGCGAGTACTGCGGGAGGCGTCTGTAAAGGGTCGGGTCGGTTTCGACGGAGGCTCCTGGCGTGCGCCATTCAGTGTTATCGAATCTGTGCGTACCCAGTCGGCGCTCGACCTCCTCGATTTGGGTCTGGAGCTCGAGCGGCTGCGGTTCATCAAGTCGCCGGCGGAGCTCGATTACCTGCGGAACGCCGGACAAGCCGTCGGTCTCATGCATGCAGCTGGCATCGATGTCATCCGCCCCGGCGCGACGGAGCGTGACATAGTTATTGCGACTTCTGCTGCCGCTGTTCGCGGCGGCAGCGACTATGCCGAGCCCGGTCCCATCGCATCTGGCGACCGGGCCTACCACATCCACTCTGCCTTCGATGACCGCACGATTGCCGACGGAGATCTCGTCTTCCTAGAGATGACGGCGCACAAGAAGAATTATCACGCCCGCTCCATGCGTACGGTCTTCGTCGGTACGCCCGAGCAACGCATGGTCGACACATACCGTCGCTTCGTGGAGATCCAAGACAAGGCCCTCGCCACGATCAAAGCCGGCGTCCACTGCTCGACCCCCGACCGCATGATCCGCGAGGGCATCCTGGGCACCGGCTGGGTCGAGAGCTACCCGAACAAGACCTTCTACGGCATCGGTATGATCCTCTGGCCCAACACATACGAGAAGCTCGAAGTCACACACAATGCGGACTTCAACTTCGAGGCCGGCATGACGTTCCATGCATATATTTCCGCCCACGGCCTCAACATCTCAGAGACAATCGCGGTTACCGAAGACGGAGTCGAAAGGCTCACCACATTCGCCCGCGAGCTGTTCGTCAAGTGATCCAAGACCTTGATGCTGACTCTCGAGATTCCTTCGAGGTCTATGACGCCGACACTCTGCGCCGCATGCGACGGGCCAAATGGGCGCTTGGGACCGAGCGCTACGGCGCCGCCATCGCAGAGATGGACTTTGTCCCCGCTGCACCTATCGGCTCCGCCCTTGTTGATGCGGTCCGACGCGGTGATGTGGGGTATCAGCATCCCCAAGCACTCGACTCCGCGTCCGGAGCTCTCAAGAGCTGGATGCGAAACCGGTACGCTTGGCGCCTTGCGTCAGCGGACATTGTGCCGGTCGGGGGGCTCCTCCGAGCGTTGGAGGCATCCGTTCTGTTCTTCATGTCGTCGAAGAAGCCGGTGATCGTACCGACGCCCGCCTATCCGCCATTCTTATCCGTTCCGCATGCCTTAGGGCTGGATGTCGTGGAAAGCCCGATGCATAGTCATGACGGCAGGTGGTCACTCGACCTGGCGGATATAGATCGTGCCTTCTCAGAAGGCGCTGGGTTGTTGATATTGTGCAATCCGCACAATCCGACCGGGACAGTCTTCTCGCATGAAGAGCTTGGTGCACTTGCCGAGGTCGTGGAAGCACACGGCGGGAGAGTGTTTAGCGACGAGATCCATGCGCCCCTGGCCTACCCGGAAACCGTTGACGGCAGGGCTGCTCCATCACACATTCCTTATGCCACCGTCTCCGCGGCGGCAGCTGGACATGCCCTGACGGGGGTCTCCGTAACAAAAGGATGGAACTTAGGCGGAATCAATTGTGCTCACCTGATCGTATCCGAACGCGACCGACCCACCGCGAACCGTCTGCATCCAATGCTCGCCCACAGTGCCAGCACTCCTGGTCTGTGGGCAACCGCCGCCGCATACTCGAGCGGAGAAAGGTGGCTGCGAGAGACACTTACATACCTCGACCACAACCGGCTGCTCCTAGCCCATCTGATCGACGAACATTTGCCTGGTGTTGGTTACCGTGCACCCGACGCCACATACCTCGCATGGCTCGACTTCCGCGAAACATCGTGGGCAGACCGGCCAGCTCTACAGGCGAGCCAACGCGCCGGCGTTGCTACGAATGAAGGCACTGACTTCGGGTCCCACGGAAACGGGTTCCTGCGCTTAAACTTCGCAACGCCATCCCCGGTGCTTAAGGAAATTATCGAAGCAATGGGCGCGGCCTTCTCGTCATCAGCACGGAAGACACTCTAGACAAACTGCAGCATGCCTTGAGTTCCAAGGTTGTGGTGCAGTCCAGATCGACCTAGCGACTCGCCAAAGCCTCTCCCCCTCGGTAAACAAGCCGCGGATGTCGCAGCTTCGATTCCATTCATAAGTCAGACAAACCTACGCAGTAGCAACTAATCGCCAGCAACCCAAATTTGCCCTTCAGGAGGGACATATGAAAAATGTTCAAAAAGGACTTTCCACCGGCATTGCCGCTCTCTTACTCGCCTCAGGCTTGTCAGCCTGCAGCGCCGAGAGTGGAGGCTCGGTAGCAGCGAATTGCACTCCCGAACATTCATTCACCACTGTGACAAAGGGCGTTCTGACCGTCGCCGCGACGGACGCACCTCCGTTATCTTCGACCGCCGACAACTCGTTCACCGGGGTCGAAGCTACGCTTCTGAAAAAGTTTGCAGCCGCTAACTGCCTGACTGTCGAATCCCTACCCACAAGCTTTGCTGCTGCTATCCCTACAGTGGAGTCTGGTCGGGCGGATATCGCAACCGGTGGTTTTTACCGCACAGCGGAACGCGCCAAAATTGTGACGCTATCTGCTCCGACATACTTGGATCAGCTTGCCGCGGTTTCCAAGACCGATGTCGCAACGATCGAGGAAGCGATCGGACAAAAAGTCGGCACCGTCGACGGATACATGTGGACAGCCGACATCCGCAATACTTTTGGTTCCAATGTCACGGTGTATCCCTCGTCAGTGGAGATGCGCGCCGACCTCAAAGCAGGTCGCATCGCTGTCGCTCTAGACAGTTCAGGCCTAGCCGGGTACCTCTACTCCAAGGACACTGATATCTCCATCAATGTTCTTGAACCCGATGGCCGGGTGGCTGCAACAGCTCAACCCGCCCAAATGGGCTTTCCCTCCGGCAAGACCAACGCCGCGCTCTCGGAAGCACTGAATGCGACAATCGCCACGTGGACAGAAAACGGCACCACTGTCCAGGCGCTAACCGATGCAGGGCTCTCAGCAAGCATGGCGGACGTCGGTCCTGCCCGCCTCTTGAAATAACAGTCCGCATGAACCAGCCGACCATTACCCTAAACCATGCCCAGGAGACTGCCCATGTCCGAAGTACTCGGGCCGCAACAACGCGGAATGACCATCCCATCTCAAGCCATCACGAGCAGTTTCCCGCTCGATTCGCCGAGTGCGGTCCTGGGCGCGCCGAAAGTGCAGGTTTCCCATCTCGCGAAGGCGTACGGGGACAACCTCGTGTTGCGTGACGTCTCCCTTGAAGTGCCAAGCGGGTCTGTTACAGCAATGATTGGACCGTCCGGCGCGGGAAAGTCCACGTTGTTGCGGTGCATGAACCTGCTCGAAAGACCGGATGCGGGAACGATTCAAATCGGCGAGCATCTAATTGACGTCGCCAAAGGCATAGCGCCAAAGAATCTCGCTGCACTACGGCGCAGTACCGGAATGGTATTCCAGACCTTCAATCTCTTCCCGCATATGACGGTCCTGCGGAACATCTCACTGCCTCAACAGCGCGTGCTGGGGAGAAGCAGCTCAGAAGCCGACGAGATATCGCACCGCCTTCTGTCTCGCATGGGACTGCACGACAAGGCGGGTCAATACCCCAACCGCTGCTCTGGGGGTCAGCAACAACGCATAGCGATCGCTCGCGCGCTGGCTCTCGATCCTGAGGTGATGCTCTTCGATGAACCGACGTCTGCCCTGGATCCAGAGGTCGGGGCCGAGGTTCTCGACGTTATGAAGGAACTTGCCTCGGAAGGTATGACGATGGTCGTGGTTACTCACGAGATGAGCTTCGCAGCGAACGTGTCCGACCAGTTGGTTGTGATGGCTGAGGGACGAATTATCGAGCGGGGCGACCCGAAGGACATTATGCGGAACCCCCAGCACGAACGGACACGCAAATTCCTTCACGCCGTTATGGAGCGATGAACGTGGAAATCCTGTTTGCTGTCCTCACAGGTCTGCCTCTCACGATCCTGATAACCCTCACGGCGCTCGGGATCGGCACGCTGCTGGCGATCCCACTCTTGTTCGGTCTTCGCTCAACCAACCGGACCGTATGGTTTATCAGCAGGTGCTTCGTCGACATCTGTCGCGGCATCCCTCCGATCGTCTGGTTGTTTGTTCTGTTCTTCGGTGTCTCGGTGGGCTCTGCTCGGCTGTCGGCCTTCGCAGCCGGCGTGATCGGCCTCGGTCTGGTGGCGTCGGGATACCTCGCGGAGATCTTCAGAGGCGCGGTTAAGGCCGTACACGCCGGACAATGGGAGGCCGCCCACGCCCTGGGCTTTCCTGCCACAAGCACGTGGAGCCAGGTCATTGGGCCTCAGGTCTTGCGAACCGCACTTCCGGGCTTCACGACATACGCGATTGCTCTTCTTAAGGATTCCTCCATCGTCTCGATCCTCGGCGTCGCGGACATGGTCTTCACGACCAGCCAACTGGCACGCTCCTCGGACCTAGGAATCTTCGTCTATGCGGTCGCCGCTGCCGTCTACATCGGTCTATCAGTGCCATTAGGCGTGCTATCGCGGTCACTGGATGTAAAGCTCCGGAAGGCGGTCGCATAATGACCAGCGGAAGCTTCTTCTACGACTTTATCCAATATCTCCCACAGCTCCTTGAGGGCCTCAAGATCAGCCTCATGATTACCGGCCTGAGCCTAACTATCGGGGTGCCCGTGGCGCTGTTTTTGGCATTCGGCGTAACCGCAAAGCGAAAGGCCCTTCGATGGTTCTGCGTCGCCGTCGTGGAAGTCGGTCGTGGCGCCCCCGCACTCGTGCTCTTGCAACTCGCCTATTATGGGATGCCAGGGGCAGGAATCACCCTGCCCGCTTTGACGTCGGCTGTCTTGGCTCTCTCCTGGACCGCAGCCGGGTATATGGCGGAGTACGTGCGCGGGGGCATTTCGGCGGTCCCGCTGGGCGAGATCGAGGCGTGCCAAGCTGTCGGGATGAAGCGACCCGACACGCTGCGCTTCGTGATTATACCGCAAGGTCTTCGTATCGCTTTGCCTTCGTTGATGGGCTTCGCAGTCATGTTGTTCCAGGCAACATCCTTGGCCTACTCCGTAGCAGTTCCAGAACTCATGAGCCAGGCCTACTCAATCGGCTCATCAAACTTCCGCTACCTAAATATTCTGATTGCCGCCGGGGTCCTATATGCGGCGATCTCAATACCATCCACATGGTTCAGCGTGCTTGTGGAGAAACGGATGAACAGGCATGCCTGAGAAGCAAGGCGCAGTCGTGACCGGGGAATCCAAAGGTGACGTGAAACGGAATCGGTCTGGCATTGGCTCTCATAGTGCAAGTCTGACATTTGGAGTCTCCGCTTCTTAGTTGCCAAGGGATCCCGCGCGGGCGGTGAGCACGAGAAGGATTCCGTGGGGTGTGTGCCGAGCAGGTGCGGGATGACTGCCAGCAGGTCAGCGGAGCCGGCGATCGTGCGTTTTTCAATCACGGTGTTGTTCCTTCTTGTCCGAGCAGTGGGGTGGGCGGGGAGCGGTCGGTGACCGGCCAGCGTCCCCGCTCCCCCGACGCTTCTATGTCTGTCAAGCGGGTGGAAACGGGTGCGGGCGCGGACCAAGTTGTTTTGCCGGTGGCGGGGCGGCTTAGGTGACCGGCCAGCGTCCCCTCTCCCCCGTTGTTTTGGCTGCTGGCGAAGCTTGCGGAGCTGTGGGCGACGGAGGCCCTGTCTATCCGCAGGGCAAGGGGCGGGAAATTCCCGGAGGAAATCAGCGACGAAGGAGCGCCGCAGGGAAATTCCTGCACCGCGGGCCCCGACGAAGGAGGGGCTAGCGGTCCAGCGTCGCGGTCGCGCCGTGGTGGAGGAAAGTATGCGGTTTGCTTGCCCCGGGTTCTGGCCGCGGATGAGGGTTCGGGCAGATCATGGAGGTGTCTGCCGCGGTGGACGCCGGTCCGTCTGTGGTGCTGTGGTTGAGCCTGTGGGCTAGCGTGGCGCGGAGGGCTTCCACGGGAACCGTGGATTGTTGCCTTTGGAGCACGAGTGTTAGATTCCTCTGTTTTCCCTGTCCTCCCCTCGGCGGACGCCGACATGACGAGGTCAAGGTGTCAGGAGGAACAGTCATGGATATCGTGCACGAGCGGGCTGCCGGTTTGGATATTTCCAAACGCGACGCGAAGGTCTGCCTCCGGCTGCCCGGGCAGCGGGCCGGAACCTACACCTCCACGGTCACAACGTGGGGCGCAACCACAGGCCAGATCCTTGCCCTGCGGGACTTCCTGGAACGCGAGCACGTCACCACGGTCGTCATGGAAGCCACGAGCGATTACTGGAAACCCTTCTTCTATCTCCTCGAAGAAACGCTGCCGGTGATGCTGGTCAACGCCAAGGCCGCAAGGAACATCCCGGGCCGCAAAACCGATGTCTCTGACGCGGCCTGGCTCGCTCAGCTGGGCGCGCACGGGCTGCTTCGGGCCTCGTTCGTCCCGCCCGAACCGATCCGTGAACTGCGGGACCTGACCCGGGCCCGGGCCATTGCCATCCGTGACCGGACCCGGGAGATCCAACGCCTGGAGAAGTTCCTGGAAGGCTCCGGGATCAAGCTCTCCTCCGTGGTCTCGGACCTCACCGGTGTTTCATCCCGGGCGATGCTCGAAGCCCTCGTCAGCGGTGAACGCGACCCGGAGGTCCTCGCCGGACTCGCCAAAGGCACCCTCCGCTCCAGAATCCCCGAGCTCGTGGAGGCCCTCACCGGCCGCTTCAAAAGCCACCACGCGTTCATGGCCCGGCTGCATCTGGACCAGATCGATACCCAGTCCCGCATCATCGACGCGCTCACCGGGCGGATCGAGGAAGCGATGGAGCCCTTTCGTGCCGCCAGGGAATTCCTGGCCACCCTCCCCGGAGTCTCACTCAAAGTCGCCGACGTGATCATCGCCGAAACCGGCGCGGACATGTCCCGCTTCGAAACACCCGGCCGGCTCGCGTCCTGGACCGGCGTCTGTCCCGGCGCCAACGAATCCGCCGGACGGATAAACTCAGACCACATCCTGCCCGGCAAGAAATACCTCAAAGGCGCCCTGGGCATCGCGGCCCTGTCCGCTTCCCGGAGCAAGGACACCTACCTGGCCGCAAAATACTGGCGCGTCGCCGCCCGCCGCGGACCCATGAAAGCCACCGTGGCCGTCGAACACTCCATCCTCACCGCCGTCTGGCACATGCTCGCCGACGGCGAATGCTACGCCGACCCCGGCGCCGACCACTTCACCCGCCTGGACCCGATCAAAGCCAAGAACAACGCCCTCAAGAAAGTCAAGAGCCTCGGATTCAACGTCACCATCACCGCCGCCAATGAAGCCTGACCACCCCTACTTTCGTATTAGACGGGAGGGAGCGGGTATGTACAATCCGACAGGACAGCAGCCAAAACAAGAAAAATAATTCTACAACCCGAGCGAAGCGAGGACCGTTACACAGCGCCCAGCGCTGTGCAACGTGGAAGTTCGCCGGGCGCTCCGAATCGGGCTGAGGAAAGACACCAGCGTTATAAAAGGGCACGGCTTTTTCAAGACATCACCGCTCCCACTCCCCCAACGGAGCCGGGTGCCAATGTGGCGCGATATGGCCGACTTTTGTGGTGCTAAATGGCAGCCTGCTGGCCGGCACGGGCTCGTGACCGCCTGTAGAAGCTTGCTCGGGATATTCCCAAGTCGCGGGCAAGCTGCGCCGCGGGCTCTCCACCTTGTACCAATCGGACAGCAGTTCGAATCTGGCTATCCGTAACCCGAGTAACCCGACGGGGCCGCCCGCCAAGACCCAGGCCCGCCTCTCTTCGCTTTTCGATGGAATCCGTGACGCGTTCGCGCTTGATTTCATATTCCATCTGCGCGAGAGCGGCCATGATCGTGAACAACATTGAACCCATCGGCGTAGCGGTGTCGACGTCGCCTCCGCCCAGGTTCAGCACACGCAGGCCGGCGCCCCTGCTGCGGAGTTCATCCGCGAAGGCAAGCATGTGCAGGTCCACTATGCGCTCGGCTACCTCATAGGGGCTGCCGACGTAGTAGGCCCGGGGGGCTTGAACGAGGGCGTCGAAATGGCTCCTTTCCGGGGCTGGCCAGCCCCGGAGCTTGGGAGGATGTTCTGCGTCGGCTGCCGGCCATCGAGCAGAGGAGCCCGGGAAGACGTCTTTCCCGGCGCTGTTTTAGGGGACTGAAAGGGTGCGTGTGAGCTGCTGGGCTGAATGCTGGACCATGTGAGCGAGGGCCTCTACGTCGAGTTCGGGCAGGCGGAGTCTGGTGACGGTGGCGGTGATGGATCCAGCGATGGTGCCGTCGACGAAGTAGGGGGCGCTGACGCCGAAGGCGTCGGGAATGCGCTCACCCTCTCCGATCGCCCATCCGCGCTCCCGTATGGCTTGGAGATCTTTTTCGAGGGCTCGCCGGTCAGTTTGGGTGCGTTCGGTGAGGGGTTCCAGCGTGAGCGCGTCAAGATCACCGGGGGGACAGTGGGCGAGAATGGCTTTCCCGCCTGCGCCGGCATAGAGCGGAATAGCCACACCTGAAGCAAGACCGTAGTGCAGAGGCCGGACACCGTCCACCACTGTCGTCATCACGGCCTGTCTGGTGTCGGCATGGAATTGGATGAGTCCGATGGTTTCACCGGATTCCTTGGCAAGTCCGCGGAGAATCGGATGTGCGACAACAGCGGTGTCCACCGCAGGACCCAGATGGGCTGCCCAGTGAAAGAGGCGGGGGCCGGGGTGCAGTGTGTCGTGGCGCTGCAGAGCCAGTCCTGTGGTCAGGGCGGTGGAGACCAGGCGGTTGGTGGTGGCTATGTTGGCTCCGATTCCGCGCGCGAGCTCGTAGCCGGTGGGCAGCCCATCGGGTTCGGCTACCAGCGCGGTGACCAGGCGGGCAAAGCGTTCCACGGCAGTGGAACCGGCAGGGTACGTGATGGGCTCCAGATTCCCTGATGCTTGATTTCCGGCACATGCGGCTTCGATGGCGTGGGCCGCTTGGCCCGCCATCGGGCCGAAGCGGGCGAGGTCCTCATCGTCGGTGAGAAAGCGTGGACGGGTGATCGAGACGGATCCGGTCAGCCCGTGGCATTGGAATGACGCGGCGGCACCAGCGGCCAGGGGAAATTGCTGTCCGACGCTGATTGTGTATCCGGCGCGGCGGTCCTCGGTGAGGAGTTGTTCCAGTTCGGCGCGCTCGGTGACGGTATCGGGAGTGTGCGCCTCCAGCTGCCGGTCGCCCAGGGCGCCGATTCCCAGTCGGCCCAGAATCGAGCGGCCGGTTGCGCCGGCGTGGAGGGGCAAGACCGTCCCGGGCTCGAGGAGATACTTGATGGGTCCGGGCCGCCGCCGGCAAGCGACAACAACGGCGCTGGGTCGGGGTGCGTCGTGAACAGCGATAAGGACAGTCGCATCGGATTGTTCGCCCAGGCGTTCAATGATTGCTTCAGCACTGCGCAGCAGCGGGTGGCGTGCGTGCAGTGCGGCACCCAGGACACGCAGCCGCGGTCCGACCTGATAGTTCCCGTTGCCGCTGACGGCCGCCAGCCCGTGTTCTTCCAGGCCCAGAAGGACACGGTTAACGGTGCTGCGGCTCGCGCCCAAGGCCAGTGCGAGTTCACGTACACCGGTCGAATCTGGGCGGGTCACCAAGGCGTGCAGGACCTCAACAATGCGCTCGTTCCCTGCTACGGCACTCTCGCTTACCACGGTTCCACCACTCTCTTGATACTCCGGCTCCCCCTCGGGGCCGGATCTGCTTTCACCACGCTACCGTCAGGGAAGGCGGCAGCGGTGGAGGGACAGACGCATTCGTCCCGCCATGGGCGCTTGACAGCACACCATGGCGCACATCACACTTGGAATACATATTAGGACAGTGTCCCATTTTTTATAGGAGCAAAGATGCCCCAGGTTAGTCAGTCCGTTCCCCCGGTAGCGGACGCCCTGCACCAGAAGAAAGCAAAGAAGGCCACCGCTGTCGCAGCGTTCGGCACCTTCATCGAGTACTACGACTTCAGCGTCTTCGGCTACGTCGCCGCGACGCTCGCGGTGGTGTTCTTCCCCAGCGGCGATCCCGTGGCGGGCCTGCTCAATACCTTCCTGGTCTTTGGCACGGCCTTTCTGGTCCGGCCGCTGGGCGCCATCTTCTTCGGGCGCATCGGGGACCGGCATGGCCGGCGTGCCAGCCTCATCGGCTCCGTCATCCTGATGAGCGGCGCGGCCGGTCTCACCGCGCTGCTGCCGACGTACGCGCAGATCGGTATCTGGGCACCGATCCTGCTGGGCCTGCTCAGGATGCTGCAGGGTTTGTCTGCAGGCGGTGAGATCGGTGGCGCGGCCACCTACATCCGCGAATGGGCCCCGGTGGAGCGCCGCAACCTCTATATCTCCTTCATTCCCAGTGTTGGCGTGCTCGGCAAGGCCGGCGCCGCGGGACTGGCCGCCCTCGCGGCCACGTTCGTGCCCGCGGCGGAGATGGAGTCGTGGGGATGGCGTATCCCGTTCCTGCTCGCGATCCCGCTGGGCATCCTCTGCCTGGTCATGCGGCTAAAAATTGAAGACAGCCCGGAGTTCACTCAGAGCGCGGGCAAGGGCCAGACGACCCGGACCCCCGTCGGCGAATTGTTCCGCAACCACCGCTCGCGCCTGACGAAGGTCTTCTTCATCTCCCTCGTGCAGAACATCGGCACCTACCTCGGCACCGTCTACGTGGCCGTCTACTTCAGCACGGTCCTGGACTTCTCCAAAGCAGAGGCGGCGACCATCGTCCTGATCGCCGTCACCGCCGCGGCGGTGCTGATCCCCCTCGCCGGCCAACTGGGCGGCCGCATCGGCAGCAAACGCCTGCTGACAGCCTCCTACATCGCCTACATCGCGCTCACGTTCCCCTCCTTCATGCTCATGAACGCCGGCTCCGTGTCGCTGGCCATCTTCGGCCTGCTCCTTGGCATGCTGCCCTACGCCCTCTGCCAGGCCGGAACCTATGCCGCGATGCCGGAGTTCTTCCCCGTCGAGGTCCGCCACACCGGCGTCGCCTTCGGCCACAGCGTCGGGGCCGTGATCGGTGGAGCCGGCGCCCCGTACGTGGCCACCTGGCTCATCGACAGCACCGGCAACACCATGATCCCTGCCTACATGCTCATCGCCTTCGGCGCCATGGGCCTGGCCGTGCTGCTCGGCACGGTACGCAAGAACACCCTGACCCCTGCCTCCCATCTCTACCGCTAGGAACACCGTGCCGGCCTTTTATGTCTCCGACCAGATTCACACCGATGTACTGGCGGAACTCAGCGCCCTGGGACAGGTCCATCTGGGCTACGGCCCGGACGCCGTCCGCTACCAAGACGTCCGCGACGGCATTGACGCCGTCCTGCTGCGCGCCGAACGCTTCGACCGGGAAAAGATCGACAGTTCCCCCCGGCTGCGCATCATCGCCCGCCACGGAGTGGGAACAGACAACGTCGACATCGACGCGGCCACCGACGCAGGCATCTGGGTAACCACCACCCCGGGCAGCAACAGCCGCGCCGTCGCCGAGCACGTTTTCGCTCTCCTGCTCTCACTGGCAAGGAAAGTCCCCTACGGGGCCGCCCAGACCACAGCCGGGCAATGGGCATCCGCCAAACCCCACATGAACGGCTTCGAACTGCACGGCCGCACCCTCGGGCTCCTCGGCTTCGGCAACATCGCCCGCATGGTCGCCGGAATCGCCCAAGGCTTCGGCATGCACGTCCTGGTCCACGACCCCTTCGTAGAAGATTCCGCCATCCAGGCCGCAGGCGCCTCTCCGGCGACTATCGATGAGGTTATCGCCGGCTCGGACGTCCTCAGCCTGCACATGCCGCTGACCGAAGAGACCGCCCAAATCATTGATGCGGAGGCCCTGGCAAAAATGAAGCCAGGATCGGTGCTGATCAACACCTCCCGCGGCGGCCTCATTGATGAACCCGCCCTGGTCCGGGCTCTGCAGGAAGGTCATCTGGGCGGGGCCGGGCTCGATGTCCTGGAAGGGGAGTCCGTGGACATGAAGGACCCCATCGCACACTCAAAGATCCAGATCGCGGGGGTGCCGAACCTGATCGTCACCCCGCACGTTGCCGGGCAAAGCGAAGAGGCCTTCCTGGCCGCCGGAAGCGGCGCCCTGCAGGCCATCCAGCAGGCCCTCACCGGGCAGCGGCCGGCACACGCAGTGAACACCATCGCTGCCCCCGCCCACGCCTAACAGGGGAAGAACGTCCGTGCCGTCCCACCGGCGCGCATGCCCTGCCCGAACCAATCCCATAACGCCGCTTCATTGCGTGACGCACGGCCCAAATCCCACCGATAGAGCTAGTGAGAGACACCATGTTTATCGACGCATCAACCAATTCACTTACCGTCAGTCACCGTCCAACCAACGCTCCCTCAGGGCTCATCGAAAGCCTGAAGCAGTACCCCACAGCCAATGTCGGTGACGCCATGGACCGGCTCAACCTCATGGACACAGGCATCGCATCACAATGGGCCAACGGCCGCTGTGTGGGTCCGGCACTGACCGTGCTGACCCGGGAGGGCGACAACCTGGCCATTCACCGCGCCCTCGACGACGCCGAACCCGGTGATGTGCTGGTCATCAACGCCCTCGGAGGAACAACACGGGCCGTATTCGGCGATCTGCTGGCCGAAATCTGCCTCGCCAAAGGCATCGCCGGTGTCATCATCGACGGATTGACCCGCGACCGTGCGGCAATCAAGGAACTGGGCCTGCCCGTCTGGGCCCGCGGGGTTTCACCGGCAGGACCCGCCAAATACGGCCCGGGAGCCGTCTCGGTGCCGGTGGCCTGCGGCGGCACCGTCGTCAACCCCGGCGACCTCATCACCGCCGACGATGACGGGGTCGCCGTCATACCCGTCGAACGCGCCCAGAGCGTCCTTAGCAGGCTCGCAGACATCGACAAATTCGAGGAAGATCTCCGGGTGAGGATACGGAACTCCGCCGTCCATGCAGCAGCGCCAGCCATGGCAAGCACCAACTAAGAACCCCGGCGGCGCTCACCGTCTAACCCGCCGCCATCAGCACCGCCCCGACTCCCCGCCGGGATGTCACCAACAGAGACGGTGGCCTCTGTGGCATAAGCCGCAGAGGCCACCGCCGGCCACCACCAACAGGGCCGCCCTCCAGACCGCACCAGCTCCCTATCCGCATCGACGACCCGAGGAAAACGAAAGATGACCAGATACCGCCATCACGAATGGGCTAGGCTCATCGGCGCCCCGGTCGAAATCCAGCAACATGGTGAAGTCATCCGCACGGGGATCGTCGATGACGCGATGCCCGACTCCAGCGCTGATATGTAGGCCTGGTTGTCAAGAGGCGTAGTTGAGCGGCTCCTGGCTTTTGGTTCCGGGGGCCGCTCATTGGGTGCCGGCCGGTCGTGGTGGAGGTGTTGGCGGGTCTTTTTCGACTGCACTGTCAGGCTGATATTCGCGGGTTGGTTACCGCATGACAATTTATTCGGCTGGAGCGTATCGGTGTCTAGAATCGAGCGTCGACGGGTTGGCCCGTCTGCTCATAGCGCTGTCTCGGGTTAGCTCCGGATGCTGCCATCGCACTTCCACCACGTCCCGGAGGCACGTTCGGGGTCAGGCCGCGGTCATGCGTTCTCCTTGCTGGAGCGGTGCGGCCAGTGACCAGCACCAGCCGGCGAGTTCACGGGCGATCGCGGTGTTGGCCTTGACCGGCATTTTGTGGCGTTCATCGAAGTGTTCCCACTTGCGGTGCAGCCGGTGGTTTCCCTCCAGGGCGCGGATCCGGGTGGCCGGGGCGACGAGGTCAAGCTGGCGCAGCAGCCGGTCCCCGGGCCGGGCGTAGGGGCGCCGGTGCTGCCAGGCGGCTTCGATGAGCAGCTTACGGGCGTAGGTGTTCCCGGCCTTGGTGATCGGGCCCTGGTGCCGGGACTGGCCGGAGGACTCCTCGCTGGGGACCAGGCCGAGGTAGGACCCGATGGTCGAGCCGGTGAAACGGGTCCAGTCCCCGATCTCCACGGCCAGCCCGAACGCCGTGGTCACCTGGATCCCGCGCAGGCACATCAACGCGTCAATCACCGGGGAGTAACGGCACGCCGCCGCCGTGGCGGCGACGTGTTTGTCGATCCGTGCCAGATGCGCGGCGAGCAGCTCGGCCTGCTCGACATCGGCCTGATAGGTGAACTGCAGCGCCGGTTCGTCAAAGTGCTGGCGGTGCAGCCACAGCCGGTGTTCCTTCGTCCACCGGGTGTCCTTGGGGTAGCGGATGCCATGGCGCAGCAGGACGGCGTTCACGTGCTGGCGGGCGTGCGCGAGGTCCGTGGCCGTGCCGGAGCGCAGCCGGGACAAATCCCGTAAGGCTTCTTCCTCGGCGTCCGGGATCCGCACCTCGGTCACCGACCCGACCGCGAGCATCTCGGCCAAAACCCGGGCGTCGCGCCTGTCGTTTTTCACCCGGTCCCCGGGAGCGCGCAGCAGTTTCGAGGACGCCGCAACCACGCAGTTGACGCCCGCGGCCCGCAGATAACGGGCCAGGACGAACCCGGTAGGGCCGGATTCGTACACGACCTTGACAGGCGGGGCAAACCGGCGGACCCATTCCAGCACCAGGGCCGGGTCAGAGGCCATGGTGTGGTTGCTGATTTCACCGGTGGCCGGGTTCAGTGCATGGCCGACCACGTTGACCGCGTGAACATCCAGGCCGATGAAAGTATGCTCGAACATAGCCGGGACCTCCCAAACCTCACATGTGGCACTACCATTGCACTCCCGAGGAGCCGATAGGCCAAGGGAGCCGTTAATGGCAACCCACGGCCCTGTGAAACAGAAGGCCCCGGCCCCACCTGCCGTCCGGGATAAAGGACATCACCGCCGGGTTCCAGGTCCGGCAGCGCCGCCCTTCATCCGGACGCAGCCGAGCACCCCAAGCCGGCGCTGCGGGACCGCCCCGGCGATAATGCCCGCCCCGGACGGAAGGATCTGCAATCCTCACTTCATATTGTCTAG
>NZ_JBFUCO010000026.1:0-29110 GCF_056405215.1 Arthrobacter sp. P1_H7 | reverse complement strand
GCGTTCCGGCTCTGGCTCCGCCGGCTCTACACCCACCCGCGCACCGGAGAGCTCATCGCCATGGACGCCCGCGCCCGGCTCTTCCCGCCCGGCCTCCGCCGCTTCATCCAAACCAGGGACGACACCTGCCGCACCCCCTACTGCGACGCACCGATCCGCCACCTGGACCACATCATCCCCTGGCACGACGGTGGGCCGACCACCACAGACAACGGCGCCGGCCTCTGCGAAGCGTGCAACCACACCAAAGAAACCCCCGGCTGGAAAGCACGCCCCGCACCCCGTCCCCGCCACACCCTTGAACTGACAACACCGACCGGCCACAGGTACTACTCCACATCACCACCACTGCCGGGGACACCGCTTCGCCCATCGGCCACATCGCTCCACCGGCGCAAACTCCGGTACGTCGCCATGGCGCCCAAGCACGCCAGGCTTGGCGCCGCGGCAGCGGCCTGAAACGACCACCTGAAGCTGGTCTGGCTTAGTGCGCTGTGTTGCGGGCCTGAGCAAGGTTGGCGAACGGCAGCCGGCCGTGGAACGCACGAAAATCCTCCTGACAACCTGCTTCCGCTTCGTTCACTAGTTCCGGGGGCAATTCCTTCCAGGCAACCATCAAGGCCTGCGAATCTGCGAGTTGCCACAGAAGCCTGCCACCCCAGTGGCCCGCCGGGACACCGCGTCCGAAGTCCGACATTTCCCGGATCCTCTTACGAAGGCCGCGCTTACCCGTCTTCCCCGCGCCTGCCTTGCCGATATAGAGGACCTCAGCCCCGGCAACCCATTCGGCAGCCAAGGCGGCCTGAGGAAGAGAAGGATCCTTGCCCTTGAAGTGTCCTCCAGCGCTTCCCGCCAGAAACCGGGGCGTAAAGCCCTCCGGCATCAGCACGGCGTAAATACCGGGGGCCTGCGGGATCTCATCCAGCTCGAGTTCCGCGAACGACCGGAAACCGGTAAAGCCAGCGGCGGTGAGCGTCTGCATATCGAAGTCCATGACGCTACTTTCGCAGAAACTCCTCGGCGCACGGCTCACCGACCACGGAATGCGATAACGGGCCTTCTTGGCTTCGGGCTCCGCCGCCCGCTGCAAATCGACCGGCTCGATTCGCAGATCTAGCCCGGGGCTCCCCCCACGCTTCATCGCATCCAGCAGTTCGGCGGCAAAGAAAAGCGCCCGCCCACCTGGGCGGCGGCGGACGTCGGGCCTGCAGGTACCTTCGCGATCTCGCTAAGAGACGGCTCGGACACTTCCATGTCCCGAACAACCCGGAGTCATCAGATGGTTACCTGCAGGCGCTTTAAGCCTACGCCCGCCTCACGGCCGTCACCAGAGGGCCATTGACTCTGGGCAAACCCCCGCGCAGCCCCGGCCGAAGAGGTCCCGGCCGAAACACCCCCTGCCGCGAAAGCGTAGAGTGGAGGAAGCCGCCTGATTCTGGACGCCAAGTGCTGAGGGAGAAATCGTGACGATTGACTGGGACGAAAAGAAGACCCTGCTGCAGGAGCCGAACATCGCCGCGGTGACGCAGCTGTGCGACGAACTCATGGAAAAGAAGCCTGGATCCGTGGTCCCGTACATCGACCCCATCCATGACGAGGACGAATGCCGGATCGTCAGCCTGCATGTCAGCCCCGGCAAGGGCACCGAATCAGGCTTTGTCTCGCACTTCAACGACGATGAAGCCGCCCGCCGCGCCACCTCCATTTATGAGGCCGCAGAGCTGGACCCCCGCTATGTGATGCCGTGGAACGCCTACCCGTGGATCCGCGATCCGGAGGCGTCCTCGGCCCTGAACGTCCAGGAGAAGACGGACGGCCTGCGGCCCTTCCGCCAGTTCCTCAAGATCAACAAGCGCGTCTCGGCCGTTATTGCGCACGGCGCGGACGCCCACTCTTTCCTGACGCTTTTCGAGAAGACCTACCATTCCTCGCTGAAGAACCATGGTGTCAAGATCTACAAGGCCACCGCACTTGGCGGCCGCGCCTTCGCAGTATCTCCGGCCAAGCAGGAAGAGCTGCTCGCCAAAAACGTTGAGGTCTACAAAGACGCCATGCAGCGGGCGGGCATCCAGCACCTCTGAGGCTCCACGCGGCGGCATCCGTCAGCAGCACCTGGCCCAGGCGCAAGCGGAGCCGGCGCCAACGGCATCACGCGGCCAGCAGCCTGCGCCGGTGCTTGAGTTCCTTGACCCAGTCGCGGGTGACCATCGCTGAAAACGGCGAGGCGCCGTCGCCGGTCATGGAGCGGAACGCCGTGCCCGCCTGAAGGTCCGCCAGCAGCGGTTCCGAGGCCCTTAACGCCAGTTCCAGCACCTGGACGGCGGCACGTTCAGTCAGCCCCATCCCCGCGGCCCAGCCCAGGAAATGCTTCCGGGAAATCCCTGTCCGCTTGCCGTCCAGGGTCAGGGCGAGTGTCTTGTCCCCGTAGACGACCGTGGACGGGATGTCGTATACCGGCGCGATTGACCACTCCCCGGCCGGCTGCTGCACCATGGAAACGTTCTTCGCGTGCAGGTCACCGTTGCCCGTCAGCCACGCAAATGCCGCTTGGAGGGCCAGATTCCGCACCGCGGGCAGCGGCGCCGCACAATACGCCGCAAGCGCATGGCACACCTGCCCGTATCCCACGTTGTACTTGTCTGCGGGGTACAGGCCCAGCACCTGGGCACCGTCCTCGACGGCGAGCCGCTGCACCGCCCCCGGCGACCCGGTCACCGCCTTAGGCCCAGGCACACCGGCGACTGGCACACGGTCGAAGCGTTCCACGAGCAACCCGGGCCAGCCGGCGACGTCGCGGATCAGCTGGACCCGGCTCAGCGGGACCCGCAGCCGCGCCGCGTACCGGAACATCGCGAACTCGTTTTCGACGACGTGCGGGAACTCGGGCGCGTTGAGTTTGAGGATGTACCGCCGGCCGGCGCTGGCCACCGGCATGGAGATCATTCCGGCGGACAGCTTGTCCTGCACTCCCGCCAGGGCCACCGGGTCGATCAGCCCGGAGTCGCCCAGCAGGGCCTCGAAATTCACGGGCGTTCCGGGGTCAAGCTCGACGGCGTGCTCGTCCGGGTCGAGCTTCTCGCCGTGGCCAACGATTTGCACGTCACCCACCGGGTTGGCACCGGCGGCGATGAGCAGTGACAGCTCATCGTCCACGCTGGTCTTGATGGAACGGCGCAACGCATTCAGCCGCCGGCCCTCCGGCAGAAGCCCGGTGAAATACGGCGGGGCTGCCCCCGCCGCGGACAGGACGGGTTCCGGAGTTAGCGGCAGGGAGCTCGCGACGGCGGGGCCCCCGGACGCCAGATAGGCCGGCAGGTAGCTGAACCTGGTGCCGCCGTCGTGCCGTTCCAGCCGCGCCGCCAGCACACCGGCCTTATAGATATCCGCGATGCGGTGCCTCATGGCCGGGCTTCCGGGCCGTCCCGCAGCTCTCTGTCGGACCGCAGGCCGGCCACCGGGCCGGCGAGGGCCCGGGCTGCGGCGCTGGTCCGGGTCTGGACCCGGAGTTCCAGCCCCAGCGTGTCCAGGAGCGCCAGCAGGGAGTCCAACTGCACCGAGCGTTTGCCCTGTTCGACGAACCGGACGAAGCGCTCTGAGACTCCGGCCAGTTCGGCCAGCTCACGCTGGCTCAGCCGGAGCGACCCGCGCCGGGCACGGGCTTCGGCAGCGAGTTCGCCCGGAAATGCGTTCCCCATGGCCACCTCCGTTGATCAAGACACGTCCCAGTGACCTGCGCTGCAGACAAACGCGATAGGTACGAACGTGCCGCTTTGCGGTCAATTCCAGTATAGAACGGGCCGAGACGCCTGCACAGGGAAATAACGGCACGTTCGTACCGGCGCCGTGGCTGGCGGGGGCAACTTGCCGGCGATCGAAGGCACCCGCCGTCACAGCCCGGCCGGCGCAGCCCTGCCGCCACAGGTTGGGCGGTTCTGCCGCGCGCGAGCGCGGCGGTTCGCAACGGCCCGTAAGATTTAAGGGACTTAAGCGACGACCAGACCCCACGGAATCCGGAAAGGACTGCACACGATGACGCGCGCTCCCTTCCGGCTGTTCCGCACCGGCCTGATCGGATCCATCATCGTGGCGCTGGCAGCCGGCGGCCACCTGGCCGGCGGCGGACGGCTGCCCGAGCCGGCGATCGTGACCGCGTTATGTGCCGTGGCGATGATCCCCGTGGCCGTCCTGACCCGCGTCCGACTGTCCTTTCCTGCCCTGGCCGGCCTGCTCGGCATAGGGCAACTGTGGCTGCACTGGTCCTTCGGCGCACTGTCCTCAGGGGCGCCCGCGTCCCTCCAGGCGCGGATGGCCGAGGGCCACCCGGGCCACCCGGGCCATCCGGGCCATTCGGCGGCAGCCATGGCCCCGGCGATGCCCGACCCTTCCATGGCGGGTGCCGCGGCCGACATGGGCGGTGCCATGTTCGCCGCACACGCGTTGGCAACGCTCGGCACGGCACTGCTGCTCGCCCACAGCGAGCGTGCCCTGTCCGCACTTGCTTCCTGGCTGCGCCCCCTCGTGCAGCTGCCCCAGTCCTCCGCCGCCATGCCCCTGCGCGTGCCCGGCCCCTGCGCGGTCAGCCTGGTCCTCCCCAAAGCCCGGGTTGGCCTCCGCCTGCCGACCAGGCGCGGCCCGCCGGAACTGTCGCCCGCCGCCTGGCATTAATCCCTTTCACATACGGACGGGGACAGCTGGCGGCCACCCGCTGCTACCGCCGGCCGGACACCCCGCCGGACGGCCCCCACCGAAGATCCGTCAGTGAAAGGCACCCTTGCCATGAAATCCTCCCTTCGCCGTACCCTCAAGACCGCCGCTGCCGCTACGATGACCGCCGGCCTGCTCGCCGCCGGCGCAGCAGCGTCCTCCGCCCACGTCCACGTCGACACCGATGATCCGGCCGCGGGCGGCTACAGCCACCTGACGTTCAATGTCCCCAACGAGTCCGAGTCGGCCAAGACCAGCAAACTCGAAGTCACGCTGCCCACGGACACCCCGTTCACCTCGGTGTCGGTGAAGCCCGTCGAGGGCTGGAAGGCCGTCATCACCACGAGCGAGCTGCCGAAGCCGATCACGATCGCCGGCGCCACGGTCACCAAGGCCCCGAGTTCCGTGGTCTGGACCGCTGACGAGGCCCACCAGATCGGACCGAACGAGTACCAGGCATTCTCACTGTCCGTCGGCGTCATGCCGGAGGCGGGAACCACGGTGACGCTGCCGACGGCCCAGACCTACACCGATGGGACCGTCGTGAAGTGGGACGAGAAGACGCTCGAGGGACAGGCCGAACCCGAGCACCCGGCACCCTCCTTCGTGACGACGGCCAAGGACGCCGACGCCCACGGCGCGGCCGTCCCCGCCGCAGCCACGACGGCGGCACCCTCGGCGGCGCCGGCAGCGGCAGCGAGCACGACCAGTGACGGCGGATCCGCCGCCGGCTGGATCGGGCTGGCCGCAGGACTGATCGGACTGGCCGCGGGCGTCACGGCACTGGTCCGCACCCGCCCGTCCAAGGTCCAGTAATCCCGGCAAATAGCCCGGATACAAACCCAGGCAAGTAGCCCGCCGCCGGATCTCCGGCCCGAGCGGCGACGGCGGCCCCGGATCCCCGGGGCCGCCGTCATACTTGACACCCCGGTGTGATCTCTGCCATGTTTTAAAGCGTGAACCTGTCAGACAGCCGGACAGCAGGACAGCCTTTGGCTCGCCTCAGCGCCGCCGAAGCCGTTTTCAACGTCCTCCGCGCCGAAATCGAATCCGGCAAGCTCGGCGTCGGCGCCAAGCTGAACTCCGAGGCCACCCTTGCGCAGCAGTACGGCGTGAGCCGCTCCGTGGTCCGCGAGGCCTTGCGCTCCTGCACCGCCCTTGGCCTGACGGTCACCAAGACCGGGCGGGGCACGTTCGTCGTAGCCAACCGCGTGGCCAAGGACCTGGTCCTGGGCCAATACTCGGCCCTCGACCTCACGGAGGCACGCCCCCATATCGAGGTTCCTGCCGCCGGGCTGGCAGCAGAACGCCGTTCGGCCGAGGAGCTGGCAACGCTGCGCGACATCGTAGCCGCCATGAGCGGTGAGGACGACCCCGAAGTGTGGGTGGGCCTGGATTCCAGCTTCCACGCGTTGATCGCACGGGCCAGCCGGAACAAGGTCTTCGAGAACGTCGTCGCCGACATCCGGGACGCCCTCGCCCACCAGTCCGAGACCCTGAACATGGTGGCGGACCGCCAGCACGCGTCGAACGAGGAGCACCGGCGCATCCTGGCGGCGATCGAAGCCGGCGACGCGGCGACGGCCCGCATCGCCATGAGCCAGCATCTGCACGCCGTTGGCATTGCCCTCGACTCGATCCTCAACGCCTGACGTCAGGCACCTGGTGCCGCGAGCAATGCCGTCAGCAATTGGTCAGCACCAACGAAGCCAGCACCAACAGAGTGACCAGCCACCACAGCCGCATCGATCTCCACCGACAAAGGACGCAATGACTTCCCCTGCTCTCGCCAACACCCCGACCCCGCTGGCCCCGGAGCGGCTGCCGCAGCACGTCCCGCTGGCGGTCCAGACCCGGGACGGTCTGGTCGAGAGTGTCCACTACGGCTCGGTCATCGCCACCGCAGCGGACGGCCAGATCCTTCTGACTGCCGGGGAGCCCCTCGCCCCGTTCTACCCGCGGTCCGCCCTGAAGCCCCTGCAGGCCGTCGCCATGGTCCGCGCCGGGCTGGACCTCCCGGACGAACTCCTCGCCCTCGCCGCCGCCAGCCATTCCGGCGCAGCCAGCCACCGCGACGGCGCCAGGCGCATCCTGAACCTGCACGGCCTGACGCCCGCGGACCTCGAGAACAGCACCGACCTCCCCTACGGCGCCCGTGAGCGCGAAGACTGGCTCGGCGGCGGCGGCCAGGCCACCCAACTGACCCAGAACTGTTCCGGAAAGCATGCCGCCATGGCGGCCACCTGCGTCATCAACGGCTGGCCGGTCCAGGGCTACCTGGACCCGGGGCACCCGCTGCAGCAGCTGGTGGCCCGGACCGTGGCGGACCTGACCGGCGAGGTCCCCCAGCGCACCACCACTGACGGCTGCGGCACCCCGCTCTTCGCGCTCACGCTGCGCGGAATGGCCCGCGCCTTCGGTCAGCTGGCAGCGGCTGCCGCGGGCGGATCCGGCGAAGCGGAAGCCGCCGTCGGCCGCGCCATGCGCCGCCACCCCGAGATGGTTGCGGGCGAGGACCGGGACGTCACCGCGCTGATGCGCCTGGTCCCCGGCCTGCTTGCCAAGGACGGCTTCGAGGGCGTCCAGCTGGTGGGCCTCCCGGACGGCCGCGCCCTCGCCGGGAAGGTCTCTGACGGCGGAGACCGCGCCCGGATGCCCGTCACCGTCCGGGTCCTGGCCGCGCTCGGCGTCGACACCTCGCCCTTGGCGCGCCTCGCCGCTACCCCTGTGCTGGGCGGCGGCCGGCCCGTCGGGCTGCTGCAGGCCACCGATTTCCTCGCTGCCCCCAAGATTTCCCACGCCTCCGACGACCTTTAAGGACCGCCATGACCTCGCTCGACGAACGCGCCGAATTCCGCTCCGAACACGACCTCCTGGGCGACCGGGATGTTCCCGCCGACGCCTACTGGGGCGTCCACACCCTACGGGCCGTGGAGAACTTTCCCATCACCGGCCAGCCGCTGTCCTCCAACATGTACCTGGTCCGCGGGCTGGCCGCCGTGAAACTCGCCGCCGCCCGCACCAACCACGAGCTCGGACTGCTCGACGCCGGGCGTGCCGCCGCCATCGGGGAAGCCTGCACCGAGGTCATGAACGGCAAGCTCAGCGAGCAGTTCGTCGTCGACGTCATCCAGGGCGGCGCCGGGACCTCCTCGAACATGAACGCCAACGAGGTCATCGCCAACCGGGCCCTGGAAATCCTCGGGCACCCGAAGGGCGACTACGCCCGGCTGCACCCCAACGACCACGTCAACCTCAGCCAGTCCACCAATGACGTCTACCCCACAGCGGTCAAGCTCGGCACGATCTTCGCGGCCCGGGAACTGCTCCAGGCCCTCACCGAACTCGAAGAAGCCTTCGCCGCCAAAGCTCTCGAGTTCCGCACGGTGGTGAAGATGGGCCGCACCCAGCTCCAGGACGCCGTCCCCATGACGCTCGGTCAGGAATTCGGCACCTACGCCGTCACGATCGGCGAGGACCGGCTCCGCCTGGCCGAGGCCGACCTGCTGATCCACGAAATCAACCTCGGCGCCACCGCGATCGGCACGGGCCTCAACGCCCCCGCCGGGTACGCCGAGGCCGCCTGCCGGCACCTGGCCGAGATCACGGGCCTGCCGCTGATCACCGCAGTGGACCTGATCGAGGCCACGCAGGACGTCGGCGCCTTCGTGCACCTCTCCGGCGTGCTCAAGCGCGTCGCCGTGAAACTCTCCAAGATCTGCAACGACCTCCGGCTGCTCTCCTCCGGCCCGCGGGCCGGCTTCGGCGAGATCAACCTCCCCGCGGTGCAGTCCGGCTCCTCGATCATGCCCGGCAAGATCAACCCGGTCATCCCGGAAGTGGTCAGCCAGGTGGCCTACGAGGTGATCGGCAACGACGTCACCATCACCATGGCCGCCGAGGCCGGCCAGCTCCAGCTCAACGCCTTCGAACCCATCATCGTCCACAGCCTCCACAAGAGCATCTCCCACCTGGAAGCCGCGTGCCGCACCCTCACGGCCCGCTGCGTCCGGGGCATCACCGCCAACACCGAACACCTCCGCCTCACCGTGGAACAATCCATCGGCCTCGTCACCGCCCTGAACCCGCAACTCGGCTACGCCACGGCCACGGCCATCGCCCAGGAAGCCCTCGCCACCGGCAAAGGCGTCGCGGAACTCGTGCTCGAACACGGCCTGCTCACCGCCGAGCAGCTCGCCAGCCTCCTCAGCCCGCAACGCCTGGCCAACCTGAGCAAGTAGCGCACCTCCGAACCCCGAAGGACCCCCATGACTTCTCCTGACACTGCCCGCGCCCAAAATCAGCCCGCCGAACAACTGCAGTCCCAGTTGCAGACGGTCTCCGACCACACCATTCCGGCACACGCCCACGCCTCGGAGGCCGCGCTCCACGCCGAAGACCAGGGCTATCACAAGGGCCTGAAACCCCGGCAGGTCCAGATGATCGCGATCGGCGGCGCCATCGGCACCGGCCTGTTCATGGGTGCCGGCGGCCGGCTCGCCACCGCGGGACCGGCCCTGATCATCAGCTATGCCGTCTGCGGGTTCTTCGCCTTCATGATCCTGCGCGCTCTCGGCGAACTCGTGATGCACCGGCCGTCTTCGGGCTCCTTCGTCTCCTACGCCCGCGAATTCTTCGGCGAGAAGGCCGCATTCGTCACCGGCTGGCTGTATTGGCTGAACTGGGCCATGACCGCGATTGTGGACATCACCGCCGTCGCGCTGTACATGAACTTCTTCAAGAAGTACTGGGCGCCAATCGCGGACGTGCCGCAGTGGGTGTGGGCGCTGGCCGCCCTGATCCTGGTCCTGGGCCTGAACCTGATCAGCGTGAAGGTGTTCGGCGAGCTGGAATTCTGGTTCGCGCTCATCAAGGTCGTGGCGCTCGTGTCCTTCCTGCTCGTCGGCATCTATTTCGTCATCTTCGGCACGCCCGTGGCCGGCCAGGAGGTCGGTTTCAGCCTCATCGCGGACAACGGCGGCATGTTCCCCAACGGCCTCCTGCCGGCCATCGTGGTGATGCAGGGCGTCGTGTTCGCCTACGCCTCGATCGAACTGATCGGCACCGCCGCCGGCGAGACCGAAAACCCCGAGAAGATCATGCCGCGGGCCATCAACACGGTGATCGTGCGCATCGCGGTGTTCTACGTCGGCTCGCTCGTGCTGCTCTCCCTGTTGCTGCCCTACAGCTCCTACAAGGCCGGCGAAAGCCCCTTCGTGACGTTCTTCGGCTCCATCGGGGTGGACGGCGTGGACGCCATCATGAACCTCGTGGTCCTCACCGCGGCGCTGTCCTCGCTCAACGCGGGCCTCTACTCCACCGGACGGATCATGCGTTCGATGTCCATTTCCGGTTCAGCACCGAAATTCGCGGCCCGGATGAACAAGTCCGGCGTCCCCTACGGCGGCATCGCCCTCACGGCCGCCGTGGCCGTCCTGGGCGTGATCCTGAACGCCTTGGTGCCGGCCGAGGCCTTCGAGATCGTCCTGAACGTCGCATCGCTGGGCATCATCAGCACGTGGGCCATGATCGTCCTGTGCCAGATGCAGCTGGCCCGTCTCGCAGCCCGCGGGGAACTGCTTCGGCCCGCGTTCCGCATGCCGGGCGCACCCGTGACGGGCTGGGTCACCCTGGCCTTTCTCCTGGCGGTGCTGGTCCTCATGGCATTCGATTCGCCCGTAGGAACGTGGACCATCGCCTCCCTCGTGGTCATCGTCCCGCTCCTGATGCTCGGCTGGCGCCTCTGCCGGCACCGCATCCTGGAAATCGCCGCCTCCGCGTAACGCAACGTCCCCGCAACCTCTCGTGCACGCGGTTCGCATATGCTCAGCGGAAGACTCAACATGGCTCAGCGACGAACCACCCGGGAGACAGCTCATGACCAATTGGCGAATCAGGGATTTCCATTCGGCCGACCTCGACGGCATCCTGCACCTCTGGGAGTCGCTCAAAGAATCAAATGTCGAGCCCGTCTACGCGCTCTCGGAGGTCCTGGCCTCGTGCGAGAAGGACCACGCCGTCGTCGCGGTGCAGGGCGAACAGGTGGTGGGCGCCGCCGTCGGACGGGCCGCCCATGACCAGGGCTGGATCGTTTTCCTGGCCACGTTGCCCGAATTCCGGGGCCGCGGGATCGGCACCTCGTTGCTGGCCGCGGTCGAGAACCGCATGGCACCGCACGGGCTAAATAAACTTTCGGCCCTGATGCCGGAATCCGAAACCCGGGTGGAGGCGTTCCTGGGCCGCGGCTTCGCGCTGAAGAAGAACCTGCGCTACTTCGAACGGAAAATCCCGGTCCAGCGCCAGGAACTGGAACCCCTGAGCCTGCTGGGCGGCCGCATCCTGGCCCGTGACCTGTGGGAGAACGTGGCCGGCATGCGCCTCGAAAAGGAGCTTCTGGAACGCCGGCTGGTCCTTCCGCTCGCCGAGGCTGACCTCGCCGACGAGTACGGTGTGGTGCCGCCGCGGGCCGTCGTCCTCTTTGGCCCGCCCGGAACCGGCAAGACGACCTTTGCCAAGGCGATCGCGTCCCGGCTCGAATGGCCGTTTGTGGAGGTCTTCCCCTCCCGGCTGGCCGCCGATCCGAAGGGACTGGCCGGGGCGCTGCGCGAGACGTTCCTGGAAATCGCCGAACTGGAGCACGCTGTGGTCTTCATCGACGAGGTCGAGGAGATCGCCGCGCAACGCTCGGGCGAACCGCCCTCTCCCCTGCAGGGCGTCACGAACGAGCTCCTGAAGATCATCCCCGCCTTCCGCGAACAGCCCGGCCGGCTCCTGGTCTGCGCCACCAACTTCATCCGCGCCCTGGATTCGGCGTTCCTGCGCCATGGCCGGTTCGATTACGTCATCCCGATCGGCCTGCCGGACCGGCAGGCCCGCGAGGCCATGTGGCAGCGCTTCATCCCCGTTGCCGTCGTGGACGACGTCGACGTCGAGCTCCTGGTGGACCGCACCGAGGGCTTCTCCCCCGCGGACATTGAGTATGCGGCCCGCAGCGCCTCCCAGCGGGCGCTGGAAAAGGCGGTGTACGACGACGGCGGCACTGCGTCCAGCGGCAGCGCCTCAGTTCGCGAGGCGGTCCGGAAGGGTCCCTCCACCCAGGACTACCTCGATGCGATCGGCGACACCCGGACCACGGTCAGCGCCGAAGTGCACCAGCAGTTCCTCGAGGACATCGACGCCCTGGGCCGGGTGTAGCAAAGCAACACGGGGTCAGATATGGCCCATGTTGGGGCCTTGGATGGGCGCTAAGTGACCCCGCGTTGCAGTCAATGAGCGGAGGGGGCGGCGTGATCCTGTTTCTCACAATTGTGAGCGGCCTGGCTTGGACCGTGGTCTACGTCGATGCCATCCGGATCGGATTCAAGGACCGGAGCTACGCGATCCCGGCCGCCGCGCTGGCCCTGAATATCGCCTGGGAGGCCATCTACGCCACGCGCTCCATCGTGACGGGAATCACCGCCCAGGGGGTCTTCAATATCGCGTGGGGACTGGCCGACGTCGTGATTGTGTACACCTTCCTGAAGTTCGGCCGTTCCGAGCTGCCGGGCTGGGTGACGCGGCGACTGTTCATCGGCTGGGCGCTTCTGCTCGGTGTCACGTCCTTCGCGGTGCAGCTGCTGTTCGTCGTCCAGTTCGGCTGGGACGACGCTGCCCGCTATTCGGCGTTCCTGCAGAACCTGCTGATGTCCGGGTTGTTCATCGCCATGTTCGCCGCCCGTGGCGGCTCACGCGGTCAGACCCTGCTGATCGCCGTGGCCAAGTGGATCGGCACACTCGCGCCTACGATCGCTCTGGGCTGGTACGGCAACTCACCCCTCATCCTGGGCGTGGGGATGCTCTGCAGCGTCTTTGACCTGGTGTACATCGGCCTGCTGTGGCGGGCCCGGCAGCCGGGAGCCACTAGAGGGTGACGACGATCTTGCCCTTGGCGTGGCCCTGTTCGAGCGCGGCGAAGGCTTCCGCAATTTCCGCGAACGGGTAGGTGCGGTCCATGACCGGCTGCACGTGGCCGGCGTCGACGAGGGCCGCCAGCGTGCGCAGATCATCCCCGCCGGGGTGCATGAACAGGTAGCGGTAGCTGGCTTTCGCCTTGCGGGCGCGGCGGCGGAGGCCAATGCTCATGAGCCAGAACGCGGCGGTGATCATCGGCGGGGAGCCCAGGTCTTTCGTCGCGGTGAGCGGCTCGGGAACGCCGGCGATGGATACCACCCGGCCGCCGGGCCTAAGAATGCGGAAGGAATCCCTGAGTGCCACGCCGCCGACCAGGTCCAAGACCGCATCGAACCCGTGCAGCACCGCGGCGAAGTCCTCCCGGTGGTAGTCGACGACGGCGTCCGCCCCCAGCCGGCGCACCAGCGCCTCGCCGCGGGCCGATGCCGTGGTGGTGACCTGGGCCCCGAAATACCTGGCGAGCTGGATGGCCAACGTTCCCACCCCGCCGGCGCCGCCGGAGATGAAGAGCCGGGTGCCGCGGCCCACGCCGAGTTCATCGCGGAGCGCCTGCAGCGCCGTGAGTCCGGCCAGCGGCAGTCCCGCGGCTTCGGCGAATCCGAGCGACGCCGGCATGGCGGCCACCAATTCCTGCTGCACGCACACCAGTTCGGCGAACGCTCCAAGCCTGGCCTTGTCCACCCGGGCGTAGACGCGGTCGCCGATGGAAAACCGGTTGGGCCCAGGTCCGATTGCCTCCACCGTCCCGGCGAGTTCGCAGCCGGCAACGATCGGCAGGCGGACATGGCTGATGGGACGGAGCGCGCCCCGGCGGAATTTGAAGTCCACCGGGTTCAGCCCGGCCGCGGCGACCTTGATCCGCACGTCACCCGGGCCGGGCTGGGGAGCCGGAACGTCCCGGAGTTCCATGGCATCCGGGCCGCCGTAGCGCGTGAGGACGTAGGCACGCATGTTTAGTTCCGCGCGGACCCGGTTTCGCCGGGCGCAGCCGCCGCGCCTCCTGCTGCCGCGTCTGCTGCCGCGTCTACAGCCGTGTCCGCTGCCGCGTCTGCAGCCGTGTCTGCTTCCGGGGCGTCGTAGGAGAGGAACTCGTAGTCCGTGTCGTCCGCCTCGTCGAGCATGTCGTCGAGTTCGTTCAACAGCCAGGGATTGATCCGGGCCAGGATTTTCCGGGTTTCCTCGACAGGGACGGCGGCGTAGAGCACCGGGCGGGCGTCGTCGTAACGGGTGACCGGGGGCTTGTCCGGCCACTTTTCGGCCAGCGCCTTGACCCGTTCGGGCAGCGAATTGTGCGCGTTGTCGGCAATCTTCACGAGCGTGGCGTCGTGGTCCTCGGCGATGTACCGGATGCCGGCCTGGTAGTCGTCGGGGTTCTCATGCAGGCGTTTCGTGACCCGTTCGATGATGTTCGCGGCACGTTCGGAGACACCCATGTCCAACAGCGCCTGCCGCGTCATGGGGGTGTCCTCGGCGATGTCGTGGAGGTATCCGGCGATCCGGATGTCGTCGTCGAAATCCGCCAGGGCGTCCCCGACGGCGAGCACGTGCTCCCGGTATGGCCGCTTGAGCTTGTCCTTCTGGCGGTTGTGGGCCACCTCGGCCAGGACCTTGGCTGTCTCGACAGTGAAGCGGGGCTGAGGGTGTGCGGGCTCGGTCATGAATCCAGCCTACGCGCCGCGGCTGTCCGTCCCCGCCCGTATGCCGGTTCCCGAATGCGCTCCCGGCACCCCGGGCCACACCCAGGGTTCGCGCGGCAGGGTGGCCGGGTTAAAGGCGGCCAGCACCTCTTCGAGTCGACCCGGCGGGAGGCCGAGGGAGGCCAGCAGCGTGTCCCGGACCTGGTCCGCGCCCACCCCGGCCAGCGCCAGGTCGGCGAGCGTGACGGCGCCATCGCGCTTGGCCAGCCGGGCGCCGTCGGCGTTCAGTATCAGCGGCACATGCGCATATTCCGGAACAGGCATATTGAGCAGTGACGCCAGATATGCCTGCCGGGGCGTGGACGGCAGCAGGTCGTCCCCGCGGACCACTTGGTCGATGCCCTGCGCGGCATCGTCCACCACCACGGCCAGGTTGTAGGCGGTCACGCCGTCGTTGCGCCGGAGCACGAAGTCGTCGACCACCCCGGTGTAACTGCCGTGGAGCACGTCCCGCACCGTCACCTCGGCCACGGTGGAGCGGAGCCGGACAGCCGGCGGCCGGGCGGCCCGCTTGGCCTCGCGCTCGGCGCCGCTGAGGTTCCGGCAGGTTCCCGGGTAGGCGCCCAGCGGAGCGTGCGGCGCGGAGGGGGCTTCCTGGATTTCGCGGCGGGTACAGAAGCACTCATACGTCAGGCCGGCCGCCGTCAGCTCCGCGATCGCACCGGCATACAGGTGCTCCCGGTCCGTCTGGCGCACGACGCCGCCGTCCCAGCTCACGCCGACCGCCGCAAGGTCACGGAGTTGCCCGGCCTCGGCGCCGGCCCGGGCACGGTCCAGGTCTTCCACCCGCAGCAGGAACCGCCGGCCCCCGGACCGGGCGAAAAGCCACGCCAGGATGGCCGTCCGGAGATTGCCCACGTGCAGTTCGCCGGAGGGACTGGGGGCAAAACGGCCAGCTGAGGTCATGTGACTAGCCTATGCGGAGCAGCACAAGAGCCCCTCAGCTACCGATGACTTCGGAAATCCGACGTCGGTGGCTCAGGGGCTCTTGCCGCGGGTGCGTTGTGCGGAGTGACGATGCGTGAACAAGAGTCAATCAGCGGCTGGTTCCTTGCGGGAGCCTCGTCCGGGGTCCGGGTGGTGTGCCGGGATGTCCGTAGCCTTCGGGATCGTGGCGGTGGCCCCGTCCCCTTGTTGTCACCATTTGAGCAGAAGACCTACAGTTGGTGCAATGGACCGGCGCCGGAGTAGCCAATCTGATCAACTACAGCCGGGACAGTGAACAGGAAGTGGTCATTTTGCAGGAGCTCGACGCGACGGACCGGCGGATCCTCGCCGCACTGGACGACGATCCCCGCGTACCGGTCATGGTTCTGGCGCAGAAGCTGGGCTTGGCCCGCGGCACCGTCCAGTCCCGCCTGGAGCGGATGTCGGCGTCGGGCGCGCTCCGCCCGAACAGCAGCCGGGTGCTGCCGTCCGCCCTGGGCCGGGGCGTGGCGGCCGCGGTCAGCGCGGAACTGGACCAGAGCCACCTCAACGAAGCGATCGCCGCCCTGCGCAATATCCCGGAAGTGCTCGAATGCCACGCGCCGGCCGGCGACACCGACCTCCTGATCCGGGTGGTGGCCAAGAGCCCGGACGATCTCTACCGCGTGTCCGAGGAAATCCGGCTGTGCCCCGGAATCGTCCGGACCTCAACGAGCATGTTCCTGCGCGAGGTCATTCCCTACCGGACCACGGGGCTGCTCGGCGCCTGAGCCGGCGGCCTCGTTTAGACCGGCGGGCCGGCGTTGGCCTTCAGGTTCTTCATGACCAGCGTTGACGTCAGGCGCTCGACGCCCGGCAGCGAGGTCAGTTCGCTGTCGTAGAAGCGCTGGTAGGACGGCAGGTCCTCCGCGATGACCTTGAGCAGGTAATCCGGCGACCCGAAGAGCCGCTGGGCCTCGACGATGTTGGGATTGCCGGCCACCCGGCTTTCGAAGATCTCCATGGTGGAGCGGTCCACCTGCCGCAGGGTCACGAACACGATCGCCTCGAAACCGAGCCCCACAGCAGCCGGATCAATGTCCGCCCGGTAGCCCCGGATGATCCCGGCGGCCTCCAGATCCCGCAGCCGGCGATGGCACGGGGCCACGGTCAGTCCCACCTTGGCCGCCAGGGCCGTGGCAGTCATCCGGCCATCCGACTTGAGGTAACGCAAAATACTTCTGTCAATAGCGTCAATCACGCAATTATCTTACCCACAATCGGCGATTCCTCGGTAAATAAGCGAACACTTCCCGGCCGAATTTGCCTAGAGTTTTCCTTGTACCCGCCACGAGGTGCCGCACCCCTGGAGCCCGCCATGAACCCCCAGCTTTTCCTCGCCTTCCTGGTTGTCGCCGTCGCCCTGGCATGCACCCCCGGCGTCGACTGGGCCTATTCGATCGCGGCCGGGCTCAGGCAGCGCAGCTTCGCGCCCGCCGTCGCCGGGCTCTGCGGCGGCTACGCCCTCCACACGGCGCTGCTGGTGCTGGGACTGGCGGCACTGCTGGCCGGAATGCCCGGAGTGCTGGGCTGGCTGACGGCCGCGGGCGCCCTCTACCTGCTGTGGCTGGGCTTCAGCACCGTGCGGTCCTGGCGCGGGGCCAGCTTCAGCACCGGCACCTCGACTCCCGGTACTGCCGCACCCGCGAGCCAGTTCCGGGTCTTCCTCCAGGGCATGGGCATCAGCGGGATCAACCCCAAGGGCCTGCTGTTCTTCGTGGCCCTGGTGCCGCAGTTCGTCAGCCCTGACGCCGCATGGCCGGTTCCGGTCCAGTCGGGACTGCTCGGGCTGACCTTCATCCTGCTCGTGGGCGTCATCTACAGCTGCGTGGCACTCCTGGCGCGGAAACTGCTGCAGGCCAGGCCGGGCGCAGCGCGCCAGGTGACGCTGGCCAGCGGGATCATCATGCTGGCCCTGGGCGCGTTGCTGCTCGCCGAGCAGATCGTGCCCGCCGTCAGCGCAGCCATGGCCCGTGCGTGAGGGAGCGACTCCGCCTCAGGGCTACTTGCGCTGCATGTACCACTCGGTGAAGGACGATGCGCGGCCGTCCGCGGTCAACTGAATGACCCACAGGTTGTCATAGCTCCGGCTGTTGCCGCGGTATGTCGTCAGGCCCTGCACAAATGCCCGGCCGCCGTCGACCCCCAGCAGCTTCCACTCAAACGTCCAGTCGTCCGGCTCATCGCGCCCGGCAAGCCAGTGCTCCACGATATCGTCCCGGCCCCGCCACGGTTCGGCTTCCTGGGGGCTGGTCGCATAGATGGCGTCCTCGGTAAACAGCGCCCGGATGTCCTCCGGATCGTTCGTCGTCCACGCTGTGATGTAGTGCTGCATCCAGCGCTCCACCGCATCTCTCATGCCTCGTTTTTACTCCCCGCCCATGGGGCCCGCAAGAGTAGTGAATACGTGGATTTGGCCGTAGTCGGACGTGGAAGCATGTCAGTCGTCGTCAGCGCGTCCGTATTCGCGGTCCCAGAGTTCGTGCATTTCGGCGTCCTTGCGAATGGCTTTCACGGCCTCCAGCTGTGCCGGTTTGTGCCGCTGCCAGTCCCGGCCACCCAGGGTTTTGCGGCCCGCCTCGAGGAGGAGCAGGGCGGTGTCCGTCAGCGCGTCACTGCGGAGGGTGAAGTCGGTCTTCCTGCGCCGCAGGACTTCCTGCAGGGCCGCACGGGAAGCGGTGTAGGCTCCGAGCCTGCGCAGGGACCGGGCCCGCACCAGCAGCAGCGCCGCGGACAGATCGTCCGCGTTCAGCAGGCCTTCGGTCTCTGCCACCACGTCAACGTCGCGTCCCAGCGCGGCCTCCAGCGAACAGCGCGCCAGGGCGAGCGGCAACGACGGCGGCAGCCCGGCCAGCGCCGCGAGCGCCGCCTCCGTCTGGCCGGTCTCGCGCAGGGAATGCGAGAGGGCCAGGAACACGGCCTCCTCGGAGAAGAGCACCGGAACCTCGATCCGTTCGGCCACCTCCACCCTGGTGACCACGCCAGCCAGGTACACGCCGGCGTAGCGGTTGGCGTCCTCGTCGTTCCGCAGTCTCAGGCCGTGCTGCAGGAGTTCGGACGCGCGCAGATGCCCGCCGTGGGCGTACGCCAGCAGCCCGGCCATGAGGTAGCAGACACCTGCCCAGCCGGGGTAGGCGCGGGCCAGGGTAATCAGGCGGTCAGGATCGGTGCTGCCGAAGACGGCGGAGTGCACGGCCTTCATTCTCTTGGCGGACGTCCGGCCCCCCACCCTGCCCAGGCGGGGCACCCCGCCTTCGGCGCCCAGCGTCCCGGGGGCCCGGCCTGCCATGAGCCCGGCCACCGCGCCGCCGACGGTCCCGGCCAGGCCGCGGACGGGTGTCCGGACCACAACCTTGCGGAACGGCGTCAGGTCGCGGGTGTCCGTGTACGGCCTGCGCTGGCCGTCGGGACTTTGTCCGTCAGCAAGCCGGCCAGCGGGAATCTGGTCGTTGTGGATTTGGGGGGCGGATTCGCCAAGTCCGGCGCTCATTCCCCCATGGTAGTAGGCTCCGGCAGGCCGCTGCTAGGCGGCCGAGGCGACCCAGAGGCCGATCACCCAGGTGCTCGCTGCGAGGCAGGCGAGGCCGAATTCCACGATCATGCCCAGGCCCGTGGCCTTCAGCGCGGCCCAGCTCGAGGCCACCGCAGTGCCGAACACGCGGGTGCGCTGCAGCTCGCTGAGCAGGAGTCCGGCGGCGAAACCCACAAAGAGCCCCACAACGGGGATGACGAACATGCCGGCCACGCCCAGCACGAGGCCCACCACCACGGAACGGCTGGGGATGCTGTGTTCCTTGAGCTTCCGGCCGGTCAGGACGGCACTGGCGGCCATGCCGGCCAGAACGAACATCATCCCGATCCCGAAGACCACCCAACCGGTGGTCCCGGCGCCGCCCCACAGGGCCCAGGCAAGCAGGCTCGCCCCGATCAGGATGCTGCCGGGCAAAACGGGAATGATCGTCCCGGCAACGCCCACCACGATGGCGAGGCCGCAGAGCACTGTCACGACAATCTCGGGATTCATCGCCCCAGTCTAGGCGGGGAACGGACGCTGCCAGGAGAAACGCGGCGACGCTCCCCTAAGGGAAGCGTCGCCGTCGTGGTCCGGTTTCGGATGCCTTCTGACGCGGTCCGGCTACTCGGCGGCCACCGCCGCGGCGACCGCGGCGGAGACGGCCGGCGCCACGCGCGGATCCAGCGGGCTGGGCACGATGTAGTCCGCGGAAAGGTCTTCCTCGGCCAGTTCCGCGATGGCCCGGGCCGCGGCGAGCTTCATGGCCGGCGTGATCCGGCGCGCGCCGGCGTCGAGGGCGCCGCGGAAGATGCCGGGGAAGGCCAGGACGTTGTTGATCTGGTTCGGGAAGTCGCTGCGTCCGGTGGCGACCACGGCCGCGTACTTGCTCGCAACCTCGGGCAGGACTTCAGGGTCCGGGTTGGACAGGGCGAACACGATCGAGCTGTGGTTCATCAGCTTGAGGTGCTCCTCGTCCAGCTTGGCAGAGGAGACGCCGACGAACACGTCGGCGCCGAGCAGCGCCTCCCCCGGGCCGCCGGTCACGCCCCGCGGGTTGCTGCGGGCGGCGAGCTGGGCCTTCTTGCTGGCCGGATCGGCCGCGATGTCCGCGCGGTCCTTGCTGATGGTGCCGCGGGAGTCAAGGAGGACGACGTCGCCGATCCCGGCGGTCAGCAGGATTTCGGCGACGGCGATCCCGGCGGCTCCGGCGCCGGAGACCACCACGCGCAGGCTGTCGAGGGTCCGGCCGGTCACCTTGGCGGCGTTGGTCAGGGCGGCGAGAACCACGACGGCGGTGCCGTGCTGGTCATCGTGCATGACCGGGCAGTCCAGCGCCTCGATGAGTTTCTCCTCGAGTTCGAAGCAGCGGGGCGCGGCGATGTCCTCGAGGTTGACGGCGCCGAAGCTGGGGCGCAGCCGGACAAGTGTCTCGATGATTTCGTCGACGTCGGTGGTGTTGAGGACCAGCGGGATGGAGTCGAGTTCGCCGAAGGCCTTGAACAGCGCGGACTTGCCCTCCATCACGGGCAGCGAGGCGCTGGCGCCGATGTTGCCCAGCCCCAGCACGGCCGTGCCGTCGCTGACCACCACCACGAGGCGCTGGGCCCACGTGAGCGTCTTGGCGAGCTCCGGGTTGGCGTGGATGGCGCGGCTGACCTGGGCGACACCAGGGGTGTAGGCGATGGAGAGGTCGCGCTTGCTGGCGAGCGGGACGGTGCTGGAAATCGACAGCTTGCCGCCCTCGTGGGATGCGAAGATCTCCTCGTCGCTGAGCACGGCTACTGCCTCAGCCGGGGAGGTGGAATCGGCGGGAATGATCGTTTCAGTGGACACGTCGTTGTCTCCTGGGGCTCACCGTGGGCGCACGGCTCATGGAAGCTCAAGCAAGGATGCTCAAGTTGGTCTGGCAGGGGCGGCGGCGACCAAAGGTGGCGGTCGCCGGTGTTGCCCCGGTTTGCTGGCGTCAGCCGGCATCCGGTCCAGCAATGGTAAACAGGGCATCGCACCCGTTACGCCGGCGCGGAGCGTTACCGTGCCGTGGTGAAACGTTTCTTCTCCAGAATATGTGACCCGGATCACGTGCGGGAGGGCATATTCCGGACCACTGGTCTAGACCAGTTACGCGGCCTGCGGGGCTCGTTGCAGGAGGGAACAGGCCTTCTTCAGGTCTTCCTCCGCTTCGAAGAGCGACAGCCGGCGGCAGCGGACGGCCTGGACCAGGCCCGTGACCGTCAGCAGCAGGACCCGGGCCACTGCCGGGTCGCCGCACGCCGCCGTCACAGCCTTCTCGGCCGTGGCATCGATCTCGCGCAGCAGCCGCGTGGTGTCGTTGTCCTTGACGTAGACCGCCCGGTTGAGGGACTGCTCCACGGCGGGCTGCATCAGGCGCATATGGAAGATCTCCATCACCACTCCCGCGAGGGCCTGGGCCGCGACCTTGCCCGCCGCGGGCGAGCTCCCCGCGAGCAGTTCGCCCAGTTGCTTGCGGTAGAGCGCCAGGACCAGCTGGGTGGCCGACGGGAAGTAGCGGTACAGCGTCCCCAGTGGCACGTCCGCCTTGGCCGCCACCTCGGACAGGACCACGGAGTCCAGGCCTTTGCGGGCAAACCCCGCGGCAACGTCAAGGATCCGCATGTAACGGAGCCGCTGCCGGGGCAGAGTGGGTGGAGGGGCCATCGGTGGAAGATCTGAGTGAAAATCAGGCATCAGCAGCGTTCCGGGGGTCGTTTTTCTCGGCAGCCGGGCGCGATCCGCCCACCGCGCTGCCGCGGCAATTGCCGTCCACTATACGCCACGAATCCGGGCGCCCAGCGAGTGGACCGGGGCCCCGGATGCCCCTGAACGGAACCCGGGCGGCTCAGTCCACTCCCTTGATCTTCACCACGAACACGGCGCCCAGAAGCCCAATCACGGCGGCCGCCACATACAGCGCAACATAGCCACCCCAGAAGGCAACAAAGGGGTAGGCGATCAGCGGGGCGAGCACTTGCGGCAGCGAGTTGGCGATGTTGATGACGCCAAGATCCTTGCCCCGGTTCAGGGCCGTGGGCAGCACCTGGGTAATGAGGGCAAAGTCCACCGCCAGATAACAGCCGAAGCCGACGCCGAGCACGGACGCGCCGATCAGCGCACCCGGCCAGGTGGGAGCGAACGCAAGAATGAGGGAGGCCGCGGCGATCACCGCGGAGGAGATGATGACCAGCGGCTTCCGGCGGCCCAGCCGGTCGCTCAGCCGGCCCCCGACCACGCTGGTGATGATCACCATGACCGCATACAGGCCCGTGAGGATCAGGACACCAAACGCGGGCTCGATGCCCTGGGTTTCGCGGACCCGGACGGCGTCGTTGAGGAAGAACAGCAGATAGAGGGTGACCATGTGGTTGCCGATGTTCACCAGGAGCCGCGTCAGCCAGGCCCAGGCAAAATCCGGGTAGCGGGCCGGGGAAATCCAAAAGCCCCGCATAAAGCCGCCCAGGCTGAACGGCGGACGGGCCTGCGCAGGCAGCGGAACGTCGTCGTTCTTGAAGTAATAGAGCACGACGCCGGCGAGCAGCGCCACCGCGCAGACAACGTACCCCGCGGCGAAGTTTCCGGCGACGGCGGCGGCGATCACCGCCCCTGCCAGGATTCCCGCTGTCTGGCCCATGGCCGCCAGTCCGCCGACGGTGCCGCGCTGGGGCACGGGCACGCGGTCCGGGATGGCTGCCGTGATGGCCGCGTAGGCGCCGTTGCAGCCGGCCTGGACGAGGCACCAGAGCAGCGTCATGGCGGCGACGCCCGGGGCGCCCGCCAGCGCAATCAGGGCCGCGGCACCCAGGACCGCGCCGAAGAGCACCCACGGCACCCGCCGGCCCCGGCGCGCCGTGGTCAGGTCACTGAAGGCGCCGAAGAGGGGGTTGGCGACCAGGGACACGGCCGCGCCCGCACCCGTCACGAGGGCGAGGATGGCTTCCTTGTCCGGTTCGCTGAAGGCTGCCGCCTGTTGGCCGAGGAGCACCTGGAGCGGGCCGAAGAACGCCGCGTTGATGCCGACGTTGACCAATACCACTCCTGCCGTCCAGACAGGGGTGACGCGGCGTTCGGGTTCGGCGAGCGCCGGCGCGGTGGTATCGGACATGCTCATGGCTCCCCCTGGAACTGATGATCAGGCATATGTAATCAGTGCGCAGCCAGACTACCGGGACTCGGCAGATCTGGGTGCAATGTGCGAGTCTCGGTCATGAAACACGCTGCCAACCCGCTCGGCCAGGTCATCCGGTTATTACCCAAGGAGTCACTGTGAACGCTTCCGCCCTCAATACTGCAGACCTTTACGATGAGCGCGGCGGGGAGTTGGAGTCCGTGTCGGTGCAGTTCCAGTCCCTGGGCGGGCACACGCACTTCAGCGGGCCGGTCCGGACCATTCGGTGTTTTGAGGACAACGCGCTGGTCAAGTCCGTGCTGGCCACTCCGGGCCACGGCTCCGTGCTGGTGGTCGACGGCGCCGGCTCCCTCCGCACGGCGCTGATGGGGGACATGATCGCGGCGAGCGCCGTCGCGAACGGCTGGGCCGGCGTCGTCATCAACGGCGCCATCCGGGACCGGCTCGCCATCGCGGGGCTGCCGCTCGGGGTCAAGGCACTGGGCAGCAACCCGCGCAAGAGCGCCAAGGACGGCGCAGGGGCAATCGACGTTCCCCTGGAGATCGACGGCGTGGCCATCCGCCCCGGTGCGATGATCTGGTGCGATCCGGACGGGATCCTGGTCGAACGCTAAGGACTTTCTTCGCCCCGAGGTAGTGGCGGGAACAATTCAGCCAGTAACATAGTTACTGAAAGCAACTATCCGCTTGATCCCCACACTTCACCTTGGAGCAGTCATGTCCAAAACCACCTCCGCGCGCGCCGCGGGAGAGGTCCTGACCCACCGTCAGACCATCACCGTCATGGTGGGACTCATGCTCGGCATGTTCCTGTCTTCACTCGACCAGACGATCGTGTCCACCTCGATCTATACGATCGCCAACGACCTCGACGGCCTCTCCCTGCAGGCCTGGGCCACCACCGCCTACCTCATCACCTCCACGGTGAGCACGCCGCTCTACGGCAAGCTCAGCGACATCTTCGGGCGCCGCCCGCTGTATCTCATCGCCATCGTGATCTTCCTCGCCGGTTCGCTCTACGCCGGCTCGGTCCACTCGATGACCGAGCTCGCCATTGCCCGCGGCATCCAGGGCATGGGCGCCGGCGGCCTCCTGGCCCTCGCCCTGACCATCATCGGCGACATCGTGCCGCTCAAGGACCGGGCCAAGTACCAGGGCTACTTCATGTCGGTCTTCGGCATCTCCTCCGTCCTGGGTCCGGTGATCGGCGGCGCCTTCGCAGGCACCGAAACCATCCTCGGGATCGACGGCTGGCGCTGGGTGTTCCTGATCAACATCCCGATCGGCCTCGCGGCCCTCACGGTGGTGTTCATGTACCTGCACCTCCCCGCCAAGCACGTGAAGCAGAAGATCGATTACTGGGGCGCCGCGGCCATCACGCTGGCCATTGTGCCGCTCCTCCTCGTGGCCGAACAGGGCCGCACCTGGGGCTGGAGCTCCGCGAACTCCTACCTCTGCTACGGACTGGGCGTCGTGGGCATTATCGCGTTCCTGCTGGCCGAACGGCATGCCGCCGACTACGCGCTGATCCCGCTCCGGCTGTTCCAGAACGTCACCTTCGGCCTGTCCTCGCTGCTGAACTTCATCATCGGCATCGGCATGTTCGGCGCCATCGCGATGCTGCCGATGTACCTGCAGCTGGTCAAGGGCCTGACCCCCACCGAGGCCGGCCTGATGATGATCACCTTCACCGTAGGCATCCTCACCGGCTCCGTCACGGCGGGCCGGACCATCTCAGCCTCGGGCACCTACCGGATTTTCCCGATCCTGGGCACCGCAACACTGACGGCGGCCGCCGTCGTCATGGGCCTCTCCCTCGGCGTGGACACGCCGCTGTGGGTCCCGGGCGCCATCGCCGTGTTCTTCGGCCTGGGACTGGGCTTCTGCATGCAGCCGCTGACGCTGGCCATGCAGGTCTCCGTGCCTTCGAAGGACATGGGCGTGGGTACGTCCTCTGCCGCGTTCTTCCGCTCCATGGGCGGCGCGGTTGGCACGGCCGTGTTCATCTCGATGCTTTTCAGCCTCGCGGCGGACAAGATCGCCACGGGCATGAAGGACGCCGCGCAGAATGCTGACTACCTCAAGGTGCTCAAGGATCCGGCAGTGGCGGCCGACCCTGCCAACGCCAAGCTCTACGAGTTCTTCAATAACGGTGCCAGCAACGATTCGCTCAACGACACCAGCTGGCTGCACACCGCCAACGCGACACTGACTCGCCCCATCACCGAGGGGTTCGCGCAGTCGATCGACGCCGTCATGCTCACAGCCGCTGTGCTCACCGGCATCGCCTTCCTGATCACGTTCGCCCTGCCGAACAAGAAACTCACGGACCCGAAGACGGTCGCCCGGGAGGGCGCCGTGGCCGCCGCCCACTAGGGCGGCCCCAAGGGCTGGAACACGAACACGGCAGGTAGTCTTCCGGACTGCCTGCCGTCGTCGTCTGCCCCCAGCCGCAGCAGCTGCGAAGTGTATGTTTCGTCTCACTTTCCGGTGGTTGTGACAGGGGGCACGCCGGGTCGGGTGTAAGACTGGGTAGTTGCGGCGAAGGCCGTGGACCGCGAACTGCCAAGGGAGCCGTATGACCACCACCCATGACCAGACCGCCGCCAAGATCCCGAAAAGGGTCATTTGGCTGGCCGTAGCGGGCGCCGTCGGCGGCTTCCTCTTCGGCTTTGACTCCTCCGTCGTCAACGGAGCCGTCGACGCGATCAAGGACGAGTTCGCCCTCAGCGAGGCCGTGACCGGCTTCGCCGTCGCCGTGGCCCTTCTCGGCTGCGCGGCAGGCGCCTACCTGGCCGGCAAGATTGCCGACCGCTATGGCCGGGTCCCGGCCATGAAGCTCGGTGCGCTGCTGTTCCTCGTCAGCGCCATCGGCACCGGATTCGCGTTCGGCGTCTGGGACCTGATCTTCTGGCGCCTGGTGGGCGGGCTCGGCATCGGCCTGGCCTCGGTGATCGCGCCGGCCTACATTTCCGAAATCTCCCCCCGCCACGTCCGCGGCCGCTTGGCCTCGCTGCAGCAGCTGGCGATCACCACCGGCATCTTCGCCGCCCTGCTCTCCGACGCCGTGTTCGCGACGTCGGCCGGCGGCGCGGACCAGGCCCTGTGGTTTGGTTTGGAAGCCTGGCGCTGGATGTTCATGGCCGCCGCCGTCCCCGCGGTCGTCTACGGCTGGATCGCCTTCACCCTGCCCGAATCGCCGCGGTTCCTGGTGTTCCAGGGCAAGGACGAGGAAGCCCTCAAGGTCTTCCGGTCTATCGCCCCGGACGAGGACACGGACCGCCACCTGCGCGACATCAAGACCGCCATCGAGGAGGACAAGGTCGCAGGCCAGAAGGGGTCCCTGCGCGGCAAGGCCTTCGGACTGCAGCCCGTGGTGTGGATCGGCATCATCCTGTCGGTGCTGCAGCAGTTCGTCGGCATCAACGTGATCTTCTACTACTCCACCACCCTGTGGAAGGCTGTCGGTTTCCAGGAAAAAGACTCCCTGACGATCTCCGTGGCCACCGCGGTCACCAACATCCTGGTCACGCTCGTGGCGATCGCCCTCGTGGACCGGATCGGCCGGCGGCCCATCATGCTCGCAGGTTCCATCGGCATGGCCGTCTCACTGGGCACCATGGCCCTCGCCTTCGGATCCGCCACCGGAAGCGGCGATGCAATTTCGCTGCCCGGGGCGTGGGGCCCGGCCGCCCTGGTGGCCGCCAATGTCTTCGTCATCAGCTTCGGCGCCTCCTGGGGCCCGCTGGTCTGGGTACTGCTGGGGGAGATCTTCCCGTCCCGGATCCGCGCCCGCGCCCTGGGCCTGGCCGCGGCCGCGCAGTGGATCGCCAACTTCGCCATCACCCTGAGCTTCCCGGTCATGGCGGCGGCCTCCCTGCCGCTGACGTACGCCATGTACGCGCTGTTCGCGGCGGCGTCGTTCTTCTTCGTCATGTTCAAGGTGCCGGAGACCAACGGCATGTCCCTGGAGCAGGCCGAAACCCTGTTCGTTCCCAAGGGATCCGCAAAGGAAGCCGCCAAGGAATCCGCGAAAGAGTCCGCCAGGGCCTGAGCCGGCGCCGGCGTGACGTCAGCGTTGCACTCGGCGAGGTGACAGAGAACGCCCATGTTTCCGCGGAAACATGGGCGTTCTTTGTGGCCTCGACGGGCTCGGCGCGAAGCCGGGCGTGGCTAGAGCACGTGCGGCTCGTGCGCCGCCAGGTAGCGGCGTCCGCCGAAGACCACCGCAATGGCCGCCACCATGGCCAGCGCACCGGCGAAGAAGGGCACCTGCGGGCCGAAGTGTTCGCCCAGCTGCGCGGCGGCAAACGGCGCCAGGGCGCCGCCCATCCAGCGCACGAAGTTGTAGCCGGCCGAGGCCACCGGCCGCGGCGAATCGGACACGCCCATGGCCAGCTCCGTGTAGATGGTGTTGTTGATGCCCAGGAGCGCCCCGGAAATGACCACGAGGACGACGACGGCGGGCACCGAGTGCCCGGCGGCCAGGCCCAGTCCCACGAGGTCGAGCATCAGCAGGACCAGGGTGCCGGAGAGGACCCGCACCGCTCCGAAGCGGTTCTGCAGTACGGGGGCGGCAAAGACCGAGAAGACCGCGACGGCCACACCCCAGCCGAAGAACACCCCGCCGATCCCGTAGGCGTCCATGCCGAGGATGAAGGGCGTGAAGGCGAGGACGGTGAAGAAGCCGTAGTTGTAGAACAGGCCGCTGGCCGCCGTCGTCCGCAGTCCCTTGTGCCCCAGGGCCAGCAGCGGATCCCGGAGGCGGACTTTCCGCTCGGGCAGCGGAGTCTTGGGCAGCAGGGCAATGAGCGCGATGAACGCGGACGCCATCAGCCCGGCCGTGCCGAAGAACGGGGCGCGCCACTGCCAGCCGCCAAGCAATGCACCCAGGAGCGGGCCGAGGGAAATGCCCAGGCCGAGGGCGGCCTCGTACAGGATGATCGCCGTGCCGGCGCCGCCGCTTGCGACGCCGACAATCACGGCCAGCGCCGTGGCCATGAACAGGGCGTTGCCCAGCCCCCAGCCGGCGCGGAAACCGATGAGCTCAGCCACGCTGCCCGACGTGCCGGACAGGGAGGCGAACACGACGATGACCGCGAGCCCGATCAGCAGCGTCCGTTTCCCGCCGATCCGGGAGGAGACGTAGCCGGTGATCAGCATGGCGACGGCCGTCACCAGGAAATAGCTCGTGAAGAGCAGCGACACCTGGCTCGGCGAGGCGTCCAGGTTCTTGGCGATCGCCGGCAGGATGGGGTCCACCAGCCCGATCCCCATGAAGGCGAACACCGCCGCGAGGGCCGTCGCCCACACCGCCTTGGGCTGTTTGAGCAGTGAGGCCTTCTCGGCCTCGAGGGTTACTTCCGCGGCCGGCAGGGTGTCGGCGGGGGGGCCGTGCATGGGGGCACTCCTAAGTGATTGGAATTGTTGGGTGAAGATCAGGCCAGGAGCGTCGCGTTGATCCTGCCGATGACCGGGAGGGCGGCCGCGAGGGCGGCCCGGTCTTCGTCCGAAAGGGACGAGAGGACACCGGCCATGACGGTGTTGCGGCGCTCATTGGCGGATGCGACGGCGGCGAGGCCGGCGTCCGTGAGGGTGACCCGGACGGCGCGGGAGTCGTCGGGGTCCGGTTCCCGCCGGGCGAGGCCTGCGCGCTCGAGCTTGATGATCTGCTCGGTGGCGCTGGGCACCTTGACGCCGAGGTTCCGGGCGATTTCGCCCACCCTTACGCCGCCCGCGGCGGGTCCGGCGTCCATCAGCATCTTGAGCATGCTGAGCTGGGCGGCACTGAGTTCGCCGTCGGCGTCCAGGCGGCGGACGAGATAGATGCTGTGGCGGAGGGCCTCGCGGAAGTCCTCGGCGAGAGCGAGGAGCCCGGGGTCGGCCGGTTCACTGGCGTTCATAGTTAGGTAGCCTAACAGTTAGGCTTCCTAATGGTCAAGAGCCCCGTTGCTCTATCACTCTTGGTCGTTAAAACCGGCGAATGGCAGCTGTGGAGTCTCATGACTTAATGGACGTTTCTGTCTCAAGACATCGTGGACAGTGTGTCTCAGGACATCGTGGACACTCGGACCGGTTTTGCTCGGGTCATGAGCAAAATGCACCCCGATATCAAGATCCGGCATTTGGTGGCGACAT
>NZ_JBFUCO010000025.1:0-54455 GCF_056405215.1 Arthrobacter sp. P1_H7 | reverse complement strand
TCGCATAAGTCAGCGTGGGCGCCCCCGGAACCACACCGGCCCAGCCACCAAACCGCCGCCTCCACAAACACCTCAGAACGCCCGCCAGACACACGGGGCGAACCGTCATGCCCGGGGCATGCACTTGACACGACCTATAGCCAGCTAGATGAGGTTGCAGTCGACGTCACCACCATGCCCGAGTCCTATTTCTTTGATGTCGGTGCCGCAATGACGTGCCTGGAGCAGGTGGTGGACCTGCTCCCGCGGGCTCGAGCATACTCATCCAGTGTTCTGGCCCGTGTGTTCACGCTGTTCGCGCCGGTTGTTTCCAACTACCCGGGTTACGAGAAGGTCCGTGACAAACTAGATCTCGCGCAAGCCGAGGTACAGGGCGACGCAGCCATTGCCCAACGGTGCCGAGACCGTGGGATGGCATTTGTTCGTGCCGGCCAGCCGTTGAAGGCACTGGCCGAGCTGCACATCGCTAAGGTGAAGTGGTTCAACGGTGACACCATCTACGGCTCGATCCTTACAATGCGCTATCTGGGTAAGTTGTACGCCAATCTTGGCCTCATGTATGCGGCAAAGTTGTACACATGCACTGCGGCTGCACTGGCTCTCCAGAGCGAAGACGCTGATGTGAAGGCGCACGTCCCCAAGGCCCTGCTGGAAGCAGCCGCGTACTCTCAGCATGCCGGTACCTGGGTCGACGCTGCCGGGCTGACCGAGATCGCGCTTCTCGCCCGCGCTCAACTGCTCGTTGATCCGTTCAACGACGACATTCACCCGGAGCTCGCGGCACACCGCACAAATGCAACGTTGGAACTGGCTGCGATTCGCACCTATTGGCCCGAACTCGAGTCGCTCGTCGAAGCCGCTCATCCGACGACGGAATGGTACAAGCAACTTGTCGAAGTGGTCGAGTACGGCGACTCCCGGTTTCAGCTGACGGAAGACGAATTTCAGGCCAAAGCCGGCGATCAACTCGCAGGCCCGGTCTTCGGCGACGTTGGCGACAGACGAGTTGTCGACTTCCAGGCCCTTGGCGTCCGCTGGATCATCGAGTTCAAAAACAATCGGCAAACTGTTTTGGCGGCTGAAGGCTTCGTAGCCACCTTGCAAATCCTCTTGGCCGACATCGCGTCGATGAGTCCGGTCCTGATCCGCAGCACCGTCCGCATAGTTGTCGACGTGAAACCCCAGACGGGTGGGCAAGGCGACCAGATTGACATTGACGAGTCACAACCTGAGATTTTCGCCGAGGTCGTCCTCTCGAGCTCGCTGACAGAGCCCGAAGCGCGAACCTCGCGGGTTCTTGCCCTGTGCTACCAGTTGCTCCACACTGTCCACATCCGCCCGCCCGGCGAGCTCCAAGACCTCCTGGAACCGCTCTTCAAAGGTGGCATCGTCCACAAGGTGTCCATTGGGCGTCCTTACGAGGAGACTGCAGCCCTGCTAGACGCAGACCATTACGCCCTCTGCGCCAGCGCCCGCAGGCCATCATCGTCCGAGTCCTTCAATCCCGCCGAAATTGAACATCTCTCGCCGTCCACCGCCATGGGACCGGGTTACGATCGAGCTGAGTCGCTTCGGGCCATCCGCGAACGGTACGAAGTCGCCAACGACGCCTTGCGGATAACGCTCCCGCGACTTCTATCCGATCAAGCTGGCCGGGCTACCATCCTGCGGCTGCGCCATGAGGGATGGCTCGACTGGCAGATTCTAGTCTCCTTCGTGAACATCGCAATGAACTGGCGGATGAAGCATGCCGGGATGCGGATCGGAGTTGACGGTCCGAGGCGAGCAATGGAACTTGCACGAGAACCAGAGACAGCTCTGTCCCCGGAAATCCCCCTGTCCGAGTTTGGCGACGACCAGGTCAACATGCACGCCGCCATTCAAACGGTTTCAGTAGCACGTCGATGGGATCTGCGGGGACGACACGAAGCGCCTGGCGAGTATGCGATGCGTGACGTCCTGATCCGCCGATACCGGTACGACGTCGATGACATTCCGCATCGCGACCTGCTCGACTGTCTGGACCAGGACGGCAATCTGCTTTCGTTCCTGAACCTTCCTGCCGATCCATAAAGCTGACACGAAACTGAGCAGCCACCTCGCTGCAGTGCCTGGCCGAAGCTTGGTGTCCCAGCTCCTAGCGAGCCGTATGCCCAAGCAAAGCGGGATGTCCCGAGCGAACTTTCGCTACCCCGTGGCGTTGAGCTGTCGGTACCTCGTCCCGGCTCGTGGTTAGTCCCGGGTCATTACGAGCACTTCGCCGAGGAGCAAATGGTTGCTGCCGACCGAACGCCGGGCGTCACGGGCCGTTACGGAGAGCACGAGTTCGCGCCGATTCGCGGTTATCTGTTGCAAGCGTGGACGGAGCACACGCGCTGGTCTGGATAGGGGAGGTTCTGACCACTTCACCTGAAATGTCAACGTCCAAGCGAAGCCATGGTCTCTTTGGGTGTTAATCTCGCCCCGCATGACACGTTGTCGCGTGGCCAGATTTGCCGCGCCCCCGATGGGACACGTTCCAAAAAGCGTGTACGTGACTCGGCTACCCAATCCAAGGCAAGATGGTCAGTCATGTATTGCCCATGACTGTGCCTCTCAAACCGCCGCGGCATGACCGAGAGGTCTTGGTTCCGACTGGCGGGATGCTGAGGTACATGCGGGAGATTCTGCAGCTTGCAGGGGTGAGGCTTACGGGCGGTGGAACTGACAGCGGTACGTGGCAAACCTGAAGGGTAATCCGTTTGACGACGTGGTTAATAACAGCCCTGGTGCTGCACTGCTTTGAGAAATTGAGCCAGTAATGGTCTCGCCGTACGCGGATGTTCGCATGAGTTAGCGCGACTCATTGCGGGAGGTCCTAGAACCTTGCTAAGGTCCAGCCACCCATCAGGACCGCATACCATCGAACGGCTTGGCCTTGCCGGGCCTCAGCCCTAGGAGGGCCGCCATGGCCGACTCTGCAACGCCACCAAACTCATCAGCCTATCCGCGGGAGATCTCGGCCGGCGGGGTCACCATGACTCGAACCCTGGACCAGATCTACGTCGAGTTTTCGGCTGCCCTTTCGCTACCGGAGATCGAAGCTCTCCTCACGGAGTATCGGCTTCAAACAATGCAGGACTCGCCCGAGATCTCCTCTGAGCAGGAACGCAATGCGGAACCCGGCCGCGGAAGCTGGCTCAAGTCTGGTGGCGATGAGGACGTCACTTCCCTCGTGGCGGCGCTGGGTGCGGACAAGCGGGTACGGGTCGCGAACCCTGTGTACCACCGCAGTGACCTGTTGCCCGCCGTCACTGGAGCCAGCTTCGCCGACCGGCTGCTGATCCGGTTCATCCCGCGGGCTACCGGGGAGGAGATCGCGGACTTTGTCTCGGCGCTGGGCCTGGAGGTGGTCGTTTCGGCACCGGATCCGCGCGAGGGTAACCTCTACCAGGTGCAGCTTCGATCCGCCGAGACACGGGACATCATCGTGGTTGCGGGCGACCTCGCCCGGTCCCCGCTGGTTCGGTACGCCGGCCCTGACTGGATCCAGCTCAATCCCGCCGCCAGCGGAACGACCCCGGACGACTTTCGCTTTCCCAGTCAGTGGAATCTTGACCGGATCGGGGCACCAGCTGCCTGGGACATTTCACAGGGCAGTTCGAGCGTCGTCATCGCCATCATTGACTCGGGGTGCGATCTGACGCACCCCGATCTCTCGAGTAAATACGTCCCCCAGGCCGACCGGCGGGACGTGATCGCCGGGACCGGCGCCCCCAACGATGTTGGCGGTCACGGCACCCTCTGTGCCGGGGTGGCCGCCGCCGAAACAAACAACACCCAAGGCGTGGCAGGTGTCGGGTGGAACTGTTCCATCATGCCGATCCGTCTGCTCGACCATTACATCGATACGAATGGTGACGACAAATTCCGCATCACGTCCCTGATGAGCATTGTGAGAGCCATCGATTGGGCCCGAACACATGGCGCCCATGTCATCAGCATGAGCTGGACGTGGAATCCACCCAACGTCGACGTGGGGATCGCACTGAATAATGCGCATGCCGCAGGACTGGTGCTCGTTGCGGCGTCGGGAAACTGCTTCACCAATGCCGGCTGCAACAACCCCGGGGTGGTCGAATACCCTGCCAGCCACCACAGGGTCATCGCCGTGGGGGCCTCTGACCAGGGCGATCAGCGCAAGCGGCCGGCGGCCGGGGAGACACATCCCTGGGGAGGCAAATACGGGCCGGAGCTGAGCGTTGTTGCGCCCGGGGTGATCCCGTGGACGACCGCAAACGGCGGCGGGTACGGCGACTTCTTTGGAACATCGGCCGCGGCACCACACGTCGCCGGTCTCGCCGGGCTCCTCGTCGCGTTGCTCCAGAAACCGGTCAATATCCCACCCGGGCTCCAGACCAACGACCTGGTGCGGAATCTCATCGAACAGACCGCAGCCAAGGTGGGTGGCTACGGTTACACGACGACGACCGGGCATCCCAATGGGACATGGCACGAGGAGATGGGATACGGCCGAATTGATGCAGCTGCCGCGCTCCGCAATGCCCGCGACAGGTACACGACCTACCTGCTGGAGCGGCCGAGCTGGGCGTATGCAATCTCGGTGCAGATTCTGCTTGGTTTGACAGGGGGCGGAGCCGGGGTGGTGCTGCCCCACGGTGGGGGGCCGGTTCCGGTCGATCCCGGCTGGAACGTTCTGGCACCGGAGAAGCGGGACGTGCTGCTCGGGCTCGCGGTGACTCAACTAGCCGAGGGGGTCGCTGACCCGGAGGCGCGCCAGGCACTACTGCAAGCCGGAAAGGAGACAATCGAGCGGGGCGCGCAGCGTATCGGGCACGACTAGACGGTTGCGGGCAGGCTGGCGACGCGATCCAGTGCCGCCATGCGTGCGGACTCGACTACTCCGGTCTCCGGCCATGCTGACTACACGGCGTCCGGAACGGGCACCCAGAGGAACTGATGAAGCGGATTATGGGTCCAGAACCTGCCCCTCCGTCGGCATTGGAGTCTAAACGTAGTACCTGATGCTGATGGGGAAGTCACCCTCGGAGGACTTATCTACCCAGCCCTGGCCGGTCCTCGGACCGACGTGAGCTCTTATTCTCTGAGGTGCAGGGTCGAACCAGCCACTGACATCCTTTGCTGTCGACGATGAGGAGCCTCTGGGCGAAGTCGGGGGAGTGGACGGAGCGGTGCGTCGTGTCGGCCGCGATCGTCATAAACGCCCCGAAGAAGGAGAATGCGGTCAGGGCATCTGCGGTCAGCGTCCCGAGGATGGGCGTCGCTGCGGTCCGCAGCCAGGGCGGCCTGAACGGGGTCAAAGCCTTGGGGATGAGGAGCCTGGCTGCGCCGAGGAACAGGGACCATGCGGCGGCTAGGCAGAGAACGGCCAGGAGGTCGGTTCCCACGGGCCCGCCGAGGTGGGTCAGCACACCATTGGTTTTCAGGGTGGTGAGGGTGTTGGCGGTGCTGAGGAATCCGCAGGCTTGAAGGAGCCGGCTGAAACTGAAAACTGCCGACCGGATCTGCCGCTGTCGCGGCCGGCCTGCTGCTGTTCATCGCTGATGACCAGTGTCTTTAGCCGCCGGTGGGCCCGGTTTGAGAGTGTTCCGTCGAAGACCGACGTGTGCCGGCGGGGCGGGGTCATTTACTGGTGGGTTTGGCGCGTTTGCGGAAGGTGCCGGCGATGGAGAGTTTGCCCGAGTATTGGATGGATCCGTAGCGGAAGAGGTGCACGGCGAGTCGGAGGATGAGGATTCCGATGATGAAGAGTTCGGCGATGACGATGGTTGCTTCGAGCGGGGTGAGGGTGCCGAAGCCGTTGCGGAGCAGGGCGGTGACGGGGGCGGAGAGCGGGAAGTAGGTGAAGATCTGCACGATGGGTGCGTGCGGGTCCGAGATGATGAGGGTCATGGCGTAGAAGGGGACGAAGATCAGCGCCATCAGGGGCCCGAAGATCGTGCCGGCGTCTTTGGCGGTGGGCATGACGGCGCCGATCGCGACCAGGACTCCGGTGAAGACGGTGAAGCCGCCGAGCAGCAGCAGTGCCCCGACAAGCATCGTGCCGGGCTCGAAAGTCAGGGTCGAGAGGTCCAGGTCGGGCATGGCGAGTTTGTCGCGGAAGAAGGCGTATCCGACGGCGATGGGGGTGAGGAAGACCAGGATCTGGACCAGGCCGACCATGAACAGGGCGATGACCTTGCCGATGATCAGGGTGGTCGGGTTCAGGGTGGTGAGGATCATTTCGGTGACCCGGTTTTCTTTCTCTTCCAGGGTGCTGTTGAGCATCTGGTTGGAGAGCAGAATGATCGAGACGTAGAAGATCAGCAGGAACATCAGCGGCGGGACGGCGGATCCGATGCCGCCGGCGGGCTGGCCGTCCATGACGGTCTGGGATTCGGTCTTGACGTCGCCGCTGGCCGCGGCCATCCGTTGCGGTGAGCCGATCGTGGCCTGGGCTGAGGCGGTGAGGAGCTGCTTGGCGACGGCGTCGTACTTGCCGTTGTCGAAGATCCCCTGGTCCTGCCCGTAGACCTTGACCGGCTGGGTGGCGATGTCGGCGGGGTAGGCGAAGTAGGCGTCGGTTGCGCCGTCTTTGACGTCCTGCAGCGCTTTGTCCGGATCGGTGGCCGGCCGGCCGCCCATGGCGGTGGCGATCGCCGGGGCGATGAGTCCGGAGGCGTCCGTGTAGGTGAAGGACATGGCCGCGGTCTTCTGGGCGTCGGCGCTGGCCGCGGTGGAGGAGTTGCTGAGGTAGATGAGCGCGAACACGATCGCCATCACTACCGGTATGGCCAGGGTCGCGATCCAGAAGCGGCGCTTTTTCACGGTGCGGGTGAATTCGAACCCGACGACGGTGCCGAGGTTGTGACCGGCAAAGGGGCGCTTCGGCGTGGGCGGCGGGATGGCCGGCGTCGGGGCGGGGGAGGGGAGCTGCGTGGATGTTTTCTGTGTCATGGGGTTCTATGCCTCCGCCATGTCGTGGGATTCGCCGTAGACCTTGATGAAGACCTCGTCCAGGGACGTCATGGCGGTGGTGAAGGACTTCACGGCGACGCCGTGGCCGATCAGCTCGCGCAGGACCGTGGATTCGTCGCCGCCGGGTTTGGGGGAGAGCTCGGCCTGCCCGCCACCGGCACTGACGATGTCATACAGGGCCGAGGAGGGCAGAGTCCCGGTGTAGGTGAGCCGGTAGACGGTTCCGCCGAATTGTTCCTGGACCTCGGCGACGGTGCCGTAGGCGCGGGAGGTCCCGTCTTTGAGCAGGATCACCCGGTCACAAAGACGTTCGACTTCCTCCATCTGGTGGGTGACCATGATCACGGTTGCGCCGGCGAATTTCTGTTCCTCGATGATGTCCATCAGCAGCCGCCGGTTGACCGGGTCGAAGCCCTTGGTCGGCTCGTCCAGGATCAGCAGTCGGGGTCGTTCATGATGGTCACGCCGAGCTGGATTTTCTGCTGCTGCCCGCCGGAGAGCTTATCCAGCCGGGTGGTGGCCTTGTCGGCCAGGTCCACCCGTTCCAGGTACTCCCGGGACCAGGCCTTGGCACGTGCCTTGTCGAGGCCCTTGAGCCGGCCGAAATAGACCATCACGTCCAGGAAGGACTCTTTCTTGTACAGGCCACGTTCCTCGGGCAGGTACCCGAGCCGGGCCCCGTCCTGCGGGGCGAAGGGTTTGCTCCCGATGTGCAGGGTCCCCGCGGTGGGCTGGTAGATCCCCAGCAGGGCCCGGAGCGTCGTGGTTTTCCCGGATCCGTTGCTGCCCAGGAAACCGAACGTTTCCCCTGCCCGGACATCGAAGGACAGGTCCCTGATGACCGTCGTGTCCCCGAAGTCCATCCGGAAATCTTTGATGTGTACAAGCGGCTCCGCGGCCGCACCCCCCAGCGTCATGGCAACACTCTAACCGGCGTACTGCCGGTGTGGGCGGCGATTGGGCAACGGCCTGTTGCACAATCAGGCGTGATCGACAGAGCTGCGGTGAAGGCCGTCTGACGATTAGGCGCGGGTAACCGTGAGGGTGACGTTGGGGCAGGAGTCTGCGTAGCGGATCAGTGCCGCCTTCTCTGCGCTGTCGACGCGCAGGCCCCAGCGGATCTTCACCGCCACCCACTGGCCGATGTACGCGCAGCGGTTCTTCGGCGGCATCCACGTCTCCGGGCCGCTGGCCTGCTTGGAGGAGTTGAGAGCGGACGTCTGGGCGCCCAGGGTGCGGGTGTCGCCGAGGTCGTTGTAGAAGGCCACGCGCCGGGCCTGGGACCAGTACCTTGCCCCGGATCCCCAGGCCTCATGAACCGGGACCGTATGGTCGATCTGCACCGTCGATGCGGAGGTGTTGACTCGGTTGTCCCACGAGGTCACCCAGCGTCCGGTGCTGGCCGTGCAGCCGCGGCTCGTATAGGACACGGCAGCCCTGGATTCCTGGACCAGGACTTCCTGCCGCGTGTTCTGGCAATCCCCGTTGGTATCCCGCCAGGCGCCGAAATAGCGGTCCCGGTCATAGCCGGCGTTGACCTCGGCCGCGACAACGAGTCCGCGCACGGCAGTCCGCAGCGGAGCCTTGTACACGGTTGCCGCTTCAGCCGGAACGGCAAGGCCGGTCAGCAACAGGCCTGCCGCAACCACCGATACACCGGCCGCCCGCCTCAGCGTAGACAACCGCCTGGATTTCAGTGCCGGTACGGCTGCGGCGCGGACCTGGCTGGAGCGATGGACCTTCATGGTTCCCCCCATACTCAATGAAAGTGACGCCCAAGGACGGCGTGAAGCAATAGTCGCACACGGCTGCCTGGGGCGAGCATAGGCGGCCCAAGGCGCGGACGCCATCAGTGCCGGCGACGCACCCGGTAACCAGGAGGCCCAGGCCGGAGGAGTTGGCACGAATCTGGGCGGTTCGTGCAAACCTACGGAATGTTTCCTCCTCGAACCCGGTTGGCCCAAAAGCGTGGCTCAACCAGCGCACCACGGAAACCTGCGGGACCGATCCCGCGTACGAGGAGGAATCATGGGTAGCTTCGAAGGCAAGACCGCACTCGTCACCGGCGGAGGCTCCGGACTCGGGGAAGCGATCAGCAAAGACCTGGCCAGGAACGGTGTCAACGTCGTTGTCGTCGACCTCAACCTCGACGGTGCCACGCGCGTCGCCAACGAGATCACGGCCGCAGGCGGCACCGCGGTTCCATTCCAGGCCAACACGGCGGTGGCCGAGGACAGCAAGAAGGCCGTCGAATTCGCGGTCGGGACCTATGGCGCCCTCAACTATGCCGTCAACAACGCAGGGATCGGCGGCGCCAACGCTCCTGTCGGGGACGTCGACATTGACGACTGGGACCGGGTCATCTCCATCAACTTGAGCGGAGTCCTCTACGGGATGCGCTACCAGGTCCCGGCCATCCTTGCCGCCGGCGCCGCCAACGGTGCCATCGTGAACATGGCGTCGATCCACGGCACCGTCGCCGCTCCTGGCAACGCCGCATACACCGCGGCCAAGCACGGCGTCGTGGGCCTGACCAAGAACGCTGCGGCTGAATATGGGGCCCAGGGGCTGCGCGTCAACGCGATCGGCCCCGGCTATATCGACACGCCGCTGCTGGCCGCTGCACCGAAGGAAGTCGTCACCGGGCTCGAGGCAAAGCATCCGCTTGGCCGCCTGGGACAACCCGATGAGGTCGCCAGCGTCGCCACGTTCCTCCTGTCCGACAAGGCCAGTTTCATGACCGGCTCCTACGTCCTCGTCGACGGCGGCTACACGGCCGTCTAAACCTCACCGCTGCGAGCGGGCGGCTTGTGGGTACTACGCCCCGATCCGCCGATGAATTTTGGAAGCCATCGGCGGATCAGGACGCAGCCCGAGTCGGCGCGGCAGCTGCCCGCCGGAATCCCGCTGTGCCCGTCGGGCGGAGCCATTCCGCCGGCCGGAATCCCTGCCACATGACACGTGCCCGCTATCTATGTGCCGGGCCCGCTTCTGTGGACGAGACATTTGAGCGGCAGGCCGGCAATGGGGCCACCGGCGACCAGTCTGGCAACGTCGTGTGGCTCTCGTCTATGAATGGGACAATCCTGAGGTCGGAGGTCCTCTCTATGCGCCGGTAATGACGCTCGACTCGGGTGTTTCAGGTGGACCAATTACCAAAGTCCACCTTTGATGTCGCTGTCGTCGGTGCCGTTGCCGTTGCCCGCAAGTCGTAGGGCCTGCAAGTCCGCTCTCTGGCCGTGAGCGAGCGCAACGGCTGTTATGAGGGCGAAGTCCTGCAGATACGACACTTCGCCACGGGATATTGTCACCCTCTGCCGTTAGAGGCAGGGGAGGCCGATGGGCCGATCACGATGGCGATGGTGTCCACTTCGTGGAGCGCAAGTCCACTGGGTGAGGCGGCTCGTCTACGGGAAGGAACCGGTGGCGCGACCCTCGTTGAAATTGGTCTGGCAGAGCCGATCACGGAGCAGGGCATCGGCTAGAAGATCGCACTCTAGCTGGACGATGGGTCGCGTTTCAGCGGAACCGGCTCGTTGGGAGCGACATCGTGCTGTGAAAGCGCGCTGGCTTGAGTACTTGACGGGTGATGCATCCCCGCGAGGCGGCCGGGCGGAGCGTAGAACAACCACTAAACTCGAACAGTGATAGTTTCTCGCGGAGGACATGCAAACCTCTGGCGCGAGAGTCTATGTCACGCGCGGCACGGACAATGCCGCCGCGTCACCCGATATGCAGTTCCTATTTGACGCCCTTAACGCCCCGATAAGTTGTAGTTTTCCAAGCGCGGGTGATGGCGATTTGGCAGAGAGCCGTTGCTGCCTTCACAGATAAAGACTCCCGGCTGTCCGAGAGAGCTCTCGCTGAACTCGAAGTGAAGTCCGCCACGAAGGAAGAACGCGCACTGTCCGAGCCCGGCAGGCGGGCAATACAAGTTGGAAGGCTCAACCGAATCACCACCTTTGGACTTTCCCAACCGGACATCCTCGATTATCTGGCGCCGAGTCATTTCAATCTGGACGCAGACGATTGGCAGGCATATAAGGCCGCGTTCAGGACCAGGAAGCGAGTCGGCGAAGCATTCAAGGAGTTTATGCGACGGGAGTACCGGGCCAATATAAACGTTGATGCCGTTCGTCAGGCCGCGAAATGTGTGGTCACTTTGCCAGGCGATCTAGCCGAGCTAGGAGGCTTGCTTCGACAACTTCGGTACATTGGGGAAGTTGACGACCTTGAAGCCGCTCTCGACTGACGGATGGCACATCATCCAGCCCATTACAGATTTCGAGCGGAAGGCATATTCCAACCATGGACAGCATGACCGGCCGCCCATCGCAGGAGGACCGCCTCTTGACCATTGACCAAGTCGCCGAAGAACTCAATGCAGGCGACCAGGTTAGTGCGTTGCTCAAAGCAGGGGAGATGAAGGGTTTCCAAGTCGGCAGACGCGGTTGTCTTGCTGATGTTCTTGGGTAGAGGCGGTATTTTCCTAGTTTCCAGCGGTCTGGGGTCTGATGACGGAGCCTCTTTTCTGTGTGGTTCGTGGACTCGGGGGCTATCAGTAGGCCCTCAGCCCCCGCGTTTTGTGGACTTTATCGGCCCGCCCACAGGGGCTGTATTCGTGCACGAACCGCGTGTAAGGCGTGGATCGTTTTTTAGCGACACGTGCTACGGCCCCGGGCCGGAGTTCCAGCCGGACAGCCATGGATTGTCCTCTTCCGGTCCCAACGGTCCCGCTAACGCCTCGAGAAAGTTGAGGGCTTGATCAGCATTAAATCCGATTCCGTATGCCAAGTGTCCGACCCTAGTACCAAAGTACACTCCCGTGCCATGGGATGTCTTATAGGCTCCGGCTACAACTGCGCCATAACCGCCTTCGGCCAATATTATCCAATCGTGAATGACCTGGAGCTTTATGCGGCCAGGAAGAACTTTCCACTGGAAGGTCACGTCTTTGCCGCCGTATATCGCTCCATAAATTTCTTTTTGTCTCGGTATGCCACTTATCGCGTAACCCGCCGCACCAAGGAATGTTACAAATGGACCTTCGTCATTAGCTCCAACGATACCAATAACCTCCCCCTCCCCTTTGTGAATCAGTCCTTTAGATTCCTTCTCCTTTTGCCCTAAATTCCTATCCCATTCACGGGACACCCAGAAAAAATACTCCGGATGTCGATGTGGGCCGGATTTATTTAGGGCTGGTTGGGTGGGGACGGCAGGTGCCGTCGGGGCTGCAGTGGGCGCAGACGTTGAGGTCGTTGAAGTCGTTGAAGTGTTAGCCGTATCTTCAGCTGAAACCGGAACGATCACGTCCTCGAAGTGGCCCTTCCCCTCGAAGATGAGGCCAAAGGTCGACGGAATGTTTTTCTCCTCGGGGGAGAGCGGTCTGAATGTTGACTCGTCTACCCATTTCTTACCCGATTTTGCGACCTTAATTGCGCCCCCCAGCGCGGCCGAGCAGCCGCTGAAGCCATTAATACATTGCCGCTGCTGTGCATATGCCTCCATCTTCACGGTGCTCAGGCCCCGCCGTTCCTGTTCCTTTTTCTGTTCCACACGCATGCTCACATGTCCACTTGGGTCCCAACGGTTCACCGGGTCGTTGAGCGAGAACGAGTAGCGGTTGAGAGATTGCGGCTGGTACGGGTCCGGGACGATGGAGTCCGGCGCAGTAAAAACACCCATGACGGCGTCATAGTAACGCGCATTCATGTAGACCAGACCGCCGTCCGCATCGTGCCGCTGCCCCTGCCACAGATGCGGTGAATTGTCCGTCAAATTCTGGGCTTGCTGCTCCCCATACGGCTTATAGTTGTATCGCCCTACAACGGTTCGGTTCTGATCAGTGACCACGCGGGTGGAGTGGATATGGTCTTCCAATACGTAGAAAACAGCACCGTTTGCCTCACGCCGTGCAATCAGCTGATCGCCCGCCCAGTAGTATTTGGTGAGACCTTTCGGGCCCTGCTCCAAAAATCGGTCGAAAAACAGTGTTGCCGTACCGTCGGCCGTGCTTTTCACGCGCTCGCCCCTGGCCCCGTAACCGAATACGGTTCCGCCGTGGCCGGTCGAAATTGTTGCTGGCATGCCGTCGGGTGACCATGAGATCTTCAGGTTTCTGCCGCCTGGGTCCGAGAGCTTCGTCAGGTTGCCGTCCCGGTCATAGATGCGTTGATGTCCTGCAGAGCTGGACGTGGGTGCGTGGAGATGCGCAGGGTCATCGTATGAGATGGCGCCTGTACCGGGTGAGCGCGTCATGCGGCCGGCCGCGTCGTATTCGAAGGTTTGCGCCACGAAGGAGGGTTCATCGCTGCTGGTCGTGGTGGAGAGTCTACCCAGTTCGTCATAGGTGAACGTGGACGTCACTGGCTGCGGCGTTGGACCAGAAGAATTGGCGGTGACGATGTTGGTGATTCTCGCAGTAGCGTCGTGTTGATACACGGCGGCGTATACCGGAGCTGCGGATTTGGGAGTCGTGGAAAGAGTTTGAGCATCGAGCCATAGGCGGTCGGGATCGTAGGACCGTTGCTCGACTAATCCGTTTCCATAGGTCTGTTGTGCTATTTGGCCTGAGGCGTTGGATTGAACACTTGTTAGATACGTACCCACAGACGCAAGGCGACCCGCCGGGTCGTAAGTGTACTTGACGTGTTCGCCGTCCGGGTTCCCCGGATCGGGATAGCGTAGGTCACTAAGGCGACCCGCCAGATCATATGTCGCGCCCATGTCTTGACACACCGAGTCGACACAACGACGTGCTTGGATGGTACGGCCGAGTTGGTCATACCATAGTCGCTCCGAACCGGTCACTGCTCCCGCCAACCCCGCCGTGGAGTATTGTGTCAGCACAGGCAGTCCCTTGCTGTACCCCTGAGCTTGGAGGGTTACAGGGTCGGCGTCGTAGTCCCAGCTCACCGTCTTCGTTGTGCCGCCAGCGGTGTCGACCTGGCTTATTGGACGTCCTGCGGCGTCGTATGTCCAAGAGTGGACGCCATTACTGTCTATTTCTGTGTCCAGACTTCCGTCGTGCCGCCAAGCCCGTGTAGTAGTGCCGCGGTCGGGGTCAGTGATCGATGTTTCACGGCCCAGGTCATCCCGGACGATGGTTGTGACGTTTCCAGCCGGATCCGTTACCGTAAGCATGCCGTTCAGAACGTCGTAGGTGTACCGCGTAGTCATCGATTCCAACTGGCATTGTGGACAGCCGCGTGCGTGCTCGTCAACCGCGACTATCCGTCCGAATGCATCCGAATGGATTGTGGTGAGATGCTCTAGTTCGTCACGATTCTCCACCCGCCCCACGCCGTACGTACGGCTAACACCACTTCCGTCCGGATATTTCAGGGCTGTAAGTCGCATGGCACCGTCGTATTCGTACTTCGTTTCTCTGGGTGCCTCAACAGCCCGGTGCGGGAGAATAACGGAAGCTGGATATGCGGAGGCGTCGGTGAAGCGTAAGTCAGATACCAGCACGTCATCGAGCACCGGAGTCGTGCCTTCGTTAAGGGTTCGGTAGGTTCTGCCCAGTCCGTCGAACAATTCTTCGTGCCAGTGCACGGCGTCGGTAACACTACCGTCGGAGGTCTCAGTGCGGACTCGTTGCCGGTTGGAATCTAGACCCGTGAAGGAGCCAACGGACAGATAGCGTGTGATCGTCGTGCTGCCGTCGGCGCGGGTGGTCTTTGTGGGCCTACGGTATGCGTCGTAATCAGTCGTCGTTGTCTGGAGATTCGGGTCCTGAACCGACCGAACGACCCCGAGCTTCTCGTCCCACACGAATATCGAACAGGTAGCCGCGCAGATCGACACGGGGAAAAGGCTCCTGGCGGAGTCGTACACTTTGGTGCCTGTCGTACCAACCGGATCCTGGATCCGCACTACATTCCCGACCTCGTCGTAGTGGAGGAAGGTATCTGCGGCCACGTCGTTGGCAATGCTGGGGAAAGTGGTGATCCGTGTAAGGTCACCGCGCTCATGAGGTGCGTGCTCCCAGTCATCGTCATCGTAGCCGAACAGAGTCAGTGATTGCGTGATCCAAGTACCGGCCGGTGGGGGCGACGCGTCAGCACGCAGCACCTCCTGTTTGAAGGGGCGGTCAACGAGATAATCCGCTATGTTGGGCCGGACCGGCTGATAAAACCGTCGCCGTCCCGCATCCCCGGACTCTTCCACCATCTCGGTGTTGCCGTAGGAGTCATAGCTGTAACTGGTTGTCTTCTCCCGACAGGCTAGCGTCCCTTCGCACTCGGACTGAACGATGGTCGCGGGGAGGCATGTGTACGGCGGTGCCTCACCGGTATCTACATAATTGAGGCCCGATTTGTTGATGACTCCGCCGCTAGCATTTTCCAGCGATGTCGAGGACAGACGGGCGCCACAGGTTTCGGTGAGTTCGCGGTTCGTGACCATGGCGCGGTTACCTCGGTCGGAGCGGATACTCGCGTAACCGATCAACCGCTGATAGGGAATTGACCACAAGGCCCCCTTATAGCTGAACGACGCCACCGCGTGAACCGGTGGGTCTGACGTCGATTCAGTTATGGCAATGTGGCTCACGGCCGTCAACAGCATTCCAGGAGGCAGATAGGACCGCTCGCCGGGCTGCGCACGGTATGCGATCTCCTTTATGGCGCCGCGGCCGTTGTTGATTTCGGTGAGGAGGTCATCGTTGCCTGTCCAGGCCAGGGTTGTGAGCTTGGACGTCGCTACTCCGCCGATGTGCGTGAGTTCGCCTTTGCCGTCAGAGTCTACGTCGAGGACCAGCCACGCCCACGAGTCCGGCTCGGAAATGCTGAGATTCGGTTGGTCGGTCCAGTTCCATGGGCGATCGGGGTCGCCTGGATTGACCAGAGTGGACAGGGCTGTCCTCGCTGTCGTTCCGTTGCCGACGCGGGATATTGTGTAGGCGTCGGTGCGGTTGTCACCATTGACGTCACTGAGGATGATGTTGCGCCGGTCCTCTAATCCGGCCGGCGTTTGGCACGGCTGGGCCGACTGTCCGGACCTTGGGGTCGACCAGTCGGTGCCTTGCCTCAGGTAAGCCTCAATCCGGATACAGCCGCCCGACACGGTACTCCTGCCGAGGTCGGTGATGCCGTCACCGTTGAACTCAATTACTTGCAGACGATGAGCTGCGGCGGAATCAACTGCTTGGAATCGTTGGCGTGTTTCGTCCTCCCATTGCCCAGCCCCGGTGGATAGCATGCTGCGCACAGTCATGTAAGTAGACCCAGCCTGTCCTCCTGTCTCGACATGAACGAAATCGCTGATCTTGTCCCGATTGAGGTCAGCCATGCGGAAACTGTTGACATCCGTCCGCGTGAGAGGACCGCCAGCAGTCGTCACGGAATCAAAATGGGAGCTGCTGCCGCTAATCCAGCCCCCCGCACCGTCGGAAAGAAGATACTCAAACCGAACCCCGGCGCCGAGGGAAACAAAATGGAAAAGATCCGCGCGGGCGTCACCGTTTAGCTCTGCGAGACGCCACATTTGTGTGTCTGCAGAGTTATAAGGCGATGGGGCGCCTCCGAGGAGCCACGGCTCACTGTATTTGACAGTCCATCCAGCACCGGTGGACAACAGCGTCGTGATACGCAAGGTGGTCCCTGAACGGTCAACGAAGACTAGGTCTGATTTACCGTCGGGTCTTCCCTCAGGGCCACCCACGTCTGCAATCATCCATCCCGCGGCGTCGGGATTGTTCAGGGGCGCCGCGGAGACCGCGGAATCAGGCAGGATAGGCGTTGACGAACTCACATAACCGCCCGCCGGTTGCGCTAAAAGCGTATATATCTGGTATCCGGGGTTGCGGTAGTGGACAGCAGTCAAATCGTCTCGTCCGTCACCATTTGCGTCTAATGTCGTCCACCGGTGCAGAGGGGGCGGAGCGACAGGCGCAGGCTGGACATCCAACTGAAACCGGGGAGCAGGACCATGAATGGTTGAACAGATGAGGTCAGAGGAACCATCGCCGTTTATGTCGCCAGTAACAGCCACGGCATTGTCCACAACAGGACACGTCACGGTTGTGTTCCACGTCTGATGCGCCTCGAATGTGCCGTCGCCTTTCGAACGAGCCGCACCGACGGGATCACCTGAGACTAGGTCGGCGCGACCGTCCTGATCCACGTCAGCTACGTTCACGTTCCCCGCAGGGATGCTTGAAGCCCGGGGGACGAACCGCTCCGCAGATCCTTTGACAGACAGTAGCACGAGAACGTTGGTGCTGCCCCCCGCTTCGTGGAGAATAACACAGTCTGATCGGGCGTCGCCGTCGACATCGCCGCAGGATAAACGCCACGATTTGGGATCGCCGAGTCCCCAAGACGTTTGGGTTGTCTCCCACGAACTGATGGATCCGTCAGGGGCGGTATAGCCAGCGATGAGACGCAATGGTTTTCCCGGGGCGCCTTCTGCGAGGAAGACATCTGTAGTAGTGCTGGCGTCGGCGTCACCGACGGCCAGCAGCACATCTTGAAGGGATGTGATGGTCGGCGGCAGAGGTTCAATTGAAACTTGAAAGAGTCCGTCAGCCGTCGAACGCATGATGCCCAATTCGGGAAGAGAGCCACTCTTATGGAAGGCGCACAGCAGGTCCCCGTTATCGTCGCCATTTAGGTCACCAGAGGCGCAGAGACGATCCTTAACGCCGGTCCATGGCGCTTTCGTATATCCGGGCTTCAGCAGGAAAGTTCCATCCCTCTTCGAGACAGCCTGGTTGATGCTCCCCTGTGAATTCATGAGGAGCAGATCATCCGCCGAATCGCCGTTAAGATCGGTGACGTAGCCGGTCTCTGGGCAACCTTGCGGCGGGGTGGAGATGGGGGCGCCCCCGGGCCTAGACGCCAACCGAACGTACAACGGCGAGCAAAGCCCGCCAACCATGCTACGGCGCCAAGATGCGGCGTCAATACGACCATCTCCGTCATAGTCCCCAAGGAGAGGCGTTGGCGACAAATCATCCTCACCATCAGGCCGGAAGCTGTATGCATTGCCTGGCACTGACATCGTCTGCGCCGGAAAGTCCTTCAGCCCGGGCGGTGATGTGATGGCGTATGGCCAGTTAGTGGCATGTTCTTGCCACTGTGGAGACGAGGCTCCGGTCGATGAGGTTCGCATGGAGATTAGTGGGAGCGGAGGGTTCGGACCGGCGGTGACGCCCCCGGAGGGAGAAATTGATGCGTCACTTCCGAACTCTTGCATCGAGCGCAGCACTGAGTTGCCCGTTGAGATACTCACGTCATATTGAAGCTGGTAGGCATTTACAAGCTGGTCGTCCATGCGCACTTCGATCGTACGGAGGCGTTGCCGTATCTGCCGTGCTCCTCGGCCTGTGGAATAAGTGACAGGGTCAGGTCGCGCTTCATGGTAGAACCGGATCAAGGCGCCTACCTTACATGTCGGCTGGACCGGATTCCCACAGCCCGTAGTCTGGGATGCATAGGTGATGCGGTCGATAACGCAGGCGCTTGGGCAGTCCTGCTGGTAGGTGACGGCATTTCCGTGAGTGTCGATGACCTTGGCAAGCGACCACTCGTACGCGGATGCCGGGACTTCCTGGGTTTCGTAAACTAAATGAACGCCGTTGCGCTGCCACCTATTCCACGTGGTGCCGTCAAAAATTATTCGTTCAAAGGTTTGCTCTCGGGTTTCGTGGGTTCCTCCCGTCTGGCAGTGTTGAGCGCACGCGACCAACTCTGCGCCGTCAATCATGAATGAATCACTGGCGTCGTAGCGAGGCAACCCTCCACGCGGTCCAGCCCGCACAATGGTCGACCCGACGCTTATTTGCCAGCCCACACCCACCTCGCCATTGCCACGCGCCGAGTCATAACTGAACGCGATCTCGGGGCGGATGGCATGGAATTGCGGCACATGTATAGGGATGGATTCTTTGAACCCGCCGATCGCAGAAACATCGGCGTCAAGACCGCCGATGCTCGCCGCCGCCGCGGCTTGAGGCGAAGTGGCTCGGCCAAATGACTCAACAAGCCCCGGGCCCACGCTCCCAACGGAGTTGATTCCATTTACTTGGGGAAGGGGGATGGGGATGCTCATGAACGTAGCCAGCAGAACCGCCACACCGTGAGCCATTGCAGGGGCCAGTAGGCGTTTAAATCGGAAACACAGTCCGTCCGACCTTTTCCTGTGCCTCGGACCGCTTCCAACACGAGACGAACAATCGCCAATGCCTCGCTGGAGCATTGACACATTCCTTCGGGCCGGCGTCCAAGGAGAAGAAGCTCTGAAACTAGGGGATCCGACCATGCTGTACCCCAATATTGTTCCGCTCGCCTAAGCCGGAAGAGTCGTTCATTGTCCCTTCGGAGTGCTGGCGGTCTGTATGCCGCTAGCACTCCGGGTTGCCAGGATGGATGGCACAGTACGGGCTGTGGGGCCCGGGACTACGCGTTTTAATCGTATATTGGCCCACATCCGGGTCAATATCAACGGTCAATTGGTCGATTCGCAGCTCTCCCAAGGAGCGATCCCACGGCGTGCCCAACCCCAAAATGCCTTCAAGGGGACTGCCCCGGCATTTGTTGACTCGGGGTCTTAGGCCGCAGTGAGCGTCGTCCGGTTGATTGTTTCATATTCGATTGCGTGAGTTTCCCCAGCCGTCTCGGCCGTCGCCGGCGGTGGTACGTCCGCTCGATCCAGGTGGTGATCCCCACAGTCCAAAGGACGATGAGGGTCAATCCAACGACGACCTCGGCCACCCCCAGCAGTATCGCCAGGAACACCATCACGTTCCTGCCTTCAAGCCTCATCGGTTCTCCCCATTCCGGTCGGCTGTTTGGGCTGACTCGTCGAGGAAGTCCTCGATGACGGCGCCGTTCGGCTCAGGCCAGGAGCCCCGGGCCAACGCGGGGCACACCATCGACCAGGTCACTGAGGCGGAAGCCGTCAAGACGTGAAGCGCGGAGGATTCACTCATCGGGTCCGCTGGAAGAGACCAGCGGCTGACTTCGGCTCCGAAACAACTGAAACGGGTGTTTAGAAGCTTCACGCAGATCGATCCGGGATACGTTCTTCACCCAATCCGAAGTGCTTACGTAATGAACTTTTGTGTGAAGAAATGAACGTGAAACGGACTGGATTTGCCCTCTACGGTGGCACTGACAAAGCCCCGACAGAGGAGAAACAGTGCCGAAAAGCAAGGTTCGGAATAAGGAGACCACCAAGCCGCAGCCCCAAGGGGTGTGGACTGACGAACCGCTGCCGGAAGGCAGCTTCGACATGGAGCTTGCGGCGATTCTTTCAGAGCGAGGGTGGGTCCAAAAGGACGGTCCGGGGAGCGAGTACTGGACTTATCCGGCGTCGCCCGACCTGCCCGAAGACCGCCACGGCGACGACTCGCAGGAGACCTGCATCATGCTTGATTTCCCTCGGAACCGTGAACCCCACATGGCGGCTCCTGCCAGCCACGATGACCGTGCCGGCCTACTTGCGGACCCGGACGAAATCGAGACGTGGCGGGCTAGCCGTGTGCAATCCACCGACCGTCGGACCGGCTCCTTATGCTCAGAACCATGAGAATGGGGGCGGTAGAAAAACTCTGCAGCGTGGAAGACTGCGGGCCTGCGAAAAAGCTGATCCTCGGGATGTGCGGCAAGCACTACCAGAGGCTGCAAAAGCATGGGTCCGTCAACCCGCCCGGGATGCAACAGCGCTCACCAAACCCAGAGGTTTGCATCTACCCCGGTTGCGAAGGTAAGCCCAAAGCCAAGGGCTACTGCCAGCGGCACTACCTACGGCTGAAGAACCACGGGGACGCCGCTGCACTTGACCCGCAGCATACAGACGTCAACCCCTACCTTCCCAGAAGCTGCCCGGAATGCGGCAAGGACATCTCCGACATGAGGAGTAACGCCGTCTACTGCTCCCGGTTCTGCAAGAGCAACGCAGCGAGCAAGCGCGCGTATGCCGATGGAAGGGGCAAGGCCGGGGACGACGCCCGGTATGAAAAAGAGCGGGTCAAGCGCATCGTGGATGCGAAGACCTACTACTACCGGACCCAGCCGAGAAGGTTGGAAACGTCCAAGGCATGGAGGGAAGCGAACAGGCCCCTAAGGGTGGCCATGGGCGCGAATCGCCGCGCACGCAAGTACAACAACCCAGGATATGTGGGGGTCACCGGCAGGGAGTGGCTGCGTATTCTGAAACGGGCTGCCGGCCGTTGCTTCTACTGCGGCAATTCGGTCGGCCACCTGGTGATGGAGCACGTCATCCCGCTATCACGAGGAGGCCGGCACGCGCCGGGCAACGTGGTCGCCGCATGCAAGAAGTGCAATGACGAGAAGAATGACCTGTTCGTCTCCGAGTGGCGGCACGGCAAGCTGCCGCCGCTCAGTGTCCGTCGGGCCTTGGCGGCTGAGAGGAAGCTTCTCCGTGAAGCGGCGTCCGTGGAGGATCCTTCTGATGAGTCCCCGCCCCAGCTCTCACTCCCGGTGCAGCTTCCACTCTTCGATGGCTTCCTCTTTTGATTCCGGCCAGTTCCCGATGAAGCTGGCGGCCTTGGCGACGCAGCTGCAATTCTCAATACACCTAGTTGGCGGTTCCGGCCATTGGCTGCTCCTCCGCCTCCTCGAGGAAGGTTCCGCACGTTCAGCCGTGCGGGGCCTTCGAACGTCAGGTGGAGTCAAAGGGGTCGTGGCGGAAGAACTCTTCCTTGAAGTGGCCTAAAAAGCGCTTTTCGTGGCTACGTCGCCGTGAAGGGTGTGAGCCCGGCGCAATACCGGGCCCATTCCCTACACGTAGCCTAGAACCACCTTCTAATATCGACTCCAACTTTTGGGGAGCAGCTCTGAGGGTGAGGGCTATTCTCGATTTCGGCTGATGACAAACGCGACGTCCGGTCCGGCCACGCGCCCGGACGTGCGCATTTCGCGGGTTTACGGAGGTGGAACGCCCCCAACCTGAGGGCTCCGAGCAGGGGAGCGCGGTGGTGGAATTCACCTTGCTGTCCTTGCTGCTGATGGTCCCGCTGGTCTACATCACCAACACCGTTGCTCTTGTCCAGTACGGTTGCAAATTAGCAATTCCGCTTATAAATTTTCCGCACTTTAACAATTGTTAATTTAGGCCCACTTGGATCAACGGAAGGCTGGTTCCGTCTGTCGGCCTCATGGACTCGATTGACACCACCATCCCGTCCGGATGCTACTTCTTCTGCAGCCGAATCCACGCCCCGCCGTAGTCGTCTTCCCACAGAAACGTTGCTAGAAGTGGTTGACCGGATCGAGCGCCAGACCTTTGATTTCGAGTTACGCCAAGGCGGACTTCCGGGGGCGGCTCGGCATGGAGTGGGGGCCGGCGCCGCGACATGACCTGGTCACCAAGGTCGAGATCTCGTGTTCCACGGCAATCCATAAGAGGGCCGCCGAAATGCTGTCGGCGCTGGACAATTGGGTTTACGACCCAAGGAACAATGAAACCTTTCAGAAGTCACGGACCGTTTTTGTGAAAATGGTGCGGGAAAAACTCTGATTTAATACGGATCGCCGTAGGTGGGCAGGGCAGCGTAATGGCGTCGTTCCAAACCAGACTGGCTCTGCCAACAATCATGCTGCTGGCAATGAGCCCTGAACGATTCACTGCCCCTGTGTGACCCGTAAACGAGGCGGCCCGTGCCGCGGGAGGGGTGCGAGGCTGAGGCCCGCGGAATAAGAACCCCTTCCAACATGTTGGTTTGTGGTGTGAAAAACATCGGATTCCTGTCCTTCGGCCATTGGACCGACCACCCGGAGTCCGGCACGCGCACCGCGTCGGACGCGCTGTTGCAGGCGATCGACCTCGCGGTCGCGGCCGAGGAGTTGGGGGCGGACGGCGCCTACTTCCGCGTCCACCACTTCGCGCAGCAATACGCCTCCCCGTTCCCGCTGCTCGCTGCGATCGGGGCACGGACAAGCCGCATCGAGATCGGTACCGGCGTGATCGACATGCGCTACGAGAACCCGCTCTACATGGCGGAGGACGCCGGCGCGGCCGACCTGATCTCGGGCGGCCGGCTGCAGCTGGGCATCAGCAGGGGTTCACCCGAGCAGGTCATCGACGGGTGGCGTCACTTCGGCTTCGCCCCCGCCGAGGGAGAGTCGGACGCCGACATGGGCCGCAGGCACACCGAGCGTCTGCTCGAGGTGCTCACTGGCGAGGGTTTCGCGGCGCCGAGCCCCCGCCCGATGTTCCCGAACCCTCCGGGCCTGCTGCGCGTGGAGCCGCACTCGGAGGGTCTGCGCGAGCGCATCTGGTGGGGTTCCGGCTCGAACGCCACGGCCGTCTGGGCGGCGAAGCTCGGCATGAACCTGCAGAGCTCCACGCTCAAGGATGACGAGAGCGGCAAGCCCTTCCACGTCCAGCAGGCCGAGCAGATCGAGCTCTACCGGCAGGCCTGGAAGGAGGCGGGGCACGAACGGGAGCCGCGCGTCTCGGTCAGCCGCAGCATCTTCGCACTGACGGACGAGCGCGACTGGCAATACTTCGCCCGCGACCGCCACAGCTCCGACCAGGTGGGCAACATCGACGAGAAAACGCGCGCGGTCTTTGGCCGGTCCTACGCCGGTGCCCCGGATGAGCTGGCCGCGAAGCTGGCCGAGGACGAGGCGATCGCCGCGGCAGACACCCTACTGCTCACGGTCCCGAACCAGCTCGGTGTCGACTACAACGCCCACGTCATCGAGTCGATCCTGAAGTATGTGGCGCCGCAGCTCGGCTGGCGCTGACCCCGCGTGGCAGATTCCCCCTAGGAGACCGCTGAGTTAGTGGCTTGGTTGGCCAATGCCTGGGTGGCTAAGGAGTGTCGGGATGGGCTTAGCCTTCCTCCACCGGGGTTCCGGAATCCGGTGCCGCCGTGTCGTTGGCCAGGGCTTTACGCCGGCGGTAGATCTGGATCCCGATGGCTGCCGGTATCACGGCTAAGGCAGCCGCCCGCATCCAGGGCCGGTCCAGGATATGACCGGTGAGCGAGTCCAGGGAGAAGGGTCCGGGGCCGCCGATGGTGAACGATGCTGCCGCCAGGCCCAGCACCGCGGGGTACTCGAGGCCGCCCTCTGTGGCGAAGAAGCCGTTAGGGGCGTGGACGCTGGCCGTGCTGGCACGGACCCAAGCCGCTCGGGTGTGCACTAAGATCGCAGCACTTCTTCCCAAAAGGCGGAACATGGGAGCATCATGGCCTATGGGCGAGGGTGCCACGCTTTTCAAAAGTCCGTACTCTGGTCTCGGGAACCGGCCTGTAGCCTGCGCAGCGCGGCTGGGGGAGCAATGGCAAACCACCATGCGCCCGCGGGCTATGGACCCAGCATCGTCGGCACGATGGCGCGCCAACGTCAGCAGCGTTCGTGAGGTGATGGGGTGCAATCGCTGGCGAACCGGAGCGTACGGAGAAGGGAACGCTAAAGCACGTCGTGTCAGCGCACCCTGATGGGTCCGGACCGCCGGCGGGCGTTCCTTCCAGGCCCGTTACGACCGCGAAGGGACGGCCAGGCCCTGCCGGCGCAGGACCTGGGCCTGGACGACCCACTTGTGCCCCGTCTCGGTGCCGACGTTCAGCTTCGTGCCCAGGGCCCTGCAGGCGGCGTATACGGTCGGATAGTCCTCGATTCGGTCCAGCGCCATGCGGACGGAACGCTCGCGGACCTCGGCGGGTACTTCTTGGGCATGTGAAGAATCCTTTCACCAGAAAGAAAACGGCATCAAACCGGGACGGTTCAATAACACCGAACTGTCGAGACGTGAACGTGGCCATTGAACAATGATCTGATAAAGGTCACACTGAACGCGTTGAGGATCGAAAAGACCCGTCTCTTTTTCATACGTAATGACAAGGAGAAAGGTTCAGTTACCGACGACGAGGACCGATAAATGTCCAAAGAGCCAGAAATCGACCTGTCCAACATTCCCCTCGATGACCTCGTCAGCCTTCACAACCGGGTGCTGCGGAAGATCGCGGCTCAGGCGAAAGTCGACCTTGAGAGCCAGCCGGGGGAACAGGGGGCGCCTATGTCGGCAGAACCGGATCCGCGACTGGAGCTTGAGATCGCGACGCCCGTAAAGGAGCAACTTTACCTACCGAGCGAGGTACCTCGGGTTCCACGCTTTGCCTTCACCGGACCTGGTGAAGGCTGGCCGCCGCGGCCGACCGAGCAGCGCCAGGTGCGGCAACTGCAGGCCGAGCCCCTGCACGGGTCTCTCACCGACGAACTGGAGGAACAGGTCCGCCATGCGGCTTTATCACATCCGGATGTGCGGGAACTGCTCGGCGAACGCCACGCCTTCATCCATACCGACATGGCCGCGACTGGCAAGGGCATGCGGCCCGACCTCGACCGGCCACTACGGACGCGCCTCATCTTCTTCAGCCATACCCACAATATGGCCGTAGAGGTGGAGATGGAGGGGCTGGAACTCGTCCGTGCCGTGAATGTTCCAGGCTTCCAGCCGCCAGAAGCAGTCGAGGAGATCGATGAAGCGATCGAAATCGCCCGCGCCGACGCGCGCCTGCACGGTCTCGTGGAAAACCTCGAGGCCAGCGGGCTACTGCAACAGTTCCACCGTGAGGACCCCTTGGCGGGGCGCCGGATCCTGTGGGTCACCTTCTTTGACCCAGGTGAAACCGAAGGCGAGAAGCCGGCCCGGTACGGAGCCGCGGTCGATCTGAACCGCCGCAAGGTTCTGGTGGCCCGCCAAGACCCTGACCTCAGGCGAACCGACGCGAGCCAGAGCGAGGCAACCGATGCCTAACACCAAGACCGGACACATCAGCTGGGGATCATGGGAGTTCGACTACGACGTCGGCGGATTCGAAGGACTGTCACTGCTGAACGGAACCTACCGGGGCCGCAACGTCATTGGGAAGTTCAGCATGCCAGCCATCCGGGTCAAGTACCGTGTGGACGGTGGCTATTTGGACTGGCGCCGACCGCTGGGCGCGGGCGCCGGACCGTACGCTGACCGGCTGCGGTGGAAGCTCGGCGGCAATTATGGCCTGCAGCAGATCGTAAATCGCGGCTGGCAATATGTGGGCCTTGAGGACTACATCCGCGACGGTGTCCAATGGATGGAGATAAGCATCTACGGGCGCATCGGCGCATACCACCTGTCGCAGCAGTGGCACATCAGCGAGGACGGGTGGGTGTTGCCGCGGCTCTGGAGCAAGGGCCTCACCATCAACATGGATCACCAGCACCATCCCTACTGGCGGCTAGACTTCGACATCGATGGCACCGACCACAACCGGGTTTTCAAACGCAACTTCGGGGCCTGGGCCTCCTACACAACCGAGGCCAACGACGTCAAGCACTTTGACCCCCGTGCCCAGACCGCCTGGTTCGTCCGCAACGAGGTCACCTTGCAAGGCGCCTGGATCTTCCCAGGCGCCAACGACGGCACGGTAGACAACTTCTCCCGCATCGACGTCGGCATCCGCCGTTTCAACGCCGAGGAGGAGCTGCATCCGTGGCGCTACGAGAAGGCACCATGGCCACATGACACCTGGAACTGGCAGTTCGACACCGGTGGCCTCTTGCAGGACAACGGCGAGAGCGTCAACGACACCGACGTGGTGTTCTGGTACGTATCGCACATGGTCCACCATGCCAACGAGGGCAACGACCACTGGGGCTCGTCGGGCCCGTCCATCAAGTTCGCTCTTGACGTGCCCCCGCGATTACCGCCACCCCGGTTCGGCATCGACATCGACGTACTACGCAACCAAACCGGCAACGACACCAAGGTCCGAGGATGGGGCTTCACTCCCGGCGGGACGGTCATAGTCACGCTGGCCGGTGTCCCGAAGAGGGGCCAGATCAGGAACTACGTGACGGCCGACAGTTCGGGCAAGTTCGTGATGGAGCGCCAGTTCGCCCATTCCAGCCGCAACCCCGACGATGCGTTCGGAACCGTCGATGTGTATGGTTTCGACGTCACTACCGGCTTGATGGCGCACGACTTCGTAACCTCTGCCTACTGGGTCGGCTAGAGAGGTTTCATTGTGGGGGTTGCCGGCGTGAAGTCGAGGCCGCCTTTTTGCGATGAAGCCGGCGGGGAGGTCGGCCCGGTACTGGATGGCGCCTGAGCCGGGCCAGTTGGTCGATGCCGCATGTGGCGAGGTTGGCCAGGACCTCAACAGGAGCGACCACACGGCCTCGACCGGGTTGAATCCGGGGCGTAGAGCGGCAACTGGCAGACCGTCAGCCATGGTCTTGTGGCGGCCAGCTCCCGCATGGCGGCGATGGTGTGGGTGTTCAGGTTGTCCCAGACCAGCACAATCGGCCCGCCCAGGTACGGGTGCGCGGCGTCCAGAAGACGCGCGTAGCCAGCCTCGTTGAAACCCTTGCGCCGCCCCTTGCGCGGTTCCCGGTCGACATGGGTGCGCCAGAAACGGCCGCGGTCGCTGCCCGCCCCTGGTGCAGATGATGGCGGAACCGAAGAGTTCTGTCAGCCGTTCACAGCTTCAAACGCGTGGCTGATTCAATTCACAACACTAACTACAGGTACAGGCCGTACGCACTTGAAGTAGGCGTTATGGTTGCACTGCGCATGAGGCAGTATGTCGGAACTGTCCACTCGCAGGGGTGCCGGTCGGCCAGCGGTGAATGACTGAGCTCATGATGTTGCTCGCTTCCGACGAGCACGTGTGCGGCGGGAGGCATCCGCTGCTACCCAGGTGGGGCTCTGGCTCCGGCAGTTTTGGCGTTGTACGTTGAGCTATCGGCAGGCGCTTAACGCCGGACGAGCGACGAATGAGCAGAAGGGAAGAGGCACAGACATTGAGCAGTGAGAATAACGATAGGGGCACCGGGGTCAGGGTTCCATTCCCGGGCGCAGCATTCACGTTGGCGGGAAAGGCCGGGGTAGGGGTGCGAAACGCCTGGCTTTGGAAATCCGCCATGTTCGGGGTCGCAGGGACCGGGAGGCGCATCGCCGAGCTTACTGGAGCGGCGCGTAACCGGGCAGCCCTGGCCAACGTTGGTAAGGGGCCGCTCATCAATGGAGGCGGAGGAATGGCAAGAGGCAACGCCACCCTCGCCAAAGTCGAGACAGTCGTAGCATGCACTCTGGCCGCAGCATATGTGGGTGCCGTCGTCACGGCCAACTGGGATCAGTTGAAGTTTCGGCCGACAAACTCCGTACCGCTGAGGAAATGCGAGGCGTGTGGCGCCCCAATGGAAGCCACGACCCCCGACAGTCCGGAGACTCGTTGCGCTCAACACGACGATGGCGGACCTGGCCAGGCTTAGAGCTGAGAAGGGGGCGGGTTTCCGCCCCCTTTCGTCTTTCTCTGATGGTCTTTTTGGCCAGGGACGCGGCCCCGGAGTGCGCAAACGTGGGCGGGGCCGTTTCGCGCCGGAGTGCCTTGGAGCGCGCCGGAGGCAAAAACGTCCATCTCGAATAATGTGTATACCTCGCACTGGCCTTCATCCACGAGGCCCAGAACTGAGTCGGCAGTTTTGGAAGTGATGTAGGGCGAGAATACTAGGACACCGGCAACGTGCTCGTGCAGTTCTTTGCGCCACCGTCGGTCGATACTTCTTAGGTAGATCTCCATAGAATCGTTAGCGCCAACAACGCGCGGAGCGGCCAGTACTAAACGGGCACGGTGCCATAAGAATCAATGGTGAATTGTCCTTGCTCATTGGGGGGCCGGCTCAAAAGGATCGTCCCTGAACGATTCGTTTGTGTCTTCTCTGTGGCCATTGCACCACGGTTGGCAGTTCGTCGAAGTGGGCATGGCGGTCTCCTCGGTTAGTGGATCCCTCAGATGATGGGCGCTACGGGTGTTGCATGTCTGACTCTAATAGAAACCCTAGAACACGGAAGGGGCTCGTGCGCCGCGGACCGTGGCGTAGAAAACCTGTGACTTTTCGACTGCTGAATATTGCGCTGAACCGACAATTGCAGACGACGCGCTGCGCCGGATGCTGGACGTTCGAGCGATCGCCGGATTGTGCGGATGGAACTGGTGCCCTGCCCGATTCTCGGCCGAGACACGGTCACGACTGGGTACGCACGGAGTGGTCGCGAAGCTGCACAAAGGACCATTTGCTTTGTCCATTGTGAGTCCGGCGCGAGCTACTCAAACCACGGAAATTCGTGGGCTCAGAACTGGTCCTCGGGACCAAGTAGCCTGTCCATCTACAGTCATCCTTGTGAGATGTCGTCGCCCTGCACGGCAAATCGTGCAGGGCCGCTTCGTGAGCTTTCAATCACTCTTGAACCGCAGGCCCTGGGGCGGCGCGTTTTCCATCGCCTAGGTGAGTTCTTCGCGCAAGGACGAATTCGCTTCAGCCAATCCGACCCCGCCGGGTAAACCGTTGTCAGCCATCATTTCCCTAGGTTTTCCAGTCCGGAGGACACGTGGCTACATCGTGTTCCCGCCTTCAGCCCTCCGTCAAGACCAGCACGCCCTGGAACGTCCCAAATTCCGGCCCTTATACCGCCCCATCTTTAGGGCGGACTGAATCGAACCGCTATCCCACGGCGGCACAGATGCTCGGCTGCGCTGATCTCGAAATCCTTCGTTTCCAAGAACGCGCCGACTACGTGGGGTCGGGGAATTTTTGCCTACCCCACAATGGCTGAGAACCCCCAGAATCGTGAAGCGGAGCAAGCCGCGGCCGAGGAAACCCAACGGAACCAGCCAGTGCCGCCTATTGCCGTGACCGCAGCAGGCGAACCAATTTGTGCACTCGTCGGGTCCACTGCGGACGGTCGTCCTGTCTACTCCAACGAGCTTGCTCCGGGCACCGCTATCCCCGACCAGGCCACCGGCAGAACTAACACCATGGCGGTTCTGGCGCTTGTGTTCGGTCTTCTCTTCGGCGTGCTTGGGGATCATCTTCGGGCACATCGCGCGTGAACAGATTGCGCGTACCGGTGAACGGGGGGCCGGCATGGCCTTCGCCGGGCTCCTTCTCGGTTACCTGTGGCTAGGGATCGCGATCCTCACGTTGTTCGTGCCCCGGTAGCCGTACGTGTTTCGGTGTTAGTCCGGAATGGCTTGCCTAGCCGCCGTTCCACCTCCATTACCCTGCCGCCTCGGGTGGCTTGAGCTGAGTGGGCGCGCCGGCCGTAAGGCGACGTTGGCCAAAGTACCTTCACATGCGTCCTTAAACGTCGGAAATTTGGTCATCTGCACGGAAGACTAGGTCTCTGCGTCTTCATGGAGCCGGCGCACCGCCAGGGCGATTGGGGATGGCTGCGATTGCCCGCGAGCATGCTCCGTTTTCTTCCGTGTTCCTTGATGCCGTTGAGACTCATTTCAAAATTCCATGCGCGGCGTTCGTAACGTTCAAGGGTGAATGGAAGCTCAGGCGTTTTCGCGCACTCTGGAGCTTCGAACAGGGAGTCGATTCCACCTCCACAGTGGGCGACAGTGAAACGAATATCCAGCGCCGGTTAGCCTCCACGACGTCCCGCGCAGGTGACTTCGGCGGTGCTTAGCCCTGTGTGACTGTGTCAGGGCTTCGGAGGAGTTCCGTTTTGAGGATGGCGTAACTGTCGAGGTTGATCCATTCTCCTTTGGAGAATTCCACGTCAGTCTCGGTTAACTCTTTCCGCATTCCTACCGCGGTGAGGAGCTTGGCCACGGGTGCGTTTCGGGTATCGCAGTTCGCCGTCACCCGGTGGGCATTTGCAGAGGTGAAGAGGTGATCCAGGACCCGTATGACCGCTTCGCGTGCGATCCCTCGGTGCTGGTTTGATCGGGCGAGGGTGACTCCAATCTCGAACGTGTCGTGGGACTCATCAAGGGCGTGAATCGCGATGTCGCCGTAGAGGGTCCCGTTCTCGGGATCTCGAATCGCGAGCTGCAGCCATCCGCCCGAGCTGGGGAGTTCCGTGGTCGGTTGGGATGCTATGAGCTCGGCGGCGTCCCTCTCGTTGTAGCTCGAATCCCACCCTTGCCACCGGGCCACGTCAGCATCTTGGCGGTAGGCGATGAACGCGGGAATGTCACCGGTAGTTAAAGGAGAGATGGCAAGCCGGGGCGTTCTCAGCGGGTAGGGCATGGAGATCAACCTAGTGAACCTTCGGCCGGACCGTCAATGCTGCCTCGGTCATGGCCGGTCTATCGGAGACCTCCAGCCGCTCTAAGCGACTACAAGAGACTGGCCGGTCGATGAACGCCCGGCCAGTCACTTGCCATGTCCGGGCCTGGCTAATACAGGTGGGGCCACAGGCTCCGGTCGAACGCCCGCGGTGCCGGGCTGATGACGGGGTCCGCGTACATACTGTCGTTCAGCGGGGATGCAGCACCCGACGTCGTGGTCGAACCGGGCCGCCAGACGTCCTTGGGATGCTCGGTGCTGGAGATTGGAGCCGCAAAGCGGAACGCCGTTTTGCCGGCAGCTGCCGGATCCTCGATTACAGCCATAATCTCCCCCACGGATTTATGGTCGGCAGCTGCGCTGCACCCCTGATTTGGACAGCAGGGCTTGCGGCCCGCTGAAGGTTTTTGGTCAGGGACGCGTCGAAATCTGACGTCCATCCCAGACCCCTGCAAACAGTATGCGGTGTCGGCGGCCGTGAACATAGGACTTTCGGCCCCCTTTCCCGTCAGCCGAGGCTGGCGACGAGCTCCGCTTCCCGATTCGCTGCCGGCAGCGCCCTCGCCTCGGCCTTCTGCCCGGCAGCTCTGGCTTTCGTGATGACGTCCTGCGCGGCCTTCTCCTTTTCATAGGCGGCCGCGGCTTTCTGCAGGCGCCGCTGCGCTTCCTTCATGATGTCGTCGTAGTTGGTGGCCAGCCATTCCTTGACCCCGGCCTCATCGTCGAAGAGCCCGTCGTCCTGGGCCTCCTCGGACTGGGCGACGATGGCCGCCCACAGCTTGCCCCGCGGGATGCCTGCGGCCGCGTGTACCGCAACTTCGACATCGAACACGAGAACGGGGCCCCGGTCGTCCTGACCGTGGATGTTGCCAAGGGCCCCATCGCGGACGCCATCAAGATCCACTGGCAGAACGCCTGAGCCCCGGGGAGCGGCCCTCCGCCGTCCGCACACATTAGGTTGCACAGTGTCGGACCCGGACTCACTACCCGCGTTCCGGAGCGGAATTCTTCCTCGCCCGGAGTGGTTCCAACAGTATGGCCCTTCCCCGGATTTCCATTCTCGACCGTGTCAACGCCCGGGACGGGTTTCCGAGGTTGGACCCGTCGAGCAGCTCTCACCGGAGTTCAAGGACGCTCTCATCCAGGCCCAGGTCGCCGCGAATAACACCTTCATCGACAACCAGGGGGAGAGGGAGAAGTTCGCCAAGCTGCCGTACGAGGAACGCATGATGCCGTGGATGGCGATCGTTGAGAAGCTCGTCGAGCTCGGCTGGGCGCCGCCGGTCAGCGCGCCGGAAGCGGCTCAGAACTAGGTCTGGCTGTCTCAGGCGCTGCGGATCATCATGAGGGTTCCGCGGCAGCCCGAGTCGCTTGTGCAGTGCTTGTAGCCGCCGGCAGGGTATGCGCCCTCCGGATAGTCGGCCCGGGCGTCCGCCATCGATGTGTACTCGTGGCCGTCGTGGGAGGCGCAGTTCTTGCAGGTGTCGCCGTCGATGAGTTCGCTCGCCCAGATCTCCGAGTAGCCCTGCATGGGGTCGGACTCACCGGCGGCCGGTCCTTGGGGGACAGCCTGCGCCGGTGGCTCAGGGCTTTGCTCGGGCGGCCATTCGGAAGTCTTCGGCGCCACCCCGTCGATGACCTGTTTCAGTCTGTCCCAAATGCCCACGATGCATCCCCGTCTCCCGAGTAGACCCCAGCCGGGTCCGCGCCAGATTGAGCCTATACCGGCCCACGAACTGCGGCGAGGAGCGGCGTTCACCATGCCGCACACACGAAAGATGTTGGTTGCCGCTGGGTAGGCCTATGCGCAGCCGAAGAGCCTATCAGGGCCGGCGAATCACTATGTTTCGTTGTGCTTCCTGATGGCCAGCTCAATCACTACTTCACGTGACGGCATGGGCTGACCATGTACTGGTTTAGTTGATTACTAATGGGACACGTATGAAAAGCGTGTATCTAGCGGACGTAGCCCGCCGGCTTTCTGCAGGCTGCAGCGTCGTCGGTCGGCCATCCGCAACGCCAACAGTCCGACTCCATTACGCGTCTACACGGCCGTCACGGACAAAGGCGGCATCCGCGCCGGGGAACTGGCCGGTGTCCGCCGGGGCCTGCAGGCCACCCTAAACATGCACCTGGTCCTAGGCGACTATACCGGCACTCTCACCGTGCTGACCGATTCCAGGGCTGCACTGGACCTCCTGGAGCGTTCCCGGACGGACGAAGCGCTCTCCGGGGAGGACTCCGACTCCGGAAGTCGCTGGTTTGAATCCAGCCGGGGGCAAAGGATCTGGTTTAGCCCAGGTCCGAGGCCATTCCGTAGGCGCTGTCGACCGCGTCCTCGCAAAGCTGGCAGCCTTTGACGGGAGTATATCCGTCAGCCTCATTGAAATGGTCGACCCCGTGCTCGTTCGCGGGCTGCTCCGGGGTCTCGTTTTCGGTCACGCCGCGAGTGTACGCCATTTCAATACCTGCCCGGTTAGCTCAGATGGTAGAGCGCGTTCTTGGTAAGAACGACCTCACGAGTTGAAGTCTCGTACCAGGCTCGGGCGCGAATCGCGCCGCATGGTGTGTATAGCTCAGTTGGCAGAGCGCCTGGTTGTGGCCCAGGAGGTCGCCGGATCGAAGCCGGTCAGTCACCCCACTTCACGCCCGCGTAGCTCAGGGGATAGAGCGCCTGCCTCCGGAGCAGGAGGCCGTTGGTTCGATTCCAATCGCGGGCACGCAACGCACCTGGCCCCCATGGCGAGGGTGAAGGATTTATGTCCTGCCATTTCCGCGCCCTGGTCCCACGTCAGGGAGCCTCGCAGGTGCTCCGGCAGGGTGGCCATGGTCTTGATGAGTCCGTCACGGACGATTTCGGCGGTGTGGTCATGCGGCAGGTGGACGAGCATCACGTACCGGGTGGTGCGTTCGACCAGGGTCGCGATCGCTGACTGGTTGTAGGCGCCGGTAATGAGGTCACCCTCCTTACGGTGTTGTTGTGGGTGATTTCGGGGCTGTCGTAGTGTTTCGATCACCCTCGGGTGGCGGGTATGGCCCAGGTCGCCCTGCCGCTTGGACGGCTCACTGGGAATGGCCGCCCGCTGCCCGCCGATGACTCGACCGCTGATTGAGACTTACGACATTGATCGTTGGGTAAGGACGTGCCGGCGTGGTTATCGACAGGGCCAACGGAAATTGGAGCTGATCGAAGGGACCTAAAGATATGCCGGCATTCTGGGTAGGAATCGACTCGGGCAAAAGAGCCCATCATTGCGTCGTGATCGATCAGACAGGAACGGTGCTGCTCTCGAAACGGGTCGAGAACGACGAAATCGTGCTGCTCGACCTGATAGCCACGGTCTCGGAGATCGCCGCCGGCGGCGAGGTCTGTTGGGCTACGGATCTGAACTCCGGCGGCGCCGCCCTGTTGATCGAGTTGCTGGCCGCGCATACCCAGCAGCTGCTCTATATCCCGGGACGGATCGTGCATCACGCCGCGGCGACCTATCGCGGGGATGGCAAAACTGACGCGAAAGATGCCCGGATCATCGCCGACCAGGCACGCATGCGGACCGACCTCCAACCCGTTCGCAGTGCGGACCAGATCAGCGTGGATCTGCGGCTGCTGACCGCCCGCCGCACCGATCTGATCTGTGACCGTGTCCGGGCGATCAACCGGCTTCGTGCCACGTTGCTGGAATACTTCCCTGCGCTCGAGCGTGCGTTCGACTACTCCAAGAAGGCGCCCCTGATCCTGCTGGGCGGCTACCAGACCCCGGAGGGCATCCGGCGGATAGGCCTGACCCGGCTCGCCGCCTGGCTGAGGAAACGCGGCTGCCGGAACAGTGCCAAGATGGCCGAGAAGGCGCTTACGGCCGCGAACTCCCAGCACACCGTCCTGCCAACTCAGACCACAGGCTCTGCCCTGGTCATCCGGCTGGCCGGGCAGATCAACGCTATCGATGCAGAGATCACCGACGTCGATGCCCAGATCACCGACCTGTTCCGGCAGCACGGCAGCGCCGATGTTCTACTGAGCATGCCGGGGTTCGGCCCCATACTTGCAGCAACTTTCCTCGCGAACATCGGCGGCAACCTGGACGCGTTCGATTCCGTCGACCGGCTCGCCAGCGTCGCGGGCCTGGCCCCCGTCCCACGAGATTCAGGACGAATCAGCGGGAATCTGCACCGACCGCGTCGCTTCAACCGCAGGCTCCTGCGAACCTGTTACCTCGCCGCCCTCTCCAGCCTGAAGAACAGCCCGGCCTCGCGAATCTACTATGACCGGAAGCGCGGGGAGGGAAAGTCACATAAACAGGCGCTCATCGCCCTTGCCCGGCGCCGCATCAACGTCCTCTGGGCCATGATCCGCGACCACGCCCTCTACCAGGAACCAACGCCAGGGATCCGCGCTCAAGCTGCTTGACAGAAACATTGAGATTCCCAATGGCCTGGCACGGCGCGGTCCTCGATCTCGGCCGGACGCTCGGAGATCATGACCATGGGGTCCACGAACCGGGAGTGCGTTGTTCCCCGGAGTTGTGCGGTTTGCGGCGTGTCCGGCCGCTGCGCAGGGCTGCCTGTATCTCGCGTTTGAGTCCGCCTCTGGCCTCCCTGGTTCTAGACATCATCGAGCTTGCGCAGGCGCCCTACGCTCAACGGCTGTCCTTGATGGACCCCCGACGTGAACTTCTCGGTACCTGGCGCGGGCTTGCGCGTGTCTACGGCACGAACGCTACACCGCGAGAGCGGGAGCTGAACCGGCTTGAAATGCTTGCACATTGGACGAAGGTCATCGTGTCCCTGCCCGGTACGGGCTTCCCTGGCGAAAGGCTGATGGTGGTCCGATACCGACATGAACGCCAGCGCCTGGATCTCACACAACTGCGCGGGGGCGAGCACCACATCCTAGTGGACCTGCTGAAGGGCTACGAGCGAGAGATCCCGGTCATGTGCCTTCCGGTGATGGCACGAGGTCCGCGGAAAGCCGCTCCTGTGGCGCCGAAAGTCAGCCAACAAGTGTGTCGGGCCGAGATTCCGCAGCAGGGCAGGCAGCCAGTGATTCCCGACGCCGGTTCGCCGACACGTACGAGCCCGGTTCCAGCTCAGGCCGTCAAGAAGCAGGTTGCTGCATCATACGAGAACAAGTTGGGGCTAAGCATGGATGAATCTGTGTTCTTCGGTAACCGGGGGGACCACTGGAGGAATACGCGCTCATGATCGGGGGGCGCCCTGTCGGCGGGTAAATGGCTTCTTCCGGCGGCGAGCTAATGTCTGGGTAGTGCTGCCCAGCATGGTGGAGCTGCAGTAGGCGGCGCCATAGCCGGACTTTTTGGCGGTATCAGAAATGCAGCCGAGCGTGCCTACTTTGAGCAGGCAAAACGGATCGAGGCTGACCTGGCGGCCAAGGAAAACCCGAAGACCCGGGGCGCGACGTGGAAACTTTCAATCCCTAACCGTTATTAGGAATCTGGCCTGTCCGGGGCCAGTAACGCCCGGGCGCCAGCTATCGCGTAGTTACAGGGTCGAAACGATGGTCCTTCGGACCAAGTAGCCTGTCCATCTACATTTGTTGTTTGTTTGCCGCCGCGCCGCAGCACTCACGGCTACTACATCTTGGCGCAGCGCCAGCTAAATTGTCCCCGTTGAGCCGACGTGATTCAGGCGTTCGTCTTTAGTCCTCTTACTTACTATCTTCTTCTTGTCTTCGTCAGTGTTCTGGTCCCATAAATGGCCCCCCTTGCAAAGATTGCTGGTCGGCGCGCTAAACGTCCGGATCATCCCATAGACGAGGTGCTGGTCTTTCCTGACGCTCTGGAGTGTTTGCCTCCGTAACGGAAGCGGCCAGTGACAGCCCCTACAGCGCTTCGGCGATCCTGCGGTTCCGTGCCCGGATGAAGCCGTTGCTGGCCTGCAGATAGCTGAGGTATTCAGCCTTGTTTTTCGGTACGGCCGGCGTTCTGAAATCAGCGAACGGGTGGAAGAACCGGATGGTCTGGCCGTCATCCTCTACGAGGTCCTGCAGCAGGAAAAATTCGACGTATCCGCGGAAGTCCCCGAACAGGTCGAAGAAGTCCTTATACCTGAGCAGGACATCTGCCAGCGGGTTCGGCATAACTCCGAGATAGTGGCGGCGGATGCATTCCAAGGTCAGGTCGGGGCGGTCGGCGAGGTTGGCGCGGAATCCCCGTGCGCCATTGATCGTCTGTTTTCTGCCGACCCTGTTGCCAGGGAACACGATGGCGCTGCCGACTGTGTAGCCGAGGTCCTCTGGCATCTCCTCATCAGGGATTTCACGTATGACACGCCCCGCCTTCTTCCCAAGCCTGGTGGTGAAGGCGTCACTGGAGAGGAGAAAGACGCCCCGGGAAGATCGGTGCTCGAGGTGCCTGCGTTCAGGCGCAAGGTCAAAGCGCCCTCCGGTGGGCAACTCTTTGCTCCACAGCAGCTGGTGGTACAGGAGCAGCGTCGGACTGTACCTGTCAGGGTCCTTGCCAGCCGAGTCTGAGTGGAACTCGAAGGATGTATCAACGCCTTCGGCCATTTTTCTGCCCCCTGGAGCCCCGTTTTTGAATCCGACGTGTGGATTCCACTGCTCGTCAGCGTACCTTCAGAACAGCACTTTGGGGGAGGTCTACGCGACAGGCTACTAGGGGAGGGCGCACTGGCCGCAAGCCGCAGCGGACTTACGGTGCGCCAACATGGCGACTCCATCCTCGCCGACATACCGGACAACGGGTTGGTGGGAAGCGCGGAAACACGTCCGCATGTTCCTCAGCGAAGCCCCCGTTCGCGGGACTCACTTTCGTCGAGAAGTTCGTCCAGGCTGAGCAGCTGTGGGAAGTAAAAGATCGGCACCGCAGCCAGCCAGTGTTTCACCTCGCGCCGCGAGGCAGCAGCAAGGCTTGTCCGCCTCGCCGAACGCCGGATAAACCAGGGTCGGACACTGAACTGCACCGTCCTGCGCCTCGACAATGAGGACAAGCCCGACTGGGAAACGCCAGCTCCGACGTAGCCCAGTTCTTCGCCGCCACCGGCTATCCGGCAGGTGGGACCGATGGGGTTCGCGCAGTCACCATCGACTGCATCGAGGCGATCCTTACCGTCTAAGCGGTGTTCTTGGCGGCCCCGGGTTAGAAGCCGCAGACCTCGGAGACGGTGGCTGCTGGGTCGCTGATCCTGGACCCCGCCGACTGCATGACCTCCTTGCCTTCTGACTCAACCTCAGCGATTGTGACGAACAGCCTACAAAGCCTGCTGCCCTACGGGGTTCAGACATTGTCACCCAGGATGAGAGTTCGCAAAGAAGAAGGCCGAGCTGGTGACGCGCCTCGGACCAGACCCAATCAACCATTGGCAGGGCCGGAGGTGGCGACGAAGATGTGTACCGTTCAGCTATTACCAAGGGTGATACTTCACATTGCCTACCAATTTCGCCAAATAGGTCAGTCAGACAACATGGGCAGTAGTCCACCAAAACCGCGTAATTACGGTGGCCCGCATCTGGCGTTTTTCGCCATGAAGCCCTAGCTCTCACAGTTTGCTTCCTTCTGTTTGATGTGAGATTCCACGGGTGCCTGGTTCTCCGCGCCGCCCGTGGCTGGCCTAGGATGACGGCTAGGCGGTGCTGCACGAGCAAGCCGTGAAGAAGGAGCCGAGATTCATGGAAGTTCCGCACCCCGGAGCCAAACCGTTGACGTCGCTCCCGGGCGTGCCCCTGCGGCGCGTGGGCCCCACCGTGATCATCATCCTCGCGGCAGCCTACGCCCTGTATTGGCTCCTGGCCCGTCCCGAGGGGGAACCTGCCGCCGGATACGTCGGCCAGCTCTTCGGCGGGGAGTCGATCCTGCTGCTCTCCATCGCCCTGGTCCTGATCAGCACCCTCCCGCAGGTGGAGCACGTGTTCGGCGGGATTGACCACGCAGCCATCTGGCACCGGCGTGCCGCAATCACCGGGACCGTCCTCCTGCTTCCGCACATCGAGCTGGCAACCAATCCGGAGGCGACCAGCGTGGGGAAAACCCTTGCCGTCATCGGGATCTCCGGGCTCGCGGCCCTGGTGGCCTGGGCCATCCTGCCGCGCTGGCGGACCATGGTCCCCGCGCGGGTGCGTGACCTGGTCCATGGCCTCGGAAGCGCCCGGCCGGTCCGCCTGGTGGCCCGCCTGCTGGGTGGCTACGAGCGCTGGCGTGGCTTCCACCGGTTGACGGGAATATTCGTTGCGGCCGGGTTCTTCCACGGACTGCTGGATGGCAGCGCGTTCGACGCCGGCCCCGGGCTACGGTGGAGTTTCGTCGCCATCGGCGGCGTCGGGCTGGCGTTCTACGCCTACCGGGAGCTCCTGGCGCGCCGCTTCCTGCCGCACCACGACTACCAGGTGGACCAGGTCAAAGCAGTGGCCCCGGACCTGGTGGAGCTGAGCCTTGCACCGCTCGGCAGACCGCTGGACTTCCGGCCTGGCCAGTTCGCCATGATCTACCTGGAAACCAAGCAGGGCTGGCAACGCCATCCCTTTTCCATGTCCGGTTCGGCACGGGACCAGCACCTGCGTATCACCGTCAAGGCGCTTGGGGACCACACAACAAGGCTTCCTGACGTGGTGCAGCCCGGAATGCCGGCGGTGGTGGGCGGACCCTATGGCCGGTTCGACAGGCACAAGGGAACGGAACACCAGGTCTGGATTGCCGCCGGTGTGGGAATCACACCGTTCCTGAGCTGGCTGCGGTCCCTGGAGGGGGACCTGCGGGAGTCAGTCCACTTTTTTGTCACGTCGGCAGGGCCGTCCCCGTTCGCCGCGGAAATCACATCCATCGCGAAAGACTACCCAAGCCTGACCGTGCACTTGGTGGACACCGCCGTCGACGGCCGGTTGACGCCCGAGCAGGTGCTCGCCGCCGTGGACACCCCGCCCCGGAAGCTCTCGGTCTTCATGGGTGGGCCGGATCCCATGCTCAGGCAGTTCCGGAGGACCTTCCGTTCCGCAGGAGTCCGCACAGCCAACATCCACCGCGAGTACTTCCAGTGGCGCTAAGTTGTCCGCCCGGACGAATGGGGTTGTCTGCCGATTCAGCCGCCGGCAGGATAGTCACCTGATGATGAGGGGCGAAAGGCCTACGGCCTGAACGCCGCGACGCCCCGTGTACTGACTTTGTCAGATCCGAGCCAGGCCGCGCTTCAGCGTCCGTCAATCGCGCGGTTGGTGCTGCCGTCGGGTCACCTCACGCCGTCGCTGCTCAGTATCCGGCGACCGCGTGCGGGACGTATGGGCTTTCCAGTTCCGCCTTTTCCTCGGTGGTGAGTGTCAGTTCCAAGGAGGCGACGGCGTCGGTAAGATGTGCCGGCTTGCTCGCCCCGACAATCGGCGCGCTGACCACGCTGTTGGAGCGGACCCATGCCAGGGCGACCTGGGCGCGGGGCAGGCCGCGGCGTTCGGCAATGACGCGCACGGCTTCGGCGACCGCCCTGTCGCTTTCCTCCGCGGTGTAGAGCGTCTTGCCGAACTCGTCCTTCTCCGAGCGGTTGGTTTTCTCGTCCCAGTCCCGGGTGAGCTTCCCCCGCGCTAGCGGACTCCAGGGCAGCACCCCGATCTTCTGGTCCGCGCAGAGGGGGAACATTTCGCGTTCCTCCTCTCGGTAGACCAGATTGTAGTGGTCCTGCATGGTGACGAAACGGGTCCATCCGTTTAATTGCTGAAGGTAGAGCGCTTTGCTGAACTGCCAGGCGGCCATCGAGGATGCACCGATATAGCGGACTTTGCCGGCTTTGACGACGTCGTGGAGAGCTTCCAGCGTCTCCTCGATCGGCGTGGCGGGGTCCCACCGGTGAATCTGGTACAGGTCCACGTAGTCCGTTGCGAGCCGGGTCAGGCTGGCATCGAGTTCGGCGAAGATGGCCTTGCGGGACAAGCCCCGCCCGTTGGGTCCCTGCCGCATCGCGCCGTGCACCTTCGTGGCGATGACGGTTTCATCCCGGCGGGTGAAATCTGCCAGGGCCCGGCCTATGATTTCCTCGCTGGAACCGTTGGAGTACACGTTGGCAGTATCAAAGAAATTGATGCCCGCCTCCACGGCCTGGCGGATCAGCGGCCGGCTCTGGTCCTCCGGCAGCGTCCAGGGATGCGGGCCCCGGCCCGGGTCCCCGTACGTCATGCATCCCAGTGCCAGCGGGGAGATGTCCATGCCGGTGTTGCCGAGTTTGATGTATTCCATGTTCGTCCTCCGTCAAACAGTCCCGGGCCCGGCTGCGGCCCTTGCCCCCACGCTATGTGAAGAACGGCCAACTGTGTGCACGCAAGGGGTCCCGGCCGATCCCACCGTCGCAGCGTCGCAGGCAGATGCCGCCGGGTTTGGAGAACCAGCCCGGTTGGAGCGGAGATCAAAGGCCGCCGGCTCAATGCCGAGCCGGCCGGCAGTGTCGTCGCAAGGGACTTAGACGACCCGCGACGGCAGCTTGATTCGGTCCGCTGGCCCGTGCTGTCCGGCTGGGAGGATGGCCTCGGAGACGGCGGGGCACACGCCGGATAAGGTCGATCCGATCCGTCAGAAACGGAAGTTGTTGGCCATTCGGAGCTACTCCCATTAACGCGGTTCAAGTGCGTCGGCCGACCGACTTCGAAAAAGGGCCAACTAAGTTGGAACAACCGCTCATTCAAGTGATCGAAAGTTCCCGCGAACACTGGGGTCAATAATGCAGATTTGTCTAGATAGATCGGAATCTCACATCAAAGGTCATTTTTCGAAGGTCATTTATTGTGTGCTCATGAGGCGAATCTGCCGCGTAGTTCCTCTCGGGCCCAGGTCGGATTGGCCCTGCGCGAGCGGCCCAAGTGGCTCCTCGAATCGATCACCTACATGGCGCGACTGGCAACGTTGGCGCGTGCCCAGCAGCACGGATCTTGATGCAACCTTCGCGCCGCTTGGTCTTACCACCTCGTCACCGGCCTGCATGTCGGCCTGACCGGGAAGTGACCGTGATCGGGCCGCTCGCACCTACGTGGGTACGAGCGGCCGCGATCCTCGGTCCGACGGTCAGGTGTAGCTCAGGCTGACCAGCAGTGCTTTGAGTTGGGTGTATTGGTTTGTCGCCATCCAGGCTTTCGCGGCCCCCCTGTTCGGGAACCCCGGGTCGCCGAAAAGAACCCGGGTGAACAGTCCGCCGTTGGCGGTGGAGACGAGATTGCACCATGATGCGACGCCCTCGCCCTCCTTCAGCGACCGGGGATCAGTTAGCCCCATGAAGTAGGCATCGCCATCACCAAAGGATTCCACAGCGAATCCAAAGACGGGCTTCTTGCCGTCCGGCGCCGTCATTCCGGAAACTGCCTTGTGATCGAACACGTGACGCTTCACGGGACCGCCAGTACACCCTGCAGTGACGCCGTTGGCCAGGAAGAGCAGATCGTTTCCCGCACCGTCAGCAACGATGACCTCAACGCCGGGGAGGCCGGCGGGCGGGTGCACGGTTCGCACAGTCCACGTCTCCGGATAGGCGAACGAGATGTGTCCGTCCGGGAACGTGAAGGTCTTCAGCGCGGGAGACCCGTGCTTAGCCGCTGAGGCGGGAACCTCCGACGCCGGTACCGCCCTGGCGGCAGGTGCCGTCGGTCCTGCAGTGGAAGCAGGTGGGAAAGATAACGTCGCCGTGCGGTCTGCCATGGTAATCACGACAAGGCTCGAAGCGGCGGCGGGAGTCCCTGGCTGTGGCCCACAGCCGGCAAGGGCGAGGCCGATGGAAGAACCTGCGATGGTGACGGCAGTGAAGAGTCTGGCGCGATGTGAATGCATTGTGTAGCCCCCAATTCTTATAACGGCGGGCCGAATGTCCCGCTTGAAGGCAAAGTTTCCGGGACGTGGCCAGTAATTACAGCCAGGGCAAGTTATTATGCCTTCGGATCGCCCACACGCCTCAGATGGCTGCCGCCTGCGTCCCCGCCGGAACCCGTGACAGGAAGTCCTCCACCACCGCGGCGAACTCGTCGGGCCGTTCGATCTGCGGCATGTGCCCCGTCTTCGAGAATGCGTACGACTCGGCGTGCGGCAACGCTGCCACTGCCGCCTCGAGGTGGCTGAACGGGAGGATGTGGTCGTGGTCGCCCCAGACCACGAGCATGGGAGTCTCCGACTGCGCCAACGCCCCGAGGAGGGCCCTCCGCCACCCGGCCCTGACACCAAAGATGGTTCCGAGGTCGCGAGCGACGTGGAGGAGGGTTTGGCGGTGGGACGCCCGCTGCGACAAAGCGAACGCGTGGTCAACGCGGGCGTCGGTCACCAGTGCTTTGTCGTAGAAGATCGACTCCACGGTCCGGCGCGAAGCCACTGGATCCGGACGCAGCAGCAGCGCCGCGAGCGGCCCGACGGCGAGCAGGCGCAGCACCAGTGCCACCTCCTTGCCGAATCCGGCGCTGTTGGCAAGAACCTGGGCCGAGACGCGGTCCGGATGGTCGGCTGCCAGCTTCATGGCGACGGCGCCGCCCAGCGAGTTGCCCACCACGGGCAGCGGACCGTGCACCCCCAGGGCATCGAGGAAGGCGGGCAGGATATTCGCAAGCTTCGCCAAAGTCGCTGTTCCGGAAAGCCGGTCTGAGTACGCGAAGCCCGGCAGGTCAACGCTGATCACGGTATGGCGAGCCGAGAGCCGCTCGTGCTGCTCGTTCCAGTCCTCCAGGCTCTGGCCGATGCCGTGCAGGAGCAGCACGGGATCCCCGCTGCCGGTCTTCCGGTAGCGCAACCGCGCACCGCCGACGTCGACGTGCCCGGTTCCGGGGAGGACGAGCGGATCCGGGAGCGGCGCCGTCGTCCGTCCGGATCCGCGCACCTGCTGCCCGCACCGGCCGAACCGAACGTGGTCCGTGACCCGGCCGGCCCTGAGCAGGGCGAAGTCGCGCAGATAGTTCTGGTGCAGTCGCCAAGGCGAGCCCGCGCCCTGCCGGGGGAGCTTGTCCGCGCCGCGAAGAATGTACCCGGCCTTCAGGTCAATCAGGGAACCCAGCTCCGCCGTCGCGACGTCAGCGGGTGCTTTGGGTGCCGCCCACTGCAGGTTCCGGCGGTCGAGGTACTTGAGCAGCCTGCAGATGTAGCCTGCGACCAGATCGGCTTTGAGCGTCCATGACGCGTTGGTGTAGCCGATAGTGAGCGCAAAGTTGGGCACGTCGTCGAGCATCATGCCCTTGTAGGTGAGGGTCTTGCCCACGTCCACCTGCTCGCCGTCTACAGTGAGGGTCATCCCTCCGATCACCAGCAGGTTCAGTCCTGTCGCGGTGACAATCACGTCGGCAGGAATCGACCCGCCGGACACCAGGTCAATCCCGTGCGGGGCGATCCGTGAGATCTCGTCGGTCACGATGTCGGCAGTGCCGGCGCTGATCGCCCGGTAGAGGTCCCCGTTCGGGATCGCGCAGACCCGCTGGTCCCAGGGCTGATATGACGGGGCCAGGTGCGTGTCGACCGGAAAGCCGGCCGGCAGCTTGGCGACGGCCGATTTACGGAGAATCGCTTTCATCGTTTCCGGCCGCCGCCGACTGAGCTGGTACGTGAACATCGAAAAGAGTATGTGCTTCGCCCGGACGACGTCGTACGCCAGTTGAGCGGGCACCTTGCCCCGAAGGCGGTCGGCCAGGTGGTCCCGGGACGGCACGGGGGCGATGTAGGTGGGGGAGCGTTGAAGCATGGTGACCTTGGCGGCCGACTTCGCCATCGACGGCACAAGGGTCACCGCGGTGGCGCCGCTGCCAATGACCACCACCTGCTTGCCCTCGTAATCGAGGTCGGCTGGCCAGTGCTGCGGGTGGACGATCGATCCGGCGAAAGTGTCGGCGCCCTCGATGGCCGGGGTGAACCCCTCGTCATAGCGGTAGTAGCCCGAGCAGACGGACAGGAACGAGCAGGTAAAGGTGGCTGCCTCGCCGGGACGGGATGCCGCATCGTCTTGTCGGTACTCGCCGCCCGACGTCGGGACTGCTGTCACTGTCCACCGCGCGGTTTCACTCGACCACTCGGCCGAGACGACACGGTAATTCAGCCGGATCCGCGATTCGAGACCTTCATCCGCAACCGTCGCCTCGATGTACTCGCGAATCGAATCGCCGTCGGCGATGGCCTTGGCGCCCGTCCAGGGCCGGAAGGAGTAACCGAGCGTGTACATGTCGCTGTCGGAGCGGATGCCGGGGTAGCGGAAGAGGTCCCAGGTGCCACCAACAGCGCTGCGGGACTCCAGGATCGCGAACGTCTTCCCTGGTGTTTCGCGTTTCAGCCGGCTCGCGAAACCTATGCCGCTCAGCCCGGCTCCGACAATCAACACATCCACGTGCGCGCTCATCACGCCAAGCTATCGACTTAAAGTCGAGAGAGTCAACACCGTGTTGATACCTCGCGTTAGGATGGGCGCATGGCTCCACGTGGAAGACGTACAGCACGGGTCTCGGGGGATGAACGCCAGGACGCGATCCTCACCACCGCCGAGGCGCTCCTTGGCGAGCGGTCCTTCGACGACGTTTCGATCGAGGAGCTGGCCCGCGGCGCCGGCATCTCGCGCCCCACCTTCTACTTCTACTTCTCGTCCAAGGATGAGATGCTGCTGGCCCTTCTGGACCGGGTGATCTCCGAGGTAGAACACCGTGTCAGCGAGTTGCCGCGAAATTTCGAAAGTGACCCCGCGGGAGCCTGGACACGCTCCATTGGCATGTTCGTTGAGGTGTTCGTGGCGCATCGCGGCGTCGCCACCGCGGCGATTGCAGCGCGGGCCCGCAACGACGAGGTGCGCGCCCTATGGTCCAAATCGATGCAGTCCTGGGTCGATTTCTCGAGCGATGTCATCTCGTCCGAGCAAGCCCGAGGGGCCGCGTCGGACGGCATCGACGCCCATGACCTGGCCGTAAGCCTCAATCTCATGAACGAGCGTGTGATCACCGCCGTCCTCAACCGGGAGATTCCCTCGATCGCGGAGTCCCATGCCCTGGACGTGTTATCCACCATCTGGATCCGCAGTATCTACGGGTCCGTCAACCCCGGCCGTTCCTAGCGCCCGGGTGGAAAGGAAGAACCCGCATGCCTCACCAGATCAAGACCCTGACCGTGCTCGGCACCGGAGTGCTCGGTTCCCAGATCGCCTATCAGGCCGCCTTCCACGGATTCACTGTCACCGCCTACGACGTCGACGGCGACGCCCTGGAGAAGGCCCGGGCGCGCTTCGCCCGGCTTGTCGGCATCTACCGGGCGGCCAACGTCGGCGGTGCCGGAGAGGGCAAGGCCGAGGCAGCTCTTGATAACCTCCGTCTCACCGCCGACCTCGGGGACGCCGTCGCCGATGCAGACCTCGTGATCGAGGCCGTTCCTGAGCTGCTCGAGGTGAAGCGGGACGTCTACCGCATGCTCGCTGAATTGGCCCCCGCCAAGACCATCATCGCCACGAACTCATCAACTTTGCTGCCCAGTGATCTCAAGGATTCCACCGGCCGCCCCGACCGCTTCCTCGCCATCCATTACGCCAACAACATCTGGGCGCAGAACATCGCCGAGGTGATGGGCACCGCCGAAAACGATCCCGCAGTCTTCGACGCCGTCGTCGAGTTCGCGCGAAACAGCGGGCTGGAGCCGATCGAGATCAGGAAGGAGAAAGCCGGCTACGTGCTGAACTCCCTGCTGGTCCCGCTCCTGAACGCGGCCGCCGGCCTGCTGCTGCAGGGCGTCGCCAGCCCGGAAACGATCGACAAGACGTGGCGCATCGCCACCGGAGCGCCGAGCGGTCCGTTCCAGATCTACGACGTCGTCGGGCTGGGAACCGCCTACAACATTGCCGCGTCCTCGCCAGAGCCCGGATCCCAGGCCTTCGCTCGGTACCTCAAGGACAACTACATCGACCAGGGCAAGCTCGGCGTCGAGACGGGCGAGGGTTTTTACACCTACTGAGCCTTCGCATGGGCGGACGGACGGTGCTGACGGACGGTTCACCGGCGGGGGGAGTGGCTACGGAGCCGCTTTTGACGCGGACCCGTCAGCCCTTGCGGTTCGTGTCCAGGACGGTGATGTCCAGGGGCATGCGCTTGGCGCGACGGAGGCGTCCGGCCAGCACGTTGCGCACCCCGCGGGTCACCATGGTCGTCTTGGTCAGATACCGGAACTCGGCGGCGTCCGACGTTACCAGGTCCAGCAGCGGCCGCGCGGCGTCGTCAGGGGTCTGCCCCCATAGGCCGACGACGACCTGCAGCCCGCCCAGTCGATGCTCGTACCCGGGCTGGGACGTGACGTGCCCCAGCATGTCCGTGATCACCAGGCCCGGATTCATGCCATGCACCCGGACGCCGGTGCCCTTGGTCTCCACCCGCAACGTCTCGGTGAAGTGGCGCACCCAACGCTTGCTTGACGCGTACGCGTTCTGCAGCGCTACCGGCCCCTGGTCGCCGTGGCCGTACACGTTGACGAGGTCGCCGCGACCTTGGCCGATGAACACCGGCAACGCCACCCTCGACCCGTGGAACGTGCCGAGGATGTTCGTGCGCACCACTCGCGTGAAGTCCTCGACCGGTGTGGACGCCGTCGGCCCGAAGACACCGGAAGCTCCGGCGTTGTTGACCCAGATGTCGAGCGTCCCGCGGCTAAGGGCCTCGTCGCGCAGGGCCTCGACGTCGGCCAGCTCGCCGGTGTCGCACTGACGCCCGGACGCCGCGATGCCTTCCGCATGCAGCCGCTCGACGGCGGCCTCGACGTCGGCGCCCGACCTGGACGCCAGCACCACGGTCGCACCCTGATGCCCCAGCAACCGGGCCATAGCCAACCCCAGGCCGCGCGTCGAGCCAGTCACCACCGCCACGCGTCCGCGGAGGACGTCTCGTCGCGAACCCATGCTTCTCTCATACGCGCAGCGGCCGGGGAGAGCAAGGGCGCCGGCGTGGTGACAGTTCCGAGGTGGTTGTCCGCCGGGTGGTTCCCCGGCGGCGCTGTTCCATCGCATCGGGGCAATTATGGGGGGTCTGTCGGGACGCCGCGGACGGATTTAGGCTGAATGATTCCGCGACGCCGGCGGCGTCTGCCTCGGGCGGGGAGGAAGATCAGCGGCCGCCTTGTCGTACGTAGTCGGCGGGATCGTAGTGGATCCGGAGTATCGAGATCTTGCCGTTGTCGAAGCGGAAGAACTCTGCGAGCCGGACAATCCCGGCCGGCATGCGGGCGTCGTAGAGTATCGCGGAGCCATCTGAGCCGTGGACCTCTTGGATGATCTCAAGGTCCGACATCGTGGAGATGAAGCCTTTTACGCCTTGGCAGAATCCGGCGGCCCCTGTGCGCTTCCCTGCGATCGGACCTTCAAATTCGAGGTCATCGACGAGCAAAGTGCGCAGCTCGCCGTCGGGGTCGAACGCATCTATGCCCGCGGCCAGGATCCGGTAGTAGCGCTGGAGTACGTCTGGCGCAGCCTTGCTCAGCGTGGACATCGGCAGCTCCTCCTTAAGATTGAAATATTCAAGCTCTGCACATCGATGAGGCGGAGAACGCGGTTCAATTTGCACCGGATCGTCGCCGGTCAGGTTATAGCCGTTGAGTACAGAAGTCACGACGACGAGGAGGGCTGCCGCTGCGGCGTGGTGCTCGCCGTCGTTTGCCTGGGATGCACGAAGGCTGAGGCGAAGACGCAGCGGCGTGGCGGGGCTGCGGTCCCCGGAGTCGTTCAGGCGTTCTGCTGGTTCGCGGCCGTCAGCTTTGTGCCTAGAACTGGGTAGTGCCGCGCAGCCGGCGGGGGCGGCCGTCTGGGTCCATGAGGAGGCGGCTCATCGGATCTGCCCAGATGCGTTGGCGCGGCGACACCGGCTCTGGCGTGTGGTGGCGCACGTGTCCGGCGGGTCGGGGTGAGCCCCGGCCGGTTTCATGCCAGCGGTCGAGAGTGTCTGCGGTGGTATTCCAAAGTTTGAGCCCGGCCGCCGGGTCGACGAGCCGGGGGTCGTTCTGGTCCAGGCCCAAGTGTTCGGCCCAGAGTTGGAGCCGGAGCCCGCGAGCCAAAGGCCGGAAAGTGTCGTGGCTGTTGTCAGTGCCGGCCGCGTCCCGGTTTTCGACAGTCGTGTCGAATACGGCGCAGGTGAGCTCGCTGTCGTTGGTCCAGGACCGGCGGTTGAAGTTGTCTGAGCCGCAGGTGAACCAGGCGTCGTCGATGATGCAAATCTTGGCGTGGACATAGATCGGAGTTCCCGCGCGGTTCTCCAGGTCGAACACGCCGACCCTGTCGGGCGCGACCCGACGCAGCATGCTGATGGCACGCAGTTGCCCGATCCGGGCCGCCGGCCCTGCGAGCGGCCCATCAGCGTCGGGGTAACGGGGGACGACGGCGATCACGTTCAGGTCGGGATTCCGGTCGAGGGCCTCCGCGATTCCGGCTGCGACCTCTTTCGACCACAGGTACTGATCCTCGACGTAGATCAGCGAGCGGGCACGGGCGAAGGCTTTCGTGTAGGCGCGGGCAATGCTGCGCTCCCCACCAGGCGCGAACGGAAACGGGGGACGCCTAACGCCGTAGGTGCGCAGCAGCTGCACCGCGTGGGGGCCCGCCGGCGGTGGCGGAGGAGCAGTGGCCGGGAGCGGTTCGGGGTGCCGGGGCATACGGGCCAGTCGTTGCAGCAGCATCCGGTAGGGGGTGCGTCGGTCCAGGGGATGGGGGTCGTTCCACCGTTCAGCGAACACTGCCAGCACATCTGCCACCACGGGGCCACGCAGTTCGAGGGCGGCATCGTGCCACGGCGGTCGTTTCCCGTACCGGGAATCCATGGTCACGGCTTGCGGGTCTCCCGCGTGGTCGGCATCGTCGCGACGGCTGTGGGAAAGGTCGATCCCGCCAACGAACGCGACGTCCCGCGACGGATTGTCACGACGGCGGATGACGAAGATTTTTTGGTGATGGGAGCCAAACAGGCGTACACGCTGATCCAGAAGCACCTCTCCGCCGGCGTCGTTGACCTGACGACTCAGGAGCTCGTTGGACCGGCCGCTGATCGGGGCCGACACGCGCTCTCCGTGGGATCTCCAGACAAGGCCCCGCACTTCCACACCCGCGCCGGCCAACCCCGCGAGCACGTCGCCGATCGACGGTCCGTCCGCCAGCAGCCGCTCGTCGGCGTCGCCACGCCAGTCGGTGAACCACACGCGGTCTCCCGCCTGCAGAGCCGTTAACTCCTCGTGCAGCCGGGCGAAGTAGGTCGCTCCATGAATCAGGGGCAGTACGAGATTGCCCTCCGACCACGGCGGCGATCCGGCACCGCCCGCGTGTACGTCTGTGGCCAAATTCCCCCGCTCAGCGCGGCTCAGAAACCACGTACCAGCATCACTGTCCACTCAGTCCTTCTTTCGGCGCCCGAGCCCAGGCCACTTGTGTCCGGTCTTCAAAGTAGCGACTGTGCTGCCTAATGTCACCGACCGGGTCAAAGGCGCCCGGTGTCAGCGGACCAGCGGAACAGCCATTCGTGATGGGCGCCCACTTGAACTGATACTCAGGGATGGCTTTTATGGAGGGCGGCGCAGCACCGGATCAAAGCCGCACTCTGGCCCTACCGGGATAGCGCTGGTCGGCCTATCGTGTTCCTGACACAGCCCGAGGGAAAGGAACGACGATGTTCACCCTGCAGATTAGCTATCCGGTCCGGGACTACGAGGCTTTCAAGAACGTCTTCGACAGCGATCCCGCAGGCCGCGCCGCCTCGGGCGCCCGGTCTGTCCGCTTGTTCCGGGATGCCGAGGACCAGAACAGCGTGGCCGTGCTCCTTGACTTCGACACCAAGGACGCCGCGACCGGCTTTCTGGAAAAGTTGCGCAGCCAGGTGTGGGACAAACCAGAGGTGATAGGGCAGCTGATGACGGCAGCGCCGACAGCCAGGATTCTGGAAGAGGTGGCCCGCGAGGGCCAGGGCGCGGGCTGACCGCTGAGAATCCTGTGGTCCTGGATTTCCCGAATTGGGTTGATTGTGGCGATTTCCAAGCGGATCTCCTCACTGATTTCCGTAGCGGACTCTGCGCTGCATCCCGCCGTCGAGAGCTTCTGCAGACTGTCCAACTCAGCCAGAGCGATCCGACGGCGGTCCATTCATGAGGGTTCCTTAATGCGCACTTCATCTGGACCTCATGCTCTTCGTTCATGCTGGTCACACAATCTGAAGCGGCACTTGGAGCTGATCCGATGAGCTGGAACCTGCCCGTCCTGCAATATGCCGACGAAGCTACGGGCACAACTTGGCGAGTCAGCCGGGCCTGGTTCGACAAGAAGCCAGGAAACTACGTGCTGGAGGTCGTGAGTCAGGGCCGGACCCGCGCTCTCCGTGGAGCCTATCTGCGTCAGGGGCGCTTTGAACTCGTGCCGCTGGACGATCCCGAACTGCCCGCCTTGCGGGCGGAAGCGCAGGAAGGCGAACTCATTACGTATCGGCCCCACAGGCGTGCGGTGGTCCGGGCGGAGGGCCGTTACATTAAGATTTTCCTGCCAGGGCAGGCCATCGCGTCCGCCGAACGCTGCGCACGCGTGAACATTCTCCTGGACGCCGCCGGCACCTTCACGACCCCCAGGATCCTTCGCAGCGCCAAGGACGTCATCGTTTTCAGCACCGTCCCGGGACCGACCTTGAACGAGCTGAGTGAGGATCACTACACGACCAGCGATGAATCGTTCGCACGGGCATGGGAGAAATGGGCGCGCTCGTGGGTCGCTCAGCTGAGCGTCCCGCCCGGCAGCGCCGCGCGCAGCGTTCTGAACAGCCTGCCGCTCCGCTCAGCAGAGGTGGAAGCAGCGTATCTGTGGCGACGCGTGAACCGCTGGCTGCGTCACTTCGAAAACGTGCCGGAAATGTCGCCTCAAGTCAGTGCCTTGCGGGCCGCAGCGGAGGATGTGACGAAGAATTTGCTTCGGACGGCCCCGGATCCGCTGGTGTGGTCCCACGGAGACCTGCACAGCAAGCAGATCATCGTAGTCGACGACCGGTCCCCGCTCGGATTGCTGGATTTTGACGAAGGAGCCCAAGCAGAGGCGGCCCGCGATCTGGCCAAGATGGACGTGCGCTTGGAGCTGCACCGGCGACGGAACCACCTGTCGTCGGCACGTTACCTTACGGCTCACAATCAAGTGTTGGCCGTAGTCGAGGAACTGCATGTAAATCCGGACCGGTTCCATGCCTACTCGGACACCATCTGGCTCCGGGAGGCATTGGTTCCGCTCCCCGGGCGCCTAGCCATGGCCACCGCCGTTCTCGACGAACGGGCAAAGCATTATCAGAGCACTGAGGCATAGCTTCCGTCAGCTCAAGGGTTCGGGGCTGCGCGGGGATCTTGATGAGCAAGCGCGGGTGCTGGAGGAGGCCACCCAACTCACGGGTTGGAGGCAGGAACACGTCGTGGAGGGAGAGAGTCATGACCGCACAGGAAACCGGGCGAAAGAGTATCGGGGGCCCGGTGTCGGTCCGCCCGCTGCGCGAAACGGACCTCGATCGCGCCGACGAGATCTGCAGGGCGGCGTTCGGGACGTTCCTCGGGATCCCCGATCCGTTCGGGACCGCCGACTATGTCCGTACTCGCTTTGCCGCCGATCCGCACGCCGCCTTCGCCGCGACGGTCGACGGCGAGCTCGCCGGATCGAACTTCGCCGCCAACTGGGGCAGCGTCGGGTTCTTCGGGCCGCTGACCGTGCGTCCGGACCTGTGGGACCACGGCGTCGGGAAAAGCCTTATGGAGCCGATCATGGGCTGCTTCGAGACCTGGGGAAATAGCCACCTCGGCCTGTTCACCTTCGCGCACAGTCCCAAACACCTCGAGCTCTACCGCCGGTACGGCTTCTGGCCCCGATTCCTGACCGCCGTCATGCGTAAGCCGGTCGAAGCCCGCGGCGCGGTGCCCGGCCGGGTGACGTATGCCGAACTGCCCGCCGCCGAGCGGCCCGACTACCTCAACGCCTGTCGTGCCCTGACCGACGCCGTGTACGAGGGGCTGGACCTGGAACGCGAGATCGTGGCCACGCACGCGCAGGGACCCGGGGACACCGTGCTGCTGCCGGGCGAGTCGGGACTCGACGGGCTGGCCGTGTGTCACTGCGGACCGGGCACGGAGGCCGGCGCGGATGTGTGCTTCGTCAAGTTCGGCGCCGTACGCCCCGGCCGGCAGGCCGGTGACAGATTCGAACGACTACTCGACGCCTGCGAGCAACTGGCCGCCGAGCGCGGACTGGGTCAGCTCGAGGCCGGGATGAACCTTGGCCGCCCGGATGCCTATCAGCGCATGGTCGCCCGAGGTTTCCATACCGGAATGCAGGGCGTGACCATGCACCGGCCCAACGAGCCCGGCTACAGTCACCCCGACGCCTACGTGATCGACGACTGGCGCTGACATCCCCGTCCCCTACCGTGCACCATGTCCCGGTCAACTGTTGGAAAATCTTCCAAATAGACCTACATCTCTCATTCTTCTTTTGGGCGGGCAGCAAAGCTGCCCTTCTGTACCCGGTGGCATCTATACCCGGTGGCAAAAAGAGACTACTGCGTCCCGTCTGCGCTCGGACAGGTTTTGAGGCTGTCAGAATGCCAGGTTCCAGTCCTAGGCTTCGTCGTGACGGGAGTATGAGGAACCCGAGGCCGTACGTTCCAAGAGTCCGAAGTCGATCATGTAGCGGCGCAGCATCACGACGTCATCGGAATAGCTGAGGAGCCGTTCATTAACCTGCTTTTCCGTTAGGTGTTCGCCCGGCTCGATAGCTTCGCTGACGATCCAAGCCAGGAGCTCCCGCCGTTCCGTCATGTTGGCTGGATACCTCTCGATCCTCCCCAAGCGCATGAAGCGGGCCAATCCGGTTTGCGCCTGGCGCCGCGGTTGCTGTGTTAGAAGGTCGCGGAAGATCGCCTCGGGTGCCTCCAGTTCGTTGGCGGCATTGCGTTCCACGAGCCCTGACTCAAGCAGGGCGGCGGTGGCCCGGTTTCGTCGGTGGTCATTCAGGTCAGCAAGCACGTCGGGGAGCTTGGCGCCGAGCACTATTTGCGCGTAGGCGGTCCGAGCGTCCGTGTTAGCGAGGGCTGCCACTACTCGCCGCCAGTGCGGTCCGCTCAGCCTCGTCCCTCCGGTCACAGCGTTTTCCTCACTCTACGTCTGCCCCGCCTGTGATGGTCACCCCGTGCTTGGTCACCAGGCAAAATCGTAGTCCCGCGCGGGTGTGGCGGACAGGGCCTGCAGGCGGCGACTGATGGCCCGGACATTGACGGTTGGCCGTTCAGACGGATTGGAGCAGGCGGTATTCCGGTACTGGATCGGTCAGTGGGTGCCCGGCGGTGAATTGGTGCCAGTCCGGGAAGGGGTCCGGGGGCAGGTCCGGGTCCGGATCCGTGGGCAGGTCTGGGTCCGGGTCCTCGGGCGGGGCTTGATCGGAGCCTGTGCCGGTGTCGGGTTCCGGGCGTGTGTCCGTGGCCGGGATGTGGGGCAGCCAGTCCTCGGGCCAGCGGGGTGGTTCCCA